>JBAUJE010000238.1:0-5321 GCA_049683475.1 Coleofasciculaceae cyanobacterium | reverse complement strand
CAGTCTTGATTACTAAATTCAAAAACTTGCAAGATGGTTTTACAGGCTCTTGGGTGAAGCCCTAATATCTCCATTGCTTGAGATTGGTTAATTAAACCACGAGTAACCCCTGCTTCATCCCCAATTTGCTGATAGATTTCTTTTGCTCGTTTCCAGGTAGTAAGTGCTGCTTCCCCTTGTCCTTGTGCTAGTTGCAAATTACCTTGATTATTCAACGCCTGAGCAAGAACTCTGCGGCGGTTAGTACTATTTCCCTGAGTTTCACCCAACAGCTTGAGACTCAACTCAATTGCCTGATTCGCCTCTGTCCAATTTCCCAACTGTTGATAGGCCAGGGCAAGATTGCTTAGTACCATTGCCTGATTAAGTTTGTCTCCCCGACTAGCAAAAGTAGAAGCAGCTTTTTGCCAAACCTTAACCGCATCAGCATATTGGCTATTTTGGTAAAGTTCCTTACCCTGTTGCACCAGCTGTGGGATATTGCTAGCTAAAGAGTCAGGAGTCGAGAGTCGGGAGGTTGGGTTTTCTAGAGATATTTGTGCAGCAGTTGGCAGAATTCCCCAGCTTAAAATCAGGCTCAGTAGGGTAGTACTAACGCCTAAGCCAAGGTACTTGAGCAGTTTTTTGAATAGAGTGGGAATTAGATGTTTTGTTTGCATGATGAGGCAGAGTGCAGTCACTCAGATTTTGGATGAAGGGATTTTGGATGAAGGGATTTTCCCCTCCTTGAATTATGAGTAATAAGTAGTGAGTGTATTTTAGTTATGTACTCATTACTCATTACTCATTACTCCTTGTCTATTTTCGTCGAGCTAGAGGGCAGAACTAAAGTGTTGTATTCTGGCAATTAACCTTGGGTTGCTCAGGTAGTTGAGACATAAGCGTAGGAGATTGATTAGTAAGTACAACTGTCCCATCAGCATGTTTAACCCAGCCTTGAGCCTCAACGATAAGGTTTGGCTGACTAGCAACTATTTCCCTCATCTCCTCCGTCTCCCCATCTCCCCGTCTCCCCATCTCCCCATCTCCTAAATCAGCCAGTGCGTTATTCCCAGTAAGAAGGGTATCGGGACTAGGTGGTAAGCCTTCCCTTCCAGTGACAATAAATTCACTACCTGTTCCCCTAACAGCGCAGCGGCGCAAAATTTGACCAGAAAGATCGGTTAATCCGTTAGAGTGAGTAGGAATAGAAGAATCAATAGGATCATTATCTGAATTATCTGAATTATCTGAATTGTCCTGAGAATTTTCCTGGAAATAGTTCTGGGAATAGTTCCGGGAATCGTCTGGGGAATAGTTCGGGGAATCTCGTAAATCGTCCTGTAAATTCTCTGGAGAATTCTCCAGACGATTAGGAGTGAAATTAGGAGGAGGTGGTGGCGGAGGAGGACAAGCGGAAGGGGAAGTAGCAGTACAAGTGGAAGTTGGAGCTGGTGCTGGAGCTAGAGCCGGAACCGGATCGGAATAAGTTAGAGTACCCTTAGTGATGCTTCCCCTAGAATCAAATCTAATTGTTGTCGCGTTAACATCTGCTACGTCAATTACCCCATTAAAGGAAGAATTCGGCTGATATTGATTAGTTAAAAAAACCGTTCCCCCTTGACTGGAAATGTTGCCGCTAATCCTAATATCTGCACTCGTCGCCGTGCCACCTGTATTGGGAATACCAGTAGGAAACCCAGCGGTGTTACCCGTAGTGCCGGGAGTACCATAAGCTAAAGTTCCGGCACGAATATCCAGCGTCGGTGTGGTGTTACCATTAATTTCAATGGTATCTCCATTAAACAAGGTGACTGTTTCCTGAATGGCATTAGTAGGCAGTTCCTCTGGTTGTGTGATGGTGACATCTCCCGTAATTTCAACACTACCTCCGGCAAAAATGTGCAAGGATGCGCCTGTATACCCAGCAAAACTGACATCGCCACTGGCACGAATAATTGGATCGTAGGGACTTTCTAAATCCGCCAAATTTCCATCTAATTGCTCAATCCGAAAATTACCTCCACTCCAATAATGAGCATCACCTCCTATGGGGTTAGCAGAACGCAACACCATCTCTGTACCGGAAAACAAGCCGCTATTAGGATGATTCAAGGCAAAAATATCAACCTTTTGTTTTCCCTCAACTAACAATTGACCCCCAGCAGTGGCAACAAAAGGCTCAACAGTGCTATCTCTAATCTGCACCCTGTTTCTGGCCAAAAGCTGCAAATCTTTCCCCGCTTGCAACTGTCCCTCTAACTCCAGATTTTCCGCCGCCAGGGTCAAATTTTGCCCCACAACTAAATTGCCGGAATTAACTATGGTTGAACCAGAAGAAGCATGCTGCAAACCAGGTGTCAGATTAATAGTTAGTAGGGGTGCTGCTTGAGGTTCTATCGCACTGAAACGGCTGCCATCGGCGAAGGTAAAACTGTTGGCGGTAGAAGCAACAAAGGAACCGCGAATATCTAATTGAGAATTCTGGCCAAAGACAATGCCGTTAGGATTAATTAAAAATAAATTGGCATTTCCTAATACCCCCAGTTTGCCGAAAATATCAGAACCGTTAGCGCCAGTAACCCGACTGAGGATATTTTCGATGCCAGCAGGATTAGCAAAATAAACCTGTTGTCCATTTAAAACATTAAATTCTTGGAAGCTATGGAAAAGGTTAGCGCCTCGTGTTGCACCGCCATCAATGCGATCGCCTTTTAGGGGGGTACGCTCTGCGTAATTGCCACTTAGGCCATTAATAAGTACATCCCGTGTCAAGCGAGAAGCTTCGTCTCCCAAAGTTTGATCAGGGATAATCTCGGCCGTAGCCGATGCCAGAGGAAGGCTAATTTCTAAGGCAAGCTGTGCTAAGACTCCAATAGCCAGCCAAACTCTTCTAGTGCAGAGTTGATGACTCCAGTCTCCCTTCATGGTTGCTAGTTGCTCCTGACTCTAATCTCTTACTCTAGCGAATTACCTAGGGTTCTAAAATTAGCTAGGGTTTTCCAATTAGGAACCTTGACAGTTGGTCATTGACTGTCCCGGTAATGAAGATTTAACAGTAGAAGACTCAGCCGAGAGGACAACAGTACCATCAGCCAATTTAACCCAGCCTTGAGCTTCAACAATTTGCTTTGGGGAATTGTCAATTGTCAATTGTTCATCTCCCCCTGCTCGCCCTGCTCCCCGTCTCCCCGTCTCCCCATCTCCCTCCACCAGACTACCTAAATCTGCCAAGGCATTATTACCAGTAAGGGGTTGATCTGAACTAGCAGGAAAGCCTTGCCGTGCCGTTACAGAGAATTCGTTGCCTCTTCCTTGAGTAGTACAACGGTTAATGATTTGTCCGGAGGCATCAACTCGTTCTTCGGGTAGTTCTGTTATTCCTCGGCTGGGGTCAATGGCTTGGTTAATTTCTACTTCACCTGATACGCCCAAATCTGAACTGGCATCAATATCATTAGTCTTATTGTTTGGCTCTGCTCTACGTTGCTCGATGCCAATGACACCAGAAGAGCGACGATTAATGCCAATAATGCCCCTGGCTGTGATGTTTATCTTGCCGCCGTTACCTCCCTCGGCACGAGCAATAATGTCACTTCCGTCAGGGCCTGTTGGTGGCAGTACAACGAGTAAGGGAGTATTGATTGTGATGTTGCCGCCATTGGCATTTCCCGTTGCTTGGGCAGAGATGAGGCTTTCGTTTTTCATATACAAAGAATTAGCTGAAATAGAGATATTACCTGCCTCCCCATCAAATTCACTTCCACTTTCCGTGATAATTTGAGCGTTGTTCAGTCTGATGGAAGAATCATTGGCAGTGAGAGTAATATTTCCACCGTTAGCTGAATGTTGAGCATGATCTGCTTGTTTGGAATTTCTAGTAACAGCTATCAAAGTATCAACTAATTGAATTCCCGGTATTTGAGAGTCAGTTGCGGTTGCTGTGATTGTGACATTTCCCCCTTGACCATTAAAGCTCACGGCATAAATTAGAGCATCTTCAATGTTGACTGTTTTAGCATTAAGATTAATTGCGCCCCCATTTCCCTCCTCAGAGAAAGAGTAAATGTCATTGACAGAGAGGTTTTCACCAGCATCAAGAGTAATTGCACCCCCATTTCCCTCCTCAGAGAAAGAGCCAATGTCATTGACAGAGAGGTTGCCGCTAGCATTAAGGTTAATTCTGCCCCCATTGCCCAGAGAAGAGGAAGAGTCCATAAGTTCGGCAGAGATGTTTCCACCAGCCTCAAGAGTAATTGCACCCCCATTCCCAGAGCTAGCGAAGGAATTTACATCGGCTGTTGTAATATCACCAGTGGCATCAAGGGTAATCTCACCCCCTGTACCCAAATTATTATTGGCAGTATTAAGCTGGCCGGCACTGATATTGCCGTTTGTAGCGTTGAGTGTTACAGATCCACTATTTGGGTCAACAGGATTAACTGGCGGATTAGTAACTAACTGAAACAACAATTGCGTTCCATTTGCTGTTCCCCAGGGTGCAGTCTCACCAGCTTTAAATAATCTGCCACTATCTAATTCAGCATTGTCGGTGACTGTCAAAGTCCAATTACCATTAGGAGTTTCACCATCGAAAATAGCTAAACTTCCAGTAGGTCTGTAGGAGGAGAACTCATTAAAGGGAGCTGTAGCTTGGTTAATACTTGTTTCTGCCCTATCATCTAGTCGGGTGTCCTGGAAATTTTCGCCATCATCCCCAACACCCGAAAATAAGTTTAATGATGTGTTTTGTGGCGATGAGAGGGAAACAGTGAGGTCAGAATCATAGGTATGTTCTGCCGAAAATACTACATCTAGGTCATTTATAACTCCTTCTAAATTTGAAACACTGAAGAGAAAGGTTGCTGTGCCACTTGTTCCAGTTGCAGGAATCGGTCCACCTGCATTTACATTTACTGCTACTTCTTGCTTAGGTTCATCACTTCCAATGGAGGAGATAAAAGAAGTATCAATATCACCTAGCGTCAAACTCGCTCCTGAAATTGCAATATCACGTCCGTTGCTGTAGATAGTATCTAGAGTATCCTCCATCAATACCGAACCCACTCCATTACTATCAGCATCAGCCGTTAAGGTAATACTTCCATCCCCAGACTGAAAATCCAAGGCATCGTCAGCTAAATCTTCAATAGTAATATCGTTTGTTGCCTGTAAAACAACATTGGTATCACCAGCCAACCCCTCTAACTCCGACTCATAAATCGTTGTCGTCGGTGCGGTGTCACCAGCGAGAATCTGACCAGCAAAAGCGCTATCTCCAGTTCCATTGGCAATCGTGATGTTGATCGGATCGAGCAGCAACGTGCCTACATCACCATTAA
>JBAUJE010000237.1:0-35549 GCA_049683475.1 Coleofasciculaceae cyanobacterium | reverse complement strand
CAGAAGTCTTTACTGGTTCTCCTGGTGAGTATGTTTCCTTGGAGCAAACTATTAAGGGATTCCAAATGATTCTCAATGGAGAATTGGATGACTTGCCAGAACAAGCTTTCTACCTAGTAGGCGATATTGATAAAGCGATCGCCAAAGCTGAGAAAATCAAGTCAGGCAGCAAGTAATTCTATTTGGTGGGGTGGACTATCAACCACCCCACCTTGCGAACAAATAACAACTAACAATTAACTGATGGCTTTAACTGTTCGTGTAATTTCTCCCGACAAAACTGTCTGGGATTCAGAGGCTGAAGAGGTAATCCTGCCAAGTACAACTGGTCAGCTTGGTATACTTAGCGAACACGCTCCTCTCCTGACAGCGCTTGACATTGGTGTGATGCGAGTCCGTCCTGGTAAAGAATGGCAGCCAATTGCTCTGATGGGTGGATTTGCCGAGATTGAAAACAATGAAGTGACAATTCTCGTCAACGCGGCTGAGCGAGGTGACACAATTGATAAAGAGCAAGCAAGAGAAGCTTTCAACCAAGCTCAAGAGCGTTTCAATCAAGTTGAAAGCAGTGAAAATCGCCAAGAAAAAATCCAAGCTACTCAAGCTTTAAAAAGAGCACGCGCTCGCTTTCAAGCTGCTGGCGGCATGGTTTAATACACAAAAAAGGCAAGAGAGCAGAAACAATTACTGCCTTTTGCCTTTTTCCTAATTTCTGAGCCTGCCAAGGATGGTAGGTATGAAGTATAGCTGCCGATAGCAACTAAGAACTGCCAGTAAAGGCAACTTCTGGAAACTTTGTCTGGGCTTCGGTCATGGGGCGTTTCCGTCCCTCCTCTTGCCAGTAATTAATCACTTCCGTAGCTTTGTTGAGCAACTCGACTCGCTCCATTTCTGCAATCCAATGCTTGGCTTCCAACTCATCCTTGAGCTGTTGCCATGCATCGTTCCTTGGCCAGAAGAAATAACAGGTCAAGGGGCTAGTTCCTTTGCCCACGACTTGATCGACTGCTAATGCGACATTCTCCTCAAGCCAGAGAACTTTTAAAATAAACTTCGACAAATAAACCTCCAGGTTGCTCCCAGGATTCTTACAATCACTGTACGATTAATAATTCTACTGTATTCAGCCCCCAACTGAACAGTTTCTGCCGCGCATTCCCCATCAAGGCTCGTCAGGGAGGGGTTAGCGGCAGTCAGCTTGTAGGTTTTTCCTGGGAATTAATATAGGTTTTTAGTACATCTAGTGGTGCACCACCAGCAGAAATAATGCAGTACGCTTGAGTCCAAAATACGGGCTTACTATAGTGCTTGTTCACTTGCTCAGAAAACTGCTGACGAATCAACTTACTGGAGACAGCTTTGAGGTTGTTGATTAACTTCGATAACGTAACGTTTGGAGGGTAACTAATCAACAAGTGTACGTGATCGGTTTCGCCACTAAATTCTAACAACTCACACTCTTTTGCCAAGCAAAGTCTAGTAAAAATACTTTGCAAAGTCTGGAGCATTTCAATATTGATAACATTACGTCGATACTTAGTGACAAACACAATATGAGCATTAAGATTGTAAGCACAGTGGGCGCGAGACTTTAACTTGGTTGACTTCATTTAAAACTCAATGCTAAACTCAGACCATGAGTATAACCCGCCGCGTTACGTTTCGCTTATATCCAACCAAGGCTCAGTCTCAAAAGCTGAGCTATTGGAGGCGCTTGCACAAAGATCTTTATAACGCGGCGGTTTCCAATAGGATTACTCAATACAAAAAGTTTGAACACTCGGTTAATTACTTGGAGCAACAAAACTGTTTACCAGAGTTCAAACAAGTCTGGACTGAGTATAAAGAACTAGGTTCTCATGCTCTGCAAGCCACCTTAAAACGTGTCGATTTTGCCTTTACTCGTTTCTTTAAAGGTCTTGGTAAATACCCAAGATTTAAATCGATTAGGCATTACTCAGGATGGACATATCCCTGTAATGCTGGATGGAAAGTAGAAACTAGCGGTAAAAACGGTGGACTCATTCTTTCTAACTTGGGAAGATTACAAATGCGGGGTCAAGCGCGTACTTGGGGAAAGCCGACGACATGCACTATTGTTTACCGTCACGGGAAATGGTATGCCTCGATTACTGTCAAATGCTTACCCCAAAGAGAAACAGGTGCAGGTGCTATAGGTCTTGATTTGGGTTGTAAGGAGGCAGTAACTTTTTCAACTGGCGAGAAGGTTGGTAAGCCTAACTTTCTTAAACAAGGTCTAAAAAAGGTAAAAGCTGCTTCTAAGAAACTAAGGCGCAAGTGTTCCCCCAACAGAAACAAGAAAGTTAAAGCCTCGCGGCGTTGGAAGAAAACTCGCTTAAAAGTATCCAAGGCGCAACGTAAAGTTACTCGGCAACGGTCAGATTGGCTACACAAACTCACCAGTAATATAGTTAGCGGTAATAGCCTAATTGCTGGTGAACAGCTTAACGTTAAAGGTATGACGGGTAAGGCTAAGGGTAGTAAAGGTAAAGCTCAAAAAGCAGGGCTAAATCGGTCGATACGAGAAGTAGGATTTGCCGTGATTAGTCAAATGCTTGACTATAAGTCGACCGAGGCAGGAGGCTTTTACCTTGAGTCACCGACTCGTACTCTCAAACCTTCTCAACGTTGTGCTAAATGCTGGGAAATAACACCTAAGACTTTAGCCGATAGAACACATGTTTGCTCTAATCCTCAGTGCGATCATATCGAGGATCGTGATGTTAATGCTGCTCAAGTTAACTTAATTTGGGCAAGGGGGCAGGAACTGTCCTCTTCAGACGCAGAGTCGCTTAGCTCTATCTCTTGGCGTTTGCATGAGACAACTAGGGGCAAAGAAGCGTCAGAAACTCCGACCTAGCAACGCAGGTCGTGAGTAGTTCATCAGAATATAGTGGTTCAGAAGCTTTGAATTTAAGATTTTTGACTGGTGAGCAATCTCAAATCGGCAGAATCTACCCCAAACAGTAGAGCTATTGTGGTTTTTGACATAGATGGTGTTGTTCGCGACGTTGGCAACTCTTACCGACGGGCGATCGCCGATACGGTAGAGTACTATACTGACGGTGCATACCGTCCTGGTTTGGCAGATATAGATCAACTTAAGTCTGAAGGTGTTTGGAATAACGATTGGGAAGCATCTAGGGAGTTAGTTTATCGACATTTTGAAGCTCAAGGTCAAACCAGGGAGCAGGTAAAACTTGACTACCAAGCTCTTGTTGACTATTTTAACTGTCGCTACCGAGGAGCAAACCCGGAAAATTGGACAGGCTACATCTGTAATGAACCATTGCTGCTAGAAGCTAGCTATCTGGAAAATCTAACAGCAGCAGGCATTCTCTGGGGATTTTTCAGTGGTGCAACACAGGATGAAGCTAAGTATGCTCTAGAAGGACGCTTAGGTCTGCAAAGTCCTGTGCTGGTTGCCATGGAAGATGCTCCTAGCAAACCTGATCCTACAGGTTTATTAGCAACAGTTAAGCTCTTAGAGCAGCGACATCAGCGTGAAATTGAGCTACCAGTTATCTACGCAGGAGATACCGTCGCCGATTTATATACAGTCAGAAAAGCTCGAACTGTTTACCCTGGACGTACTTGGATTGGTGTGGGTATTTTACCGCCTCACGTTCAGGAAACACCAGAACGCAGCAAAACCTACGAGCAAACCCTAAAGGCGGCTGAGGCCAGAATAGTACTCAATAATATTAAGCAGTTAAGTCCTGAAATGATTGAGAAACTGCTTCAGGATGTGAGCTAACCTGTTAACTGAATCGAGATAGCACATTAAGGCAGATAACAGCGCTAGGTTGATGGCTATTTTCTGCCCTATTTCTATTGGTTATTAACCAGGGAAATCAATAGCAGATCAAAATTAAAATTGTCTAACCGGTTCAACAAATATAGGGGAAATAGCATAGCGACGACCAAGGAACCTCAGCACGGTTTCTGGTTTAGACTCAGAAACATTAACTGGCTTAGTGACTGGTACTTGAACTGATGTCCGATGAATCATGTAGTAGCGACCACGGAATTTTGCTTCACTCTCGGATTCAACAATTTTAAACTGGTTGTTCTTCTTCTCGTAGGGAACACCTCGGTAGCAAAGTTTGGTCTTTGTGCTTTGGTTAAATTTGGCTCTATTATCAGATACAACTTGAAACTGCTCTGCCTTTTCGTGAGAAATACCTCTGTAGTTAAGCGCCATTTTTCTTCCTTTTTTTATCTTATCGATTAATTAAATTATCTGGTCATCAAAAGATTATTTATGTGACTCCAAATCTTATTTGTTGTGACTCTTATCACTAGTCTAAAGTAGGAAAAGTAGGATTTACATAAGTTTACATTACTAGTTGATTGGGAAGAGCGCAAAAAAATAATTACTACTTAATAGTTACTAATCAATCTGATGGAGAAAAGCCTAATTTGTAGAGTTTTTCGCACTTGTAAGCTATAAAGCCCTGAATTGTAGGGGGTCAGGAGTCGGTAAGAAAATTCAATGCGCCTCATGGAAATGAGAATTGCTATATAAGTTAATAGAAAAGAAGTTAACTGAGCGAATATCTATATAGTTATAAAAGTCTAACGGGTTATTGAAGAGAAATCATCCAGCGGCTTCGCTAACGATGGTAATTAAGCCCAGAGTTAAAAATAGTATCGGTTTTACCTATTTTCCCTTGCCAGTGGCTAGGCTAGATTGGTTTGACGAAAGTCACAATTTAACCCAAGCTTCGCGATCGCTACTGTCCATGCTGTTTGATCTAGCCAACCTACCCTACTGGATCTTCCTGGGTATGGGAGTCTTACTATTTTTATTGGTCATTGTTTCCGGTGGAGGGGAAGATAGCCTTAATACCGATGCCGATGTTGATGTCGATGTTGATGCCGACATAGATACTAATCTCAGTCCTTGGGACATTGATACAAACACAGATGCCAACGGTGAGTTGAGTTTAGGTCAAATCCTTGGCTGGTTAGGTATTGGTAAAGTCCCTATAATTTTGCTTCTAGCAACTGACTTTAGTATTTTGGGTGTTACAGGATGGATACTCAATGTCATCCTTGGGGGTATCACTGGCAATATTCCAACTGGTTTTTTTGCTGGCGCTGTTTCAGGGGTGTCATTATTAATTAGCCTGTTTGTCGGGGGTTTAATTTCCCAACCCTTGGGTAAAGTTTTTGCCTCCTTTGGGGAAGATGCCAGTAGTGAACGTCTAATTGGTTGTCACGGTACTGTCAGTTCTTCCTTAATTCCCCCAGAAGGTCAAAGTAAAATCGGTCAGGTAGATGTTCTCGACCAAGCCCGTAATCTTGTCACAATTAATGCCAATTTACCAAACTGGGCAAAAATTATACCTGCTCGTGGTAGCCAAGTTTTAGTAATTGACAAGCAGAATAATAGTTATTTAGTAGTTGCTAAGGATAGTTCAGACGAGCAGGAATGGTTGGCTAATTTGCCAGGAAGCGAAAATTATTAATAGACATCTCCGAAAATTAACCAGAAAGCTTTGTAGTAGTTGAAATGAAGTTTAAATTCTGGAATTGAGAACTGCTATATAAAAACTATGTCAAACACTAATTATCAAACAATTCAACCCGTTCCTATAAATGCCCCCCTGGCTCAACTTCCGGCGGGAATACTCTTTTTTCCTGGTCTGATTGGCGCACTGGTTGTATTACTACTCCTCAGTGTTTGGGCATATACGCGGGTTTATGTCATTACTCCCAACAACGAGGCATTTGTTAGAACTGGTGGCGTTTTTATCAAAAAGAAAACAGTAATTCTCAATGGTGGCTGCGTTGTGCTACCAGGATTTCACGAACTTACCCGCGTTCCTTTAAGGGAACTTTCTATCGATGTTGAGCGTACAGGCAAACTTGCAGTTCGCACTCAAGATTACTTGCGTGCCAATATGCGAGTAACTTTTTATGTCTGTATTAATGCCGATGAACAAGATGTATTAACAGCAGCAGCACGCTTATCTAAGCAAGGCAAAATTTCTGCTGAAGATATTAAAGATGCCCTAGAAAAACGGGCAGATGATGCGATTCGAGCTGCGGCTAAGAAAAAGAGTTTAGCAGAAATTGACTCTGACAAATTGGGATTTGCTGACGAAGTATTGAATTTAATTCAGCAGGACTTGAAAAAAGTCGGTTTAACCCTTAACAACATTGCTATTTCTGAGATTGAAGAGAGTGATACCTACGACACAAACAATTTCTTCGATGCTCAAGGTGTACGTCTACGTACTGAAACTATCCAGCGTTCAATTCAACAAAAAACAGAAGTTGAGTTAAACACCCAGGTTTCGATTGAGCAGAAGCAACTAGATGCTCAAAAGCAATCTTTACGCATTGCCCAAGAACAAGAGAGTGCCAAACTAGAGCAACAGCTAGAAGTCGAGTCCCTGACAGCCCAACGAGAGCGAGAAATTCAAGAATCAAAAGACAGAGAAGCAGCAACGGTAAGACGTACTAAGATTTTGCAGGATAAGTCTGTAGAAGAAGAAGAAATCCGCAAAAAACTATCAGTTCAGCAGAACCAAATTGAAGCTGACATTGCCCTAGAAGAACGTAATAAACAGCTCAAAGTTACCCAAACCCTGCAAAAACAAGAAGCAGAAATTGCCGAAATTACCCGTCAGCGAAGCGTAGAGTCTTCTCGCCTCAAAGCCCAAGTACAGGTAGCTGAAGCTGAGCAAGAGTCAAAAATTGCCCAACAAGAAGCGGCGATCGCCATTGCTGAAAAAGAACGGGAACGTTTTGCGGCTGAAGCAGAACGTGCTCAGGCTGAAGCAGCTGTTGTCACCGCCACGGAAATTGAAAAAGCGGAAAGGGAACAACGTCTTTCAATTATTGCTGCCGAACAAGAAGCCCAGCAACGGCGTATTTCTGATCAGAACGTGGTGGAAATCGATGTCTTCCGCCGTCGCCGCCAAGCTGAAATTGCCCGTCAAGCAGCAGAATTAGAGGCTGAATCGATCCGTACTTTGGCACAAGCCAATCGAGATAACGCTTTAGCAGAAGCTGAAGGTAAACGGGCCCTGATTGAGGCAGAAAACTCCTTAAGTGATGCCAAGCTCACGGCGCAGATTATTACAACTATCTGGCCTGATTTAGCGGAGAAATTGCCAGAAATTGTTAAAGCTTTGGCTCCGCAACCAGGAATTTTGGGCGATACCCGCATTTACTCTTTCCCTGGTGCCAATGACGGTAATGGTAATGGCAAGGGAGGCGTAGGTGATATTAACAAACTACTTCTTTCCACCAGTGGCTTGTCCATGATTAATTCCCTATTCGATGAAGGTAAGCTAGGGTCACTACTTGGTCAACTTAGACAACTAATGCGTGAAGAGGACAAAAATACTGGCATAGAGCAGACGCCAAAAATCTCAGAGAAGAAGTCAAGTGTTACTCCACCCCCTCCGCCAGTATCTACAATACAGTTACAAAGGAAGAACCCTGCTTCTTCACCTCCCCTATCTTCCGAGCAGTCAAAGCAATCCTGACCCCAATTTGATAACCTAGCTTAAATAAGCTTGGAAGTAAAAAAGCGTGGAAATTCAAATTGGGCGAGGCAAGAAAGCTCGCAGAGCCTACGGCATAGATGAAGTTGCACTAGTTCCTGGACAGCGTACACTCGACCCCAGTTTGGCAGATACTTGCTGGCAGATTGGTGGGATTGAGCGGAAAATTCCTATCATTGCTAGTGCCATGGATGGTGTCGTAGATGTAAAAATGGCAGTCCTCCTATCTCAGATGGGAGCTTTAGGTGTCCTCAACCTAGAGGGTATTTACACCCGCTATGCCGATCCAGAACCAGTGCTTGATCGTATTGCTGCGGTGGGTAAGTCAGAGTTTGTCCCCTTAATGCAGGAACTCTATAATTCACCGATTCAGCCAGAACTGATTAGCCAGCGAATTCGAGAAATTAAAGAACAAGGTGGTATTGCCGCTGTGAGTGCAACTCCGGCAGGGGCGAGTAAATACGGTTCTATTGTTAAGTCTGCCGGTGCTGATTTATTTTTCTTGCAGGCAACTGTCGTTTCGACAGCTCATCTTTCACCGGAGTCGGTAATTCCCTTGGATTTAGCTGAGTTTTGTCAAGAAATGCCTATGCCGGTGATTGTGGGCAATTGCGTTACCTATGAAGTCACCCTTAATTTGATGAAAGCTGGTGCTGCAGGTGTGTTAGTTGGCATTGGTCCAGGTGCCGCTTGTACATCTCGTGGTGTCTTGGGTGTAGGTGTGCCTCAGGCAACTGCTGTAGCTGATTGTGCCGCTGCTCGCGACGACTACCAACAAGAAACCGGTAACTATGTTCCTGTAATTGCTGATGGTGGTTTAGTTACTGGTGGTGACATCTGCAAATGTATCGCCTGCGGAGCAGATGGTGTCATGATTGGCTCTCCTTTTGCTCGAGCCAAAGAAGCACCAGGACAAGGTTTTCATTGGGGAATGGCTACCCCTAGCCCCGTTCTACCCCGTGGTACACGCATTCAGGTAGGTAGCACCGGCACTCTGGAGCAAATTCTTACTGGACCTGCACAACTTGATGACGGAACCCACAACCTTTTAGGGGCATTAAAAACCAGTATGGGTACATTAGGAGCAAAAAACCTCAAGGAAATGCAGCAAGTAGAAGTAATTATTGCTCCTTCCCTACTAACAGAGGGCAAGGTATATCAGAAAGCCCAGCAGCTAGGTATGGGTAAGTAACCCAGATGGGGGGAGTCGGTGGGTTATACAAAGGGGCGCAGACGTGGAGATTTTGATAACCCTAGACCCCTAAAGATTACTCCCTTAAAAAAAATCTTGATTGGTTTATGGGTAATGCCAACAAAACTAAATCAGTAGTTTACAATAGAGATAGCGGAGACGCAAGTTTCCGTTCACTCCTCACACCACACTCCGCCCGGACAATGTTCGGGCGGTTCCTTAATGGCATCTATGGGCTAGTAAGTAAATGTTTGCCACTAAAAGGTTCACCCCTCAACCGAGCTTAGTTAGCCTTGGTGAGTTTACAAATTTATACCTAGATAATAGAACAGTGTGGCGATGTGGTAGAATTACCTAACATAGATAGAACAGTACACGCAAGGATTTCCAGGCATGTCAACAGCTGTACAAGTTACAGACGCCAGCTTTAAGCAGGACGTACTAGAGAGCGAAATACCTGTTTTAGTGGATTTTTGGGCCCCCTGGTGTGGACCTTGTCGGATGGTTGCACCTGTTGTGGATGAAATTTCACAGCAGTACGAAGGTCAAATCAAGGTCGTTAAGCTCAATACGGACGAGAATCCCAATGTTGCCAGCCAATATGGTATTCGCAGCATTCCAACATTGATGATTTTCAAAGGCGGTCAGCGAGTTGATATGGTGGTGGGTGCTGTACCCAAAACCACATTGGCTAATACCTTGGAAAAGTATCTCTAAACTTCTAGGTCACAAGACTGCCAATTATCATTAACAAAAGCTTACTACGGCTTACAGGGGTTGTAGTAAGCTTTTAATTTGCGCAATACTTGTGTACTTTTCTGGAGGGTCTAAAAAGTTGATGGCTAGCACACTTAGACCGTTAGGCAATATTAGTATCTAAGACGTATGGAAATTTTTTGCTGAACTAGTTTTTGCTAATCGAATTAGGCCGTGGAGCCTTCTAGGTGGGCGAAACTAAGACGATTTGAGTTTAAAGAGTGCTTCCTAATTTTCTGTCTAGAAGAAACTAAGCAACCTCAAATTTACGATATCACCCAAATCTTACCTGTCTTAGTTTTCCCGGTGAAGTGGAGAATGGGGTTCAGAATTTTTTTTCAAGTCCGTTTTGGATGAACCTATCGCCTGATCGACTAGATGAGTAAGAACTTTGTCTGAGTCGAAATACTCCTTTGCAAGGCTGCGTGCTGCGATCTCGTGTCGTTTGTAGCAGCTTTCAACCTCAGATATTGCTCTGACGGCTTCCTCTGGCGTGACAAATGGTAAGATGCCTTCTCCTACAGGCAGGATCGCAGAAAAACCAGTATCTTGTACAACAACAGGGCGACCAGCCGCTAAATAGCAAGCAGAACGGCAACTAAACCAACCACTTTGGGTTGCCGCATACACATGCTTGGCTACTGAAAACTCACCTCGTGATTGAGCAATAAACTCCTGGTATCGAGGTGGTGTTAGAGTAGCTTGCGGTCCATCTACAACTTGCCACCCATAATCAGCTAAGCGCTTCAGCGGTGCTTTCATACCTCCCACTGCAATCTTGAAAGGTACTTCTGTTGCTTGAGGCAGTTTGATTACTTTATCAAACTCATTGCCTTTGCTTTTATATTCCACACCTTTGTAAATCAATTTGCCCTTAAACGCATTCCAGGTCATAACGGTTGTCCAGGGCAGTAGATTAGGTTGCTCTGCCCCAACCAAGGGTGTCCACAAATCAATCACAATCGGCATCCGCGTTGTCTTCCAGTTAATGCCGACTTTAGGAATGGTACACTCAGCGCCATATATATTTTCGGCATAAGTAAAGTGGCAGTCGTGAGCCGCCACATTAGTACACCATCGCTCTACATTCTCTGACCATGAGAACCGTTCACTCAGCACGATTTGGTTGTATCCCGGATCGGTATCTAAAAAGACTTTAAGACATTGAGGTGAAAGGTTGTCGGGAATCATACAGGCACCGCTAATGTTTAAAAACAAATCGGCTGTCCTGGCAATCTCGTCGAAAGCCGCTCTTTCCATCCCAAAGCTGATCTCGTGTAAATGCAGATAGTGCCATTTTTCCCTTAGTTGGGGGGCATACCGATTGAAGAAATTATCAATGTATGTTGCTGAATAAGTTCCTTCTGAAGTGTAAGTTCTCTCGATGGGATGGTAGGGCCAGCTCCAAGTGTCCTCATGATAGTAAACATCGTGACCCAGCCTTGTCAGACCAATTAAATATTGTAAGTAATCCCAGGCCACTCCACCAACTGGGTAGAGACCGACTAAACCAGTTACGATGATTCTAAGAGAGGAAGTCACGACTGTTGCCTCTAACTGATACTGCCATAGGGATTGAAGAACTTATTAGTTAAGCCTGTCTACAAATTAGTACTGTTGGAGGAGCAATCTCTAACTACAAGCAGCTAATATTTTCTCCAAGCAGCGTTGAGAATCTAACAATTCTTCTGCTAGTTCGCGAGCGGCTTGCATGTGTTTAGGATAGTTTGCGTCAATCTCGTGAACCCCGGCGATCGCTTCCTCCAAGTCACGAAATGCCAACAACCCTTTTCCGGTGGGGAGATGGTCGCTAAATCCTGTATCCTCTGCTAGGACGGGTCGTCCACTCGCTAGGTAACAGGCACTGCGGTCACTAAACCAACCTGACTTCAATTCTCTAAAGATTGGTTTAGGACACATAATTTCGGCACGGGAACTAGCAATGTAGTTTTGATATGCGGCAGGCGATTTAGCAACCTCCCAAGGATCGACGAGTTTCCAGTTATGCTCTGTTAGCAATTCGCGATCGCCGGTGTTATCGTCAGGATGAATATTGGCAGCAAGTTCAAACGCTCTTCCTGTTTTTTGCGGTAAATCAAGATAGCGGAGATAAGCTTTACGCTTAGAAGTGCTTAAAATCCGCTTTTTCATCCAAATTTCCTTCCAACTCCAATGAGTAATAGAGCTAAACGGACTAGCTAAACCTGGGTTGGGAGCAACCTGCCATAAAGGAAGATAAACAAATGGGCTGAAGGTATGCCACTCTAAACCCAACGTTGGGACTTCGCAATCTGGATCATTCATCTTCCGACCAACGGTTAAAAAAGCGTGATGGTCATGAATACTCATGGCTTCTGCAACCGGGCCGAGGGGCGGTGCATCCTGATTCTCGTCCTCCCAATCTATACAGGAAACTTGAACCACTCCTGGATCTAGATCGATAAGTACCCGATGCTTAAACATACCAAGTAGAGGCTGGCGGATACTACAGCAATCGTTCCAGAGCAAATCTGCACTCTTAATAATATCTGCGATTTCTGCTTTGCTTTTGCCATAGGCCTGGGCTGACTCAAATCTTGGTTCTTTAAGTTCCTTGGGAAATAAGAGTAGCACACAGCATTCAGCTAGTCCGTATTCTGCCAACTGCTGAAAGAATTGGCTGATGCGCTGCTCATCTTGCTGATGATTGCCGCTTGACCACAACAACTCAAGCAGCACAACATCATGTTTCAAAGCCCGCAATCCCAGTAAATACTGAATGCGAATAATCCAATGTCCGCCCCCTTGTAAGTACTTTGCTAGTGTCTGATTTCCAATGACAATACGTAAGTGAGACATCTGGTTTCCCTCGAGTTTTCTTAACTGATTTCTGCTGGTCGAACCGAACCATCCTCCTGAGCCGTGTAGGCTAGAGCGCCACGCTAGCAAAGGCTACCTACAAAAGGTCTATCATTTCATTGCTCTGCTGGTACACCTGGACTTAGACTAATGACTTCTGTCTGGCTACATCACTTTGGGTGGCATTCCGCCACAAATTAGTCAAAATAGTTTTATGCTCAAAGACATCGCTCTTTTTGGCATGCTCAAAGCCAATTTCCCGTAATTCGTCAGGGAAGGGTTGAGAGATGATCTCTTTTGCTTCGCTAATCGAGTCAAACAAAAAGCCAGCTTCTCCTACATATTCCCGTAGGTCTGGGCGTAAATTCGCCATACAAACACCCACACCAGAGGCTTGAGCCTCGGCAAGGGCGATAGGCCAGCCCACAGTTCCCATTTTGTGGGAGGCGGTGTAAACCATCCAGCGATGCTTTTTGTACTCCCGTGGCATCTCTTCTGGCTGAACGGGCGTGCCAATATTGACGGGATTGCGGTTGGTTTCGTTGATTTTTTTAATTTTCGGAGCATCATACCCCACTGGATACAAGTTAAACTGCATCTGGGGAAGCATATCTGCAAGTTCGATAAAGTCCTCCATCTTTTTCTTAGCATTACAGGCTCCCACGTTCATGACTGCCTCACCATTGGGGGAACGGTCATAAAAGCGATTGTAATGAACCACTGGATAACAATCGTGTAGCTTGTCACTACGGACACCAATTTTCTCCAACGGTGGACGACCAAACGGAAAGGTGAGGACACCAAGACACAAATCATCGTTGATTAACGGTACCGCACTGGTGTAGTGTTCTTCTGGGTTAATCAACAGATCAAACGAGTGTGCTCGAATCGTATAGGGAGTGTTGGTTTTCTGGGCAAAATGCTCAAGTTTCCAGATGTTGTAAAGCCAATGCGTGTGCAGAACGTGGGGTTTGAATTCCTCAATAATTTCAACGATTCTATCCCAGTCAAAGAGAACATGATACGGCGCATGATTTTTGTAGGGGACATCAGGGTAATTTAAGCCAATTACCAGAACCTCACATTCATCTTGAACAGCTTCAATCTCTGATTTGACATAAGTTTCTGATAGTTGGGGAAACTGTTTGATAATGTAGATTGCACGCATTTTTTCCATGGTTAATCTCCCTATATCTAATTAAGGTTTTTGTAGAATTTACCGTTCGTTAAATTAGCCAGCCGCGAACCGATTCTCAATTGCTGCTGATACATCAGATGTCGTTTCGATCAGTTGTCCATTCTCGATTACAAGCAAAACATCACAATTCTCCAAGGTACTCAAGCGGTGAGAAATCATGAAGGTAGTGCGACCGCGCATGAGCCGTTCCATCGCCTCCATAATCTGAACTTCAGTTTGCACGTCAACAGAACTAGTCGGCTCATCGAGAATCAGGATGGGTGAATCTTTGAGAAAGGCACGAGCAAGGGCAATACGCTGACGTTCACCACCTGAAAGGCGAATCCCACGCTCTGCAACCTGAGTTTGGTAGCCACAAGGGAAGCTAGTGATGAACTCATGAGCATTTGCTGCTTTTGCAGCTTCTATAACTTGCTCGTTGCTGGCTTCCGGATGAGCATAAGCGATATTTTCAGCAATACTGGTCGAAAAAAGTACTGACTCTTGGAGAACAATAGCAAACTGACTGCGCAAGTCGGCAAGTTTGTATTGGCGCAAATCGACATTATCAAGCAAGATTTGGCCAGCAGTCGGGTCATAAAAGCGCGTTAACAAACTGAGCAGAGTTGTTTTACCGCTGCCTGTTTTACCAATAATCCCGACACGAGTTCCTTTTGGGACAGCGAAGGAAATATCACTTAAAACCCTTTGAGGTGGAGCATAAGCAAAGGAAACATTACGAAAAGTCACCGAACCCTTGGCGCGCTTTAGTCTAAGGGCGTGAGGGGTTTCGCGGACTTCTGGTGTCTGGTCGAGAATCCTGTAAGCCCGCTCAGCACTGGCGAGATGACCCTGTAGCTTTCCTATTTTTTTACCAATGGTGTTTAAAGGGCTGTAGAGTTGAGACAGGTAGCCCATTATTAACAGCAAATCGCCGAGGGTAAGTCTGTTAGCTTGAATATGGCTGATGCCAATAAAAAGAACCGCAGCGGTGCCGACTGTTGTGGTTAGCTTCAGCAGCACACCCAGCTTTCCCTCCACTAGCGATAGGCGAATGCGAGCCTGCATTCCTGCACCGGAATACTGAATAAAGCGCTCCTGTTCGCGATCTTCTTGTCCAAATGCTTTGACGACTCGGAGGGCAGTGAGAACCTCTTGTACTACTGATAGCGTTTCACTTTCAATCGCTTTAGCCTGACGCCACTGACGGCGAAGGTGACCTTGATAACTACGGGCAACCAGGAAAAGGAACGGAGACACGGCCAGAGCGACCAAAGCCAACTGCCAGTCAATTCGTGCCGTGATGTAGACCATCGCGATGACGGTAACACTCGAGGTGATGGAGGGAATAACGCCGTTGATCAAGAACTCGTAAATAGAAGGTGCATCATATTGAATACAGTAGGTTGAGTCAGATGTTCCTTTTGAGTCATGGTAAGCCAGTGAAAGCCGTTGGATATGCCGAAATATCTGGGAGCGAAAGCTCAGGACGAGCTTTTCACTCGTATAGGTGCGCAGCACCGTGACCACTAGGTCTCGAAGTTTATCCACCAAAGCAATCAGGAGTAGCAGAGATACTGCAAAGGTAAGTAGCGCTGTCTCTGATTCGGTAACGGCAGTTGGTAGTAGGGCTCCTAAAAAACCAGAGACAGGTTCTTGACCAACGACGTTATCAACAGCAATTTTCAGGGGTAAGGGCGTGAGCAGAACAAAGGGAGTGGCCAAGAGGCTCAACAGTAAGATGATGCCAATTTGCCACCAGTAAGGTCGAGTCTGACGCAAAAGACGCCGATAGAGTATTACGTCGTGATATCGTTTTTTTATCAAGGTTCTCCTGCTTGGACTTGTTCAAGGGCATGAAAATAGGAAGCGTTAGCAGTAGCGCAATCTTGAAGTATGAAAAGCGCTAGCAGTCCAGCAGATGATCCAAGAATAATCGAGACAACGGTCGCTTGGTCGAAGGCTGCCGTAATTGAGAGAGTTGTCAAAGCAAAGGTAATAATCAGAATAGAAAAATTAATCCTCGGCCAAGAGCGGAATCTTACTAGCTGTTTGCCTTGACCATGCTCTTCGACAGCCATAAGAACTCGGACAGAGCCAAATAACCCCCCCCTAATCTCTAGATCCCAGCGATCAAAATCGCTTCCAGACATGGCAACCACACCTTGTTTGTGAAGGCCATCATTTAAAATTACCAGGCGCTTCTCAGGGGGATGCCAAAATTCGCTCCAGATGGTGTCGTGCCGAGGACTAGGAAATTTGAAAAAGGTGGCACCACGCTTTCGCCAGGGAGTGAGTCCGTTATCAAGCCGACCCCATAAACGGGCTAAGGGTTGAAGTAGATAAAGTAAAGCTGTCAAGCTATAGAGTTTAAAGCGGTCAACACGAGACTTTATCGGCACTGTGAAAGAGGCCTTGGCAGCACTTAAAATCGCTTGCACAATGGGTGCAGTCAAGGCGATTAAAAGGCAGGGAATAAAAACAATTAATGGTTTCCAGAAGACTGCTAGGCTAGATAGACCTGCGAGTACCAAAATGACAAGATACCATTCGGGCATTAGGGGCAGTGTACTTACTGTATTTGGCACGGGCTGATACACAGATTGAAAGAGTGCGCTACCCCAAGTGCCGTGATAGATTCGGCTTGAGCGCCAATCAAGCATTTGTACTATTCCTTGACCATAAAGTCGCCCCGACCAGCTAACATGACCAACGGCGTTGTACTTTTGTGGCCATTTGCTTTCTAGCAGAGCTTCTGCTTTGCCGTACCCCTTTTGCTGTTTCCAGTAAAGTCTTATAGAATTGCGGCGATGATGCCAAACAACAGCAGCAGGACTAAACCCTAGCTTCCAACCCTCCTCCTGTAACCGCCAACAGATATCAACATCATCTCCTGCTGCCCGAAACCGAGGGTCAAACCCGCCGATCGCTTGAAGATGGCTCTTCCAATAGGCCATATTGCAACCGGGAATGTGCTCTGCCTCTTGGTCAGAAAGCAGAACATGTATCGGTCCACCCGGAGCATTGGCAACACAATCTGCAACTAAACCATTATTGGCAGGAGGAAGATTCGGGCCGCCCACTCCAGCGTAGTCACCGTTGAGAAAGGTGGCAACGAGGTAGGTGAGCCAGTGGGGATCTGGATAAGCGTCGTCGTCAATGTAAGCAACAATGCTTCCTGTTGCTGCCTCTAGACCCGTATTACGAGCGCAGCTTAATCCTTGATTCTTGCGGTGGGTAATAACCAGAACCTCGTACTCTTTAGCAATGGCTGTCACACCATCAGTAGAGCCATCGTCAACCACAATCACTTCGTAATCAGAATACTTAAGTTTTTGGAGAGCCTCTAGGGTATCGCGTATCGTCTTGGCACCATTGTAGGAACAGACAACGACAGAAACGCGGGGCCAAGATAGATTTTCAGAAAAGGGGACTGTGGCAAAGGCTTGGCGAACGGTATCAAGGGCTAGTTTGGGTTGCCGTTTCCGGTCAGTCAGACCAAAATCCCAGTCTTCGATCTCGGTGCCTCCTCGATACCATTCATCTGTCCAGGCAAAAATAAAACAGCCCGCACAGCCAGATGCAAAGATGGTGCGGATTTGCCAATCTAGGGTTTCTGCCTGAACGGCTTCTCCGTTCCTGAGACTATCAAGTCCAATCTCAGCCATCACCAAGGGAAGGTCTCCGGCAAGGTTTTGCAGACGGGCAAGATAGGCTTCTAAGCGCTCCTTTGATTCGAGATAGACGTTGAAACAGATAAAGTCAACAAAAGAAAGGTGCAAATACTCGGTGCTGGGGTAGTTTACATAAGTCACCAAACTTTGAGAGTCCTCAGCCTTGACAGACTGATAAAGCTGTTCGAGGAAGCGTTGAATACGACACCTGCCGTACCAGCGAGCAATGGGTGCAGGAATCTCGTTGCCGACAGCGTAACAGAGGACAGCCGGATGTCCGGCACAGGTACGCACCCCAGCCAGGATTCTGTCCTCAATAATTTCTCGGATGCGATTTTTGTCTTCAAGGAAAGCAATATGTTGTTCCCAAGGCAACCCTACCATGACCCAGAGATTGGAGTTGTAGGCAAGATCGAGAAGCCATGTTGGAGGAGGTGTGTAGGTTCGCACCGCATTTATGCCGTTAGCTGCCATCTGAGCAAAATCTTGGGCAACTACATCTGGTGCAGGATAGGACTCATCACTACTATTAGGGCTAAACGTCCCGTAGGTCACACCTTTAATGTATAGCTTATCTTCGCCTACGAAGATAAACTTACCTTTGACTTCAGGGCGGAGTTCTTGCAAGAGTGATACATCCTTACTATAAATAGTATTTTCTTTGCAGAAAGCTTAATATAACGAAAATAAATTTACCTCTGACTTCAGGAATAAGTTTTTGCAAGAGCGATACATCCTTAAAGGAGAAAATACTACCGGGCTGAGAAGAATCTCGGTAGAATAGAGTGCCAACGGTTTATGAAACTATGACTCTATCTCCTTCTGAGCATGAACTCAATTCCCTTGAAAAAGATTTATCCGTCCTACTTGAGCAGTTGCCCACTCTAGAACATGGGAAATGGATTAAAAGAGCGTTAGCTGTGCTGATAAGATTGGTCGGGGAGGACATTGAGCGCTTAGACTGGAAGATTTTGACAGCTTCTCTAGAAGATATGGAGAAGGGGTTTCAAATTTTTTATCCCTACCGACATGTTCGGAAAGTAACAATTTTTGGCTCAGCACGAATAGGAAGCGATACCCCTGAGTATAAACTAGCAGCTGAATTTGCCCGCCATTTAGTGCAACAAGGGTTCATGGTTATGACAGGTGCCGGTGGCGGCATCATGGAAGCTGGCCATGAAGGTGCTGGATCTGAAAATTCCTTTGGTTTGAATATTACACTGCCCTTTGAGCAAGGGGCAAATTCTTTTATTGAAGGTGATCCTAAGCTAATTAACTTCAAGTATTTCTTCACACGCAAGCTATTTTTCTTGAAAGAAAGTGATGCGATCGCTCTTTTTCCTGGTGGTTTTGGGACTCAAGATGAAGCTTTTGAGTGTCTAACCCTTTGCCAGACAGGAAGATCAGGTCCAATACCCTTAGTTTTAATTGATAAACAAGGCGGCACCTACTGGCAAGAATGGGATGCCTATATCCGCAAAAACTTAATCGAAGCTGGTTTAGTTAGTCCAGAAGATTCAAGTCTTTATACAGTTACCGATAACTTAGATGTAGCTTGTGAAGCTATTAATAGCTTTTACCGAGTTTATCACTCTAGCCGCTATGTAGGTGAGCAGTTTGTCGTTCGTCTCAAATCTGAATTATCGGAAGCTAATCTAGAGTATCTCAATCAGAATTTTAGTGACTTATTAGTTAAAGGTAAAATTGAAAAAAGCCGTATATTACCGCAAGAAACTCACGACGAAACTGCCGAACTGCCTCGCTTAGTTTTGTATTTTAATCGTAGAGACTTAGGTCGTCTCTATGAGCTGATTGCCTTGATTAATACAATGGGTGCTTATTCCCAGGAAGCCACTCATCCGGAATGGAAGTGATTGGTATGGAAAAGTGGAAATTCTTTCATTTTCATTTCTTCATCAATCCTTTATCAAATGGCAGCTAATTTAAAGAATTAATTAAGAAATTGAAAGCCGACTTTATCAATTTCTTACAAAGGCATCAAGTAATTTAAAAAATTAGTTAAATTAGCCTACAACATCTAGGAACATCACTACTTTTCCGTTAAATTGTTAGCTCTGTGGATTCAGGCAAATGCTTGCAAATTTCACAGGGCAACTAACTTTACGGAAAGGGATGCAAGATGAAATCAACTCCCATTAAGGCTGAAAATTATCAAGCAGCTTGTCAGAGAATAATAAGTTGTCATCAACTCAGCAGTGGCAACCAAGACTTTGCCTATGGCTACGATGATGTTGCTTTACAGATAGGCCGAGATACTATTGGCGGTGTTAATGTGGATTGGATTCAAGTCGGAGAAGAACCAGCCTGCGATGTACAAGTTCCCGAAGGTGTTACGTATAACTTAGTGACACACGTCACATCAGCAAAAGAAGACATCTATAGCCTTAGTACTGTTACCAATAGCCAAGAAGTCATCCTTAACTTTCATCAAGATGACAGCACTCCACTAACTTTTACCCTGGCAGATGAAGAATCAGAGAAAACTGTCATGCTATGAATTATCTCTGAAGGGGATGGGAAGACTTGGGGACGCGCAGAGATAATAACACGTCGAAATTAATGCGATAAACAACGAGGAACTCAAACTCCATCTCTCCCAGCTTCCCATCCCCTCATCAACTAAAACTAAGCTTCACCTAAAACCCAGTTAACAAGGGTACGAACAGGGAAACCAGTAGCACCGGCGTTGACAACACCATTTTCCTTATCAGCCCAAACTGGCCCAGCAATATCTAAATGAACCCAAGGGGTTTCTTTAACAAACTGCTTTAAGAATAGGGCCGCAGTAATTGAACCCCCTGCACGAGGCCCAGTATTCTTCATATCAGCAATTGGCGACTTAAGACCATCAAAATACTTCTCTTCCATCGGCATCTGCCAGAATTTTTCACCAGCAGCTTCAGAAGCCGTTTTAAGTTGGGAAGCTAAAGAGTCATCAGTTGACCACATACCAGAAATATCATTGCCTAGGGCAACAACACAAGCACCAGTTAAGGTAGCTAAGTCAACAATGGCATCTACTTCCTGTTTTTCTGCAAAGACTAGGGCATCTGCTAAGGTTAGTCTTCCTTCGGCATCGGTGTTATTAACTTCAATCGTCTTACCATTGGATGCCGTGAGAATGTCCCCCGGATGCATGGCATGACCACTGATCATATTTTCCGTTGCCGCACTGATGAAGTGAACCTCGACATCTGGCTTCAACTGACCAATTGCCTTGGCAGCACCTAAAGTAGCCGCAGCACCACCCATATCCATTTTCATGGTTTCAATGCCACTGCCAGCACCTTTGATGTTCAAGCCACCAGAGTCAAAAGTTAGCCCTTTACCTACAATCGCTAATTTACGGCGAGGTGTACCCTCTGGTTTATAGGTCAAATGAATAAATTTTGGTGGTAAGTCTGAAGCTTGGGCAACTCCTAGAAAAGCACCCATACCAAGCTTTTGGCACTCTTCCTTTTCTAAAATTTCTAGAGAAAGACCATGCTGGGAGGCAATTTCTTCGGCTGTTTGAGCTAGGGTTATCGCCGTCACTGTATTAGCTGGTGCAGCTACTAGCTCTCTGGCTAGAATCACACCATCAGCAATTTGTCTACCCTTAGTAATGGCGGCTTCCTGGCTTGGCAAGCCTAATAAATCAACGGTTTGTAGCTTGGTTACCTTATCTTCTGGATCACTTTTAAAGCGATTATCAACGTGCAGCGCCAACAGCAAGCCTTCCGTAATTACTTGTGCTGTAGCTGCCAGATCTTCATTAACCACTGGTAAACTGATAGCCAAAGTTTTGCTCTTTTCCCGCTTTGCCAGTCGAGCGATCGCAGCAGCAGCATTACGGACGCTATTTAAACTCAGGGCTTCTGATTTACCTAGCCCTACCAAGATAATTTTACGGATCGAGCTACCGCCACCCACCCGACAGGCAGCGCTGCTGCCAACTTTACCTTTAAATTCTGCTTCTTCAATTAGCTCTTTAATAGCACCGGCAAGCTTCTCATCTAGCTGGGCTAAATCACCAGTTATCTCTTCCTCTTCCTCAAATAAGCCAACTGCTAGGGCATCACCAGTCCAGTCTATACGTGGGGTATCCGTTGCTCGAATTTCCATTACTCGTTCTATCTTTCCAATCCATATAAGTATCTAATTATCAGTATTGCTCAAAAAAAAGAAATACCCAGGGCTATCTTGGGGCAAAGGACGCTAAGATCAGTCGCAGAATAAAGATGATTTGAATATTTAAGGATAATTAAGCTGAAATCAGCTTTTACTAAGTTAAAAATTTTGCCATTGTTGCGTAAACTGAGGATTCATGCTAAAGGGACGGAAAAAGAAAATTCCTGTGGCAGTAGGCGCAATGATACTAGTGCCTGCGCTGGTTGGCTCATCAGTCTTGGCGATGAGAATGACTGGTGTATTTGCCAAGTTGACGGGTCAAGAAAAAGCGGAAAATCTATCAAACCTAACCCAGAAGGAGGGAAAATCTGCAGTTTTACCCTTAGTATCGCTGCCCCCCCAGCAAAGGGCATCCCAGCTAGAAGCTGCAGCCAAAGGAGAAATAGTTGGTTCTCTCCTATCTGGCTCTAATTCTCTCGATAAATATCGTGCCCGTTATCTTTTAGCCTCAGACTTGATTGAACAAAATCAAGAAGAAGCTGCACTCAAGTGGTTGGAAGGGCTGGAATCGGACTACCAAATCTTAGCGCCCCAAATTGCCCTCAAACGCGCCCAAGCCTATGAAAAAATAGAAGATCAGGCCAAAGCAGAAGCAGCCTGGAAAAATATCCTTGAAAAATACCCTCAACAGCCAGTAGCAGGGGAAGCCCTCTATGTCTTGGGCAAATCAAACCCCGATTACTGGAGTCAGTTGATTGCTCAGTTCCCCAATCATCCCCGCACCCAGGAAATTGTTAGACAAAAGCTCAAAGAGAAACCTAATCAGCTTCCCTTGCTGATGCTGCTAGCTAAGTATACGCCCAACGCAGAAGGAATGAGTGGTGTGCGCGATCGCTTAATGGCTAATTTTGCCTCCCAACTCACACCACAAGATTGGGAAGTAATTGCCACTGGTTACTGGGATACTTGGGAATACGGGAAAGCTGCTCAAGCCTATGCTAAGTCTCCCTTAACTGCCCGTAATGCCTATCGTACTGGCAGAGGTTTTCACCTCAAAGGCAAAAGGGCAGAAGCCAGAACTGCTTACCAAAAGCTGATTAATCAATTTCCCAATGCCAAAGAAACTGGGCTTGGCACTAAGCATTTAGCTAGTTTGTCTAAGTCAGAGGATGCTCTGGTTTATCTTGACCAGGTAATTAACAACTTTCCCAACGAAGCACCGGAAGCTTTACTGGCAAAAGCAAAAATTCTTGATGCTTTAGGCAGTGGTAAATCAGCAGGCCAAGCTCGTCAATCGGTCTTAAGCCAATATCCTCAATCAGATGCTGCTGCTCAGTATCGCTGGCAGGTGGCTGAACGTAAAGCCGCTGAGGGTAAGTTTGAAGAAGCATGGAAATGGGCTCAACCCATTACTACTGATGCTCCCGATAGTTCTTTAGCTCCCGAAGCTGCCTTTTGGGTAGGGAGATGGGCTCTTGAGATTGATCGCCAGAAGGAGGCTCAAGCTGCCTTTGAACACGTCCTGGCAACCTATCCAGAATCTTTTTATGCTTGGCGCTCTGCCCGTTTTTTGGGCTGGGATGTGGGAGACTTTAATACAGTACGTTATTTGACACCAGAAATTGTACAAGCTAAAGGAAGATCAATACCACCTGCTGGCTCTGCCGCATTAAAAGAACTCTACCAACTTGGTCAGGATAGAGATGTCTGGGCCCTTTGGCAGATGGAAATCAAGAACCCCCAAGAGCTGACTGTAGCCGAACAATTTACCGACGGTCTAATGCGCTTAGGAGTAGGGGACAATCTTAAAGGTATTAATCAAATCTGGTATTTGAGTCGGCGAGATACACCAGAAGAGCAAGAAGAATGGAAAAAGCTACGGGAAGAACCAGCTTACTGGCATGCTTTATTTCCTTTTCCCTTTTTCGAGCAAGTTGCTTATTGGTCTAGTCAGAATCAGCTTAATCCCTTACTGGTGACAGGTTTAATTCGGCAAGAGTCTCGGTTTGAGGCAAAAATCCGCTCCGTTGCTGGCGCTACTGGTTTAATGCAAGTAATGCCAGGAACAGCCAAATGGGTTGCTCAGAAAATTGACCTGACTGAGTACAGCATGGAAGACCCCAACGACAATATTAGATTAGGAACCTGGTATTTAGACCATACTCACCAGGAATACAGCGACAACTCTTTATTAGCTGTGGCTAGTTATAATGCAGGTCCGGGTAATGTGGCTAAGTGGGTAGCAAAATATGGCTTTACCGATCCTGATGCTTTTATTGAACAAATTCCTTTCCCAGAAACAAAAGGTTATGTAGAGACGGTGTTTGGTAATTATTGGAATTATCTGCGGTTGTATAATCCGGAAGTTTCCAAGATGGTGGCTAAGTATTCTGGGGATAAGCAGTTGGTGAAGAATTGAAGAAGGAGACGCGGGGACACGGAGAAGCGGGGACGCGGAGAAGCGGGTAGGGTGGGCAAGAATCTAGGTCGAGAAGCTGATGCTATCATCAGTTGAACTTGCCCACCCTACAGTTATTTTTCTACTCTCTTGATAATTACTTTTGCCCTATACCCTCTGTCCTCTGCCCTTTACCTTCTGCCCTAAACTGAGCAGATTCTTACGGATAATATTTGTATGGGGATGCTTAACTCCTAGTTTTCGTTCAGCAATTTCTAAGGCTTGTTCATACAAAGGCTCAGCTTCAGAGTACCTTCCTTGTGAGTTGTAGAGTCCAGCTAGATTATTGAGGCTTAAAGCGACTGAGGGATGTTTTGATCCAAGCAAGCGTTTTCTTAACTCTAAGGCTTGCTCAAACAAAGGCTCAGCTTCAGAGTACCTTCCTTGTGAGTTGTAGAGTCCAGCTAGATTATTGAGGCCGGTGGCAACATCGGGATGCTCCTGTCCGAGTAGGCGTTTGTACAACTCTAAGGCTTGCTTAAACAAAGGCTCAGCTTCAGAGTACCTTCCTTGTGAGTTGTAGAGATTAGCCAGATTATTGAGGCTTAGAGCGACATATGGATGCTCTGAACCGAGCAGGCGTTTATTCAACTCTAAGGCTTGCTTAAACAAAGACTCGGCTTCAGAGTACCTTCCTTGTAAGTTGTAGAGTCCAGCTAGATCATTGAGGCTGGTGGCAACATCGGGATTGTCCTGTCCGAGCAGGCGTTTTCTCAACTCTAAAGCTTGCTCAAACAAAGGCTCAGCTTCAGAATACCTTCCTTGTAAGTTGTAGAGATTAGCCAGATTATTGAGGCTGGTGGCAACATCGGGATGATTCTCTCCTAAATGCTTCCTGGTTGCTGCTAAGCATTGTTCATACCATGGTAAAGCTTGTTCGTAGGCTCCTTGACCACTGTAGAAACGAGCTAAACCAAGGACAGACCAGATTAAATTCTCATCCCTTAACCAATCCTTCTGAATGGTTGCAACTTCCGCTAGGTGAGGAATGCCAGGAGCTACTTTGAGGATTTGTGGCAGAGTGGGTGTATAAGGAATATCTTTTGCTACTGCTACCAGCGCTTGACAAAAACCGCGCTTTAATTGTTCTGCTGTTGCTAACTCTTCTAACTTAACGCGCAGCAAGTCTCGGATAACTTCATGAAGTTGATAGGTATCCTTATCCAAGCACTGAAGTAAGTATTTTTCAATTAAAGTAGAGCGTTGAGTTTCTAAGTCAAAATCCAAATTACTAGCCTTAGCTGCTTTTTCCACTAACGACCAGGGAATAGGAGCTAAAGCAAATAAACTTAAGAGACAAGCCAAAGTTTGCGCTTCAGCCTCTAAGGATTGCCAATTCAACTCAAAGGCGGCGGCTGTTCCTGACTCGCCAGACTGTGCTTGCTTTTCCTGTAGACGAGATAAGAGTTCTTCTAGCATAAAACTCTCCCTGGCTCTGGGCAAAGTGCTGCCGCTTGATATAAACCCAGAGGTTTGTAGTTCACAAACTGACAGAGCTTTCTAGCAAATTCCTGCTCTCGTTCAACCAAATCTTTTCCCAACAAATTTGCTAATAACTCTAGCGCTGCATCCGGTCTTAATCCACCTAGGGAAAGTGGTACATAGGGTAAGTCTGACCTGCGAGTTGTAATTAAAACTTTAAACCGAGAACCGAATGAGGGTAGATATGGTTCAATTTTCTCCAAATCTTTGACATCATCGAATACCAACAATACCTTGTTCGGTTGCCAGTTCCGCCAACAATAGGCAATTTTACCAGCTAGGCTCAATCCATCAGGAATATTGAAGTTAGGGAAATTGACGATCGCAAACTCTAGCAATTGCGTTCCCAAATCCCCTTGTTGAGACTTCAACCAACAACAGCCACCGGGATAATCTTCTAAATAGCGCCACGAGTATTGAATTGCCAACTCAGTTTTACCTACCCCACCCTGACCAGTTATATCGGTAATTGCCACCACATCATTATCCTGCAATAACTGATGTAATTGTTCAATTTCCGCCTCTCGACCAACAAACTTACGAGCATTACTATTAGGAATATTGTGGGAAATCTTGAAGGGGTTGGGATGATAAATATCCGTATCACCATCCCAACTACGACGGTAAAAATAAGTAGGTAATTGTTTTTTATCCAATCTGGCAAATCGCTGCTTAACTTTTTTAGCAATTGCTTCCATATCAGGAGGCCATCTGCCATTAGCTTCTGCCTGTAATATCTCCCTCACCGCTTGAGAGAAATATCCTGTTTTTCCCTCAGCACTAACCTTAGCTTGCTCCCCTTCCCTGGTTGCTAGCAAAACAAACTGCTGACTACTTGTCCTCGGTTTCCCACTTGGAAAGATTTTTCCCCCTAAATTCGTCGGTCGTCCTTTCGACTCCAAAATATAATTAGCACAGGCATCAACAATACAAATATGATGTCGAATGAGAAAAGCCTCGGAACTCAAATAAATCAGTAACGAATCCAAATCCAGATTTTGCCAATTCCGTTTAGTCGCATCAGCACAAAGTAGCCGACGGTTTCGTTCTGAGTTAATCAAACCATGCCCAGCCCAAAAGAGATAGAGTAAATCCCCTTTTTTGTCAGACAACCAATCAGTAATCAAAGCAGCAATCCTTTGCTCCGTTGCTTCTTCTACCACTAACTCCGAATGCTCAACTTCCTGCAAAGGCGACAAGCAAAGCCGTATATTTCCTAGAGGTACACCACAATCGACAAGCCACTCAGCAAACTTGAGCGCATCACCAGCAGGGCCACCGCCTTTGACATCCCAAGACTGCTCTTGGTATCTCTCAATGCCAATAACTAACCCATAAGTTCGCTCTGGAAGTACACTCAACTCAATCATGGCAACCGAGGAATAATCGCCTTCCAGGTTGCCTGATTCGTCCAATAGGCACTATGAGATCGGGGAAATGGTTGCTTACTATCCACCAATACATCTTGTACTTTATTGGGGAAAACATTAGCTCCAATATAACTAAGGAAATCCCGTAAATCGTAAATATTCAACCAATCAGGAAAATGCTCAGGTAGCGGTTGACCATATTCTAAACTGTAAAGGGCATTAATTTCATATAAAAACGGAGCTTGAGAACCCGCCGTAACCAGTAACTTAACTCGCTCCTGAAGAGATTCTGCCTGAACTAACAAATCAACACAAGCAATTCCCCCTAAACTATGAGCAAGTAAAACAACTGGCGGTTCCGCCTGTTCAATTTTTTCCCGAATAAAAGCACGAATTTTCTCTCCCCGACCCTGATAAAGTAAAATATCGCAAGGCATCGGAGAAACCGAACTAGTAATTGCCCCCCGTCTGTCCTTCACAAAAAACGTGCCTATAGCCTGCGCTAAATTAGACAATGGCTTAACTACCCAGTCCCCTATTCCCAACTCCGCCTCTCCCAACTCCAGACAAAGGAGTTTAACCACCTCATCCCTCAATTGAGCATCAGTGAGTAGAGGAGGAAACCTATCCTGTTGCTGACACACCAACATCGCTTGAGCAATAATTGCTCTCGCCATCGCCTCCCGATACTCAGCCAACTCCTCCGACGCTGTCTGCAAAGCTTCCGAGTAAGGCTCACTCCCAATAACTACCTCTCGTGCTGGCTCAAACACCTCAGCAATTCCCGCCTCTTCTAACTTGGCTCGTAGTTCCGGAGTGAGACTCAAGCTTTCTACACGAGCATCTAATTCCTCCCCTGGCTGTTCCCCAAAAGGACTACCAGCACCCTCCTCAACAGGTTTCAGCGATAGTAACCGTAACTCATAAAGAGGATCGCAGTAGAGTTGCTCCCAAAGTACAATCTCATAATCCTCCTCCTCCCCCTCATCTAGTGCTAGGGTGGCATCATAAAGCGGTATCGAGGCTCCTTGAGCATTCAACTTTGTCCCCAAAGAATCACCCCACAAACAACGCTCAACCTTCAAATCTGGACGTTCTGCCTGGAGTTTCCGTTTAATGAGTTGAAAAGTTTCTTCATAGCCAGGATTACGTACCCCAGTCCCGTGGACAAATAAAACTGTTGTCATTACCTATTTTTTTCAGCTCCCTTCTAACTTTAAGATGGGAGACGGGAGACGGGGTGATGAGGTGAGGAGATGATGAGGAGGAATATAAATAATTTATTTCCATTAACCACAGCCTAGTGATTCATCTAATTTCGGCGTGGAGACTCTCGGTTTTACCGATGAGAGGAAACGCAGCATAAGATTGTTTTGTGCAATTGAAACTTGTATAATAACAGTGGTCAATGACCCACCCGCGACGCAGCCGGAACAGACAGCCTAACGTGACGAAATCCAGTTTTGACTGGTGGCGCAGAAAGCTCGGTAGACCGGGAAAAGAGGATGGGGCAATGGAAGTCCAACCCTTGAATCAATCAAGCACAGATTTCTCTCGACACGAGATTTCGACACATCAAAACCGCGCTTGCTAGCGGGGTTAGTCTGTGGAGCGGACGTAAGACCATAAACTCTCGAAGTGGAGGCAGTTGCTATGAAGCAGAAAAGCCTAGCTGTGAAGTTAGGAATCCCTCGCCCTTCACTCCGTTCGAGGGCATGCTTTTAGCGATGGGAGGATGTCAACCTTAACCTGAACAACAGATACAATAATTCACATAGCCCCACCTTAGACTAATTTGAATAATGCCTCCTTCGGAAGTAGAGACTGCACCAGATCAAAACGTAGATTCCTTCTCAGGCGAGTATCTTGATGAGTTGCCTGATGATTCGGAAATGTCGCTGTTTGATCACCTAGAAGAATTGCGACAGCGGATTTTTAAGGCATTAATCGCCATCGTTATCTGCGTTATAGGTTGCTTTGTTGTTGTTAGACCTATTGTCCAGTTACTGGAAATCCCGGCTCAGGGTGTAAAATTTCTCCAACTAGCTCCAGGAGAATACTTTTTTGTTTCCATTAAAGTAGCAGGTTATAGTGGCTTACTCCTTGCTAGTCCTTTTATTCTTTACCAAATTCTTCAATTTGTTCTACCAGGACTAACTCGCCGCGAACGTCGCCTTATTGGGCCAATAGTTTTAGGCTCTAGCGTTCTGTTTTTTGTCGGTTTAGCATTTTCTTATTTTGCCTTAGTTCCTGCTGCCCTCAACTTTTTTATTAATTATGGAGCAGAGGTAGTTGAGCAACTATGGTCAATCGACAAGTATTTTGAGTTTGTCCTGCTGCTGATGTTTAGTACAGGTTTAGCCTTTCAAATACCGATTATTCAGCTACTACTTGGAAGTTTGGGTATTGTCTCTTCTAGTCAAATGCTCTCTGGTTGGCGTGTTGTTATCCTAGGCGCAACGGTTTTAGGAGCAGTACTGACACCTTCTACTGACCCTCTCACTCAAAGTTTACTAGCTGGCGCAGTCCTTGGCCTTTACTTTGGTGGTATTGGTTTGGTTAAGCTTACTGGAAAGTAATTGGTAAGACAAAGGAAAGAGGCGATCGCTACTCTGAGCTTTACTGCTATTATTCGTCAGGGTCGATTCCGAGTTCTCTCAATCGTGCAGCAAGTCGATCAGCTCGAATTCGTTCCTGCTCAGCTCGAACTCGTTCCTGCTCAGCTCGAACCCGTTCCTGCTCAGCTCTAAGTCGTTCTAGTTCGGTTTGCTCCCACCCTGTTAGCAACAGATTTCCGTCCTTATCCCACCATCGCAACCATTGTTGAGTTTGATTTTGATAACTTCCTTGCCACAATCCTAACTCCACCCCCAGCCGATCAATCAGATAATGTCCCCGATTATTGGGAGTCATCTTGTGATAGGCTCCATTGACAAGATTAAACATTTCTAAATCCCCTGTTCGGATCACATAAATGCCATAGTAGGGAATATTAATAATTTGCTCGTATACCCAAAACTTTCCTGGTCTTTTGCCTTGCTCGAGATTTGCTTTCGATAGGGAAGTTTTATCTAGTTCTTCTTTACCACTTCCACTAGCAAACTCTAAAGCAATTAAGGGAGAGATAAATTCCCGCCACAGAACGTAAGAACGACGAATCTCACCATCTAAGTTGGGAGGAACGTTAGGGACGTAGAACCAATCTGGGGCTTCTGCCCCTGCTTCCGGTGGCTCGGTTTCTCGCCAATATATACCACAGTCTTGACCGATCGCGTATTGTCCGTCTGGGTGCAGTTGTTCTAAAACTGGGGTGAGGGAGTCAGTAAGGATAATGCTTTGAGGATGCTCCTGAAAATTTTTCACAAATGTCCCATCAGACTCAGGCAGTTTTGTATGGTCTGGGAAAGGAGGAGGTAAAACAATCTTTTCGGTGCTTTGGCTCATCGATATCCTCCCGGTCGAGTAGCTCTGATTAACTTAGTGTAGACGATTCGATCATTTTCTCACGGCAACAGTTAGAGACTTCCCGAAAATAAATTATCGTCCAATTTTTGACTTATCTACTTTACTCCCCTGCCTTCACTAAAAATCCTCCAACATCCATTCTGAACTCCGCTCGCCCAAGTCAAGGGGAATACTTACCGCTTTACCTAGTCTTGGTCGTTCACGGGTTTTCTGGATATAGTTTTGTACTTGCTCTACCCCATCCCAAGCATGAAGGTAACTAGCGACTGTATTGAGGTGTTCTAAATACTCTGCTGAAGAAAGAGGGAAAGAAGCTTGTTCTAGGTATCTCCACATTACCTGAACAAAGATTTTGCCTTGAGTGCGCCGTACCTGAATATCATAGGAGCGCCCCCACTTGTTCAGTAGGAGTTGGTGCAAGTCCTGTCCCGTCATAGCTCTCTTGGTCTCAATCTCTCTTTACATTTTGTTACAAACAGATGCTTTTTTAATTTATGATACGGTGTAAAAGAATGTAATAATACTTATATTCAAGCGGTAAATCCTTTTATTAGAAGGATTTTGGCAACCCTGCTCACTATTGAATCACTCTACATTAGAAGAGAAGGGTTTAAAAGGTTCTGGGAATTTTTCCAGAATTGTTAAGAAAAATATACCTTTAGGCGTTCAGTTATGGCTCAAGCTTCTGGCTCTCCAGATGTTCCAAATATGGGGCGTCGCCAATTTATGAATCTCTTGGCGTTTGGTACGATTACAGGCACTGCTCTCGGAGCACTCTATCCAGTCGTCAAGTACTTTATTCCCCCGTCTTCTGGCGGTAAGGGCGGCGGTGTTATCGCCAAAGATGCTTTGGGTAATGACATTGCCGTCAGTGAGTTTTTAGATGATCATTTGGCTGGCGATCGCACTCTGGCTCAAGGTCTGAAGGGCGATCCTACCTACGTTGTAGTAACAGAAGATAAAGCCATTGAAAGTTACGGTATCAACGCCGTTTGCACCCACCTAGGATGTGTTGTTCCCTGGAATGCCAGCGCCAACAGGTTCATCTGTCCTTGTCATGGTTCTCAGTATAACAATGCTGGTAAGGTGGTGCGTGGTCCTGCACCTCTTTCCTTGGCGCTGGTTCATGCCGAAGTCACAGAAGATGACAAACTTGCTTTTACCCCTTGGACAGAAACAGATTTCCGCACTGGTGAAAAACCTTGGTGGACTTAACTAAATCGGGACTGGAGTAGTTTTTATATTTCAACCTGGCTGCTTCTGCTAATCCCTAAATTTGCCAATTTTCTTGTGAGAGTTTTTGATACGAGATGAGAACACCTTTTTTATCGGTAATTAGTCAAAAAAGTAAGCGATTGATTACCAGAACCTTCGTGCTAGCTTTGGCAACCCTAGCATTTTTCTTCACTAGTGATCTTGCACTACCCCAGTCGGCTGCAGCTTATCCTTTTTGGGCACAGCAAACAGCGCCGGAAACCCCTCGCGAACCTACAGGACGAATTGTTTGTGCTAACTGTCACTTAGCAGCGAAGCCATCTAGAGTAGAAGTTCCCCAGTCGGTGAAACCGGATACGGTATTTAAGGCTGTGGTGGAAATTCCCTATGACCCAAACACACAGCAAGTTTTAGCTGATGGTTCTAAGGGTGGTCTGAACGTGGGTGCTGTGCTGATGCTACCCGAAGGCTTCAAGATTGCTCCTCCCGAAAGAATTCCAGAGGAATGGCAAGAAGAAGTTGGCTCAGTTTATTTCCAGTCTTATAAAGAAGGCATGGACAACGTAGTTATTGTTGGACCTTTGCCTGGTGAAGAGTACCAAGAAGTAGTTTTTCCTGTTCTTTCTCCCGATCCAAAAACGGAAAAAGGCATCTACTTTGGTAAATATCCGGTTCATCTGGGTGCTAACCGAGGCCGTGGCCAAGTTTACCCCGCAGGTAACAAGAGCAATAACGCTGTTTACAACGCTTCTAAAGCTGGCACTATTACTCAAATTGCCAAGCAAGAAGATGGTGGCTATGAAGTTACCATTCAGACAGCAAAAGGTCAGACAGTTGCTGATACTATCCCCGCAGGCCCAGAGTTAATTGTTTCTGAAGGTCAGGAAGTCGCAGCAGCAGAAGCATTAACCAGTGACCCGAATGTTGGTGGCTTTGGTCAAGCAGATACAGAAATTGTCCTACAAGATCCTAGTCGGGTTAAGTGGTTGATGGTTTTCATTGCTGCAATTATGCTCTGTCAGCTTTTCTTAGTATTGAAGAAGAAACAAATCGAGAAAGTGCAAGCGGCAGAAATGAATTTCTAAGTTCGGTATTGCACTAAAAGTATTAGGAATAATAGAGAGGGATGGGTAACTAGCCTGTCCCTTTTTTTTTGTCTATTCCCTATTCCCTATTCCCTATTCCCTATTCCCTATTATGTTGAGATTTTGAACATGAATAAAAAGCAGCTTTCTGAACGGGATATTTGTACGAAATTTATTACCCCGGCTTTAGAGAAGGCTGGCTGGAACATCCAGACGCAGATTCGAGAGGAATTTTCCCAAGAAGTATCAAACTAGAGAGACGGCGGATTTGTTTATGGGTTTGATTATGCACCTGCTCAAAAAAGATGGGGGGCGTGCTGCGGTGGTTTTACCGGATGGTTTTTTGTTTGGGGAAGGGGTGAAAACGACTCTGAAGCAGGAACTTTTAGCTCAGTTTAATTTGCATACAATTGTGCGATTACCGAAGGGGGTATTTAGTCCCTATACGAGTATTAGTACGAATATTTTATTTTTTGAGAAGGGTAAACCGACGGAGGATATCTGGTTTTTTGAACATCCTTATCCCCAGGGTTATAAGTCTTATTCTCGTTCTAAGCCTTTGACGATTAAGGAGTTTAATCGGGAGAAAAAATGGTGGGATAAGCGAGAGGTAACGGAATTTGCTTGGCAGGTTTCGGTTAAGGAGATTGAGGAACGGAATTTTAATTTAGATTGTAAAAATCCTCATTCTGTAGAAATTAATCACGGTGAACCGGATGAGTTGATGGCAGAATATGAGGAGATTTCCCAGGAGTTGGCGGCGGTACAGGAGGCGCTGAAAGTAGAATTGATGTTGGCGTTAGGTAGTTAAATTTTGGCAAAAAGATTGATTATGAGAAATTTAGAGGATATTAAACAGCTTTTACAGAAGCATCAAGATTTTTTAAGGACAAGGTTTCGGGTGTCTGAAATGCAAGTTTTTGGTTCCTATGCGAGGGGACAACAAACGGCTGATAGTGATGTAGATATTTTAATTTGTTATGAGTCTCCGCCGACACTCTGGATGTTAGGAGAATTACGGGATTATTTAAGTGAGATTTTGGGTTTACGGGTAGATATCGTGACGGAAAAAGGTCTTAAGCCAAGGATTCGGGAGCGGGTTTTGGCCGAGGCGGTGAAGGTATGACCAAACGAGATTTACTTGATTTTTTAGAGGATATTTTAGAGGCGATTGACGAAATTTTTAGTTTTATTCGAGGCGTTAGCTTTGAGGAGTTTGCTAATAATCGTGAAAAGGTTTTAGCGGTTGTTAAATTGTTGGAAATTATTGGGGAAGCAACCAAGAAAATTCCGTCTGAGTTGCGTGCCAAATATCCTGATATTCCTTGGAGTGCTGTGGCAGGAATGCGGGATATTTTAGTACATGAATATTGGCAGGTTGATGTGGAGGTTGTTTGGGAGACAGTTATTGATTCTCTTCCTTTATTAGCAAGAGTCATTTCAGAAATGATTCAAGATAATCGAGTTGAGGGAAGATAGGTTTTCATGGAAATTTTGGAACTTTTAGATCAATATTTTGATACAGCGTTTGCTGCACCGGATGGGGTGAAACGGTTACGGGAGTTGATTTTAAGTTTGGCGATGCGGGGGAAGTTAGTACCGCAAGATGCGCGGGAACAGCCTGCGAGGGAACTTTTAAGGGAGATTGAGGCCGAGAAGGAACGGTTAGTTAAGGAAGGGAAGATTAAGAAGTCGATAAACTAATGACACTGTGCGACCAACTCGAACAACAAATCGAGCAGAGGACAGATAAACAAACTGCCCTGCTAAATGCAGTGATGAGTAAGGAGTAATGAGTAATGAGTAGGGAGTAGAAGTAAGAAAATTGAATGTGTCTTGCAAGTACGAGATACACTATAAATACTTATTTTCCTAAATCTACCCCTCAAACCTTTCAATCCTGCTTGGGATTAACCGCAGCAAACAGTGCTGAATAATCTTGATCCGCCAAACCAAGTTGTAACGCCATATCTATAACTTTACGCACCCCTTCTAAACTACTCACATTTTGCTCAACTAATTGAGCCTCCTTTAAAAACAAATCAGTATCCTTCAACAAATGCTTACTAGGAAAATTAGGATTAGCATAATTACCCTCAACCATCCGCTTTAACTTCTTATCAAAAGTAGGTGCATAAAGAGCACTTTCTCGCAAAATATCCATAAACTTCTCAACATCTACCCCCTGACGCTGGATAAAACCAAGACTGAGAGCAAAAGCACTAGTTAGAGAAGCAATTAATTGATTTAACGCTAACTTCAACGCCGAAGCAGAACCAACTTCCCCAATCAAAATTGGTTCCGGGCCAAAGTTTTTCAGTAAATCTGACCACTTATTAAATAACTCCGGGGTTGCTCCTACCATTACTTGCAATTCCCCAGACTTAACTTGGGGAATACTACCTAAAACAGGTGCTTCTAAATAATCACCTCCAGCCGCATTGACTGCTTTTTCAATTTCTCTACTTTCTGAAGGTGCAATAGTACTCATCTGAATTACCGTGCAACCAGATAAATGTGGCAAAGACTCATCAGATAGTAATACTTGCTCAATCGCTTCAGCATTGGTGAGCATAAGTATCAGACAATCAGCCGTGGCGATCGCATCTTCTGGCGAATTAGCAATTTCTGCTCCTGACTTCTTTAATGGCTCTAACTTAGACTTAGTACGATTATAGGCAACTACCTCTAACCCAGCTTGTAATAACTTTTCGGCCATGGGTTCACCCATTAACCCTGTTCCCAAAAATCCGATTTTCACAGCTGATTTCCTCTAATTTTTTGTATTGGCAAATTTCATTATTCCCCCACTATTATTTATTTGTTGCGCTACAGCTTCTAATCTCTCAGGTGTTCTGGCAGTTAATATTACAGAGTAGCCTTTTTTGGCAAATAACAAAGCCGTCGCTTTGCCACTACCTTGAGAAGCGCCAATAATTATAGCGTTTCTCATACTTATGAGGTACATAGCTGTTGGCTTTAAGGCAGAGGGCAGAAGACTGGCAAAGCTCTTGGATTAGGCTGGTAAATGTTTATAGGACTTACGCACTCAGACATTAAGAATCGCTGTAACCCTCAGTTAAGAGTTCCCTGTTCCCTGTATGCCCTAACGGCCATGCTACGCAAACCCTATAGCCTAGAATCCTGATTTTTCCGTTTCAC
>JBAUJE010000236.1:0-8009 GCA_049683475.1 Coleofasciculaceae cyanobacterium | reverse complement strand
TTAAAGGAGAAATAAGTCAGTACGCTGTCTCTAAATTGTTTGATATTTTCAATCCAGGAAATGAGTTGTATAGCGTTCTGGGGGTACTGAAGCGTTTGGGTCAATTAGCAACGAATAAGGAATGATGGTGATTTGTATAAGGGATAGGAGTTTACAGCCAATACTTCTGCATTTCCTTGGCGGCATTTTCCTTGACAGGCGATGCACAAAGATAATTACTGCATCAGCGAACAGAGGTATAAATCATTAGCCTTCTGTACCCCTCCTTGCTCTAAAGATCATTAATAGAGTAAGTATTGGACACAACATCAGAACTCAGGGCTGAAAGTAGACTCGCGTACCTCCTACTAAGTGCCTCCCCAATCTTTTGGTGGTACTCATCATCAATATTGGAAATCCAGTAAACTCGGTGTCTCGCCTTCCTTGGTCCTAACCTCCTGGAGTCAAGCTTAAACCCAACCCTCTTCAGCAGCTTACTAAGCACCTGGATTCCCGTTTGACTCTCAGTCATTCGTAATCCCAGTACACGTCGTATCTCCCACACATTCCAGAGGGCCCATTGTCGTAGCTTTTGCAAGTCTTCGTCGGTATCTCGATACTCGCGATCGCCAATCAATTCAAATAAACCAGACTCGCGCAGAAGTGCGACCTTCGGTGCAATTTCCTTAACCTTGGGCAGATAGACAAAAGGCTGCTTCAGGTGATGGATAAATTTTTTCTTCTCCAGTTCCTCTACAACCTGGGGATGTTGACAATACCAGTGAAGTGTTGCCCCCTTAAGCAGATGTCCATAGTTTTGCACCACCGCCTCAAGGAGAAAATCTTTTGTTAAGTCCAGACCCGGAAGCTTCTCCCGGAGTAGTGCTTTTCGTGCCTGAAAGCGTTTCTTTTCGCTAGAACCAGACCTCTCTAAAATTTTCCGTGCCATCTCTGGCGTAACCTTTGAGTCATCTGCCTCATAGAGTTTTGCTGCTTCCTCTTCTTCCAGTAATTCCTTAATTTCTTCCCGCAGCGCTTTGACTTCCAAGGTCTTACTAAACTGTGTCTCCGTAACCTTGTGTCCTGCTTCTTTAAGGGCTTTGACCAGATTCTCTCTCATCTCCGACCGTGCCCCCTTAATTCTGAACTGGTAGTTACACCCAGCTGTTACCCAAAACTCCTCTGGTGAGTCAACCTTGGGGTCGAGCATTTCGTTGAGCTTGGTTAGCCAATCAGGATTGTCCGGGTTTTCCTCCTTAGCCAAAGCAGCGGCAAGTTTCACCAGCTTGACCGCGTCGTCAACATTCTTTCTCAGATCCTCTTTAAGGATATCGGGGCGTAGAGTTTTGCTGCTCTCATCAGGGTTAGCATAATCAAGTACATAACCGACGCGGGGAATAGAAGCACGAACCCGCCCTAACATTTGCATCTGGGCGCGGGTTTCTAGATTCACCAAGTAAAAACCCATCCGGTCAAACCAGTCCGAGGTAATATCCCCACCGCTTTCCATCGTGGGGGAATAGATGAGAAGGTCTGGTTTTTCCCGCTCAATTACTTGATTAGGTTTTGTAAGAAATTCTCTGACCTCATCTGACTCTTTAGTTTTCCCGTCGGCGCGAAACACTCTGGCATCCGGTGCAAGTTCTGCAAATACCCGTTCTAGCTGTTCTCCAAACTTCTGTGAGTCGGTAGCAACAATCAGTTTTTCACCATTCAAGTAACACGAGACAAAGTAATCAATCAGACCAGATGCATTTCCACTGCCTATAGTGACCTCCCAGGCTTCTGGCATCCAGTGATTCACGGCGAGCTCCCTTGGTGTATCTTTCCCTACTATGTTTATAAGGGTATCAATAGTTAAGTCGGTTAGGTTTGCTTCCAGATACACAACGTAACCACCCGTCTTGAGCCTGAATTTAAGAGATATTTCAGAAGGCTGGAGCAATCTTAGCAGGGTCTTCAATTAGCATTCCGAAAAAGCCCGATACAGCTCTAACAGAACCCTCGCCTACCTGCTCAATAACCCCCTTGAGCCATTTTTGCTCCGTCAAGGGATGATAGAACCAAACCTCATCCCCTAGCTTGTACAACTCCAAAGGTAAGTCTGCTTCAGTTTCAACTTCCAAATCCATCAAGTTTGAGGAAACTTCAACCTTTTCCACCTCCATGTCTGGGGTTTTATCCTCTCTACACACACCCCCCAAAAGAATTTGATTATCCTCATTTAAAGGGGGTGTGTGTAGAGCTGGAGAGCCACACTGCTGCTTGATTCTAGCCGCATGTTCAGCATTGAGCCGCAATCGTTCTTCTCGCAATCGTTCCTTCTCCTCTCGCCTTCGCTGTCGATGCAACAAAACCTGATGGGCAAAATCTACAACCTCATCAGCTAACTTGTAGACACGTACTCTTTCAGTCCCTATACCCTCCTGTCTACATCGAGTCTTCAACCCTAACTGTGATAACAGCTCACCGATAATCTTATTGTTTGAAGAATCAGCTGTGATAGTCCTCCCCAACAAGATTTTGAGGGATGCTGCATTTTTTCTCGCCTTGTCAGCGATATCAATCACCAACTCATCACAGGCCCGATATTCACCCCCCTGCATCAAATCAACTAACAAATCACGAAGGCCTAGTACGTATCTCGCCCACCAAGCACCAGAACGATTGCCCCAGTCAAAAGAGAGGGGGTAAAATTCCCTATCACTCAAATCCCGCTGTGAGACAATCAAAGGAGGTGCAATTCTCTCCCTGTCTTGCTTATCAATAAAGGTTTCCGGTTCTGCCAGGATATAGTCGAGGTTGGCGATTTTGCTAAGGTATTTCCCCCTATCATCAATCTCGACCAACTCAGGGGTAACTTCCATCCCATAAGCATCCCTGATGCGGAACTTCTCACACTGGTAAAACTCATCCGGGCTGAGATAATCCTTACGTTGCCTCGCCTCATAAACAGCCTTGGAGATATTCTCAGCCCCAACTATACCTTGACAGTAAGCCTCATCAATAGCAGCTTTGGCTTCCTTCATCTTCAAGGTAGTCTCAGGAGAGGAAAAGTCGCCAACCTCGATAACCCTGTTACCCATCTCTTCTAAGAGCGCTCTTAAATCAGCCCGAAGATTATTGATAGAACGGTTACGACGAGCTTCAATCTCACAGTAAGCCTGCAAGGCCCAGTCTTTTTCTGCCCCTCGCTTACCTGTCTCTCTATCTAATCGAAGCAGAAAAGCATTAGCCTCATTTTTCCAGAGGAAATCCTCTTTAATCTTGGCTGTGTTAGTTTCTCTGTAGCCCCCAATTGGTCTTGGTGCCACCCAAATATGCATATCAACATCAGGTCGATAACGCCAGAGCTGTTGAGCGCATTCCGTGGCAGGCTGGCTCCCGGCAAAGAAAGCTCCAAGTACCAGGTCAAAGTGATAATCTCCCTCACTACCACAGATATCAACCCCACTGCCCAAACTCGGAGAAGATAACAAAGCCTCAACTCCCTTGACAGCAGAGGAAATATTCTTAATGAACTCAACATTCTCTGGTGAACCACTATTTTCTGAGTGGATAGACCAGATAGTATTGCCCTCCGGGGTTTGACCAATCTCGGAGGTCTTAATAGCACTTCCATCAGGCAAGGTGGTTAACTCAAGCTTTTTAATGTAAGCCTTGCTATCACTGACCACCATTGGTTTTAAACCCTGCATCAAGGCCTCATGAACTTTGAGGGTGATAGCACTGCTCTCAGGGCCGGTGTACCAGTAAACCTTTCTTTTTCCTACTTTGTGGCGATTCTTAATGATGTAAGGTTTTTCCCCTGGAGGTCGCATCGCCATAAAGAAATCAATTGTCACATCATTAATGTGAGCATCAGCTAGAACTACTAACTCAGAGTTGTAGACAAGATACTCTAAACAGTCTAGAATCTCAGCCCTAAAGCGCTTACAAGTTTTCGAGTGAAGCAAGTGAGCTACGACCTGGCAAGCCTCATCAACAAAAAGAACACCATAAGCCTGAATACCCCTCGCCATTTTGTAAAGACTATCAACGGTAATTGAGAGAGCCTGGACTTGGCTTAACTCTACTGTTCCTTGAACAGAGCTATACATTTCAGTCTCAAGGCGTTTCCCCAGATTTCTGAGCAGGTTGACTCGATGACCGACATTGAGAAATCTCTCTTTAGACCTGTTCTGTCTCAGCTCCTGCATTAGATGAGTTTTGCCTGTACTCATGTCACTATCGAGTACCACTGTCCCGCTAGTTGGCAGTTGCTTAATAACTTCTCCCAAGCGAGGGGTGTTAACCAGAACATCGGGCTTGTACTTTTTCAGCCCCCTGAGAGGAACCGAGAATTGTTGTCTATATGCCTTGAGGCTAAGTGCATCGGCAAAAAGCCGATCCAGGTTTTTCCCCTTCTGGCTGCCCAAAGCAACTAGCCAGTCATCGATACCTTTTTCTGGCCCTGGTAAAACTGCTACCTCAACAGTAGAGCCAGCATCAACAAGGCATTTCCCCGTTCTGGTGATAGCTTGGAAAACCTGCCACTTAGTTTTCGGTTTGGTTTCGTAGTCAAAGCAGAAAATAAATTTGGCTTTCTTGTGAGCTAGAGGAAACAAATCGGGGTGAAGTTTCTCAGCTAGTTTATTTCCTACTCTTCCACACCAGATACCAGGGAGAGCAATGGCTGCAAGTCCCATTGAGAGTAAGCAGAGGGCTTTTTTTTCTCCTTCAACCAGTATTCTGGGGATTTCTGGATGCTGAGCTAGCCAATTCCAAAAGCCTTTTGCTTCTCCTTGGTCTGTGACAAGAATATTTTCTGGGACATCTACACTGTAACGTGTAGCAATTAGCTGCCAAATATCTAGAGTGACTCGGAAGTAGAGGGGGTGGTAGCTGGCAGGAGAGAGGGGTGATTCATACTTGTGCTGTTTCTCGTCTCGGTCGGTGTAAGGTGAGACAGGTTTGAGCCTTCCCCATTGAGAGCTTTCTGTCCAGTTTTGTTGTGGGTCAAGACCAGAAAAATAGAGCGCTCCATCATCAGCGATTTGCTCATAGCGCCTAAGCCACCAGTCTCTGAGTCTGCCGTCATTACGCCTGAGAGACTGTTGATTTTTGGCGTAGAGTAGGGCTTCGTAGACTTCATTGCCTTGAATGAAGCTGGTATTGAGTGCTGCTAGCTGGCTGTCAATCTGGCTGCCAATTTCCAGCTCAATACGGAAGGGGTTTTTGACCTCTAGGTTAAGTTTAACCATCAGCTCTGACCTCGCAGCCACAGCTAGAGAGTCTTGAGACTCTTGGGGTCTGTGAGAGTTTCTCGCCGTATAAAGGGAGAACTCAGCCACTGACCCCCAGCTGCACCCACCACGACTTGTCCCAACCTCCCACTGGTAAGGAAAAGCTTTGGTTCTACACCCTCTACAAAACCGATGCTAGACTGCCTCAGCGTCTTTGGGCGAAATACTACCAGTGGTATTTCACTGTGGGCAAGGTGAGGAGACTGCCCATTGGGGCGTGGTTTCGTGGAATAAACTTTTTTCATGACTTGCTGTCTCCCTGCGTATTCTGGACACATAGGGACGGAACAAAGATTTTTCCCCCAAAATTGCTGATTTTGGAGGAGAACTAGGCTACAATGAGAAACAAGACGGGAAAACCCGCCAAGCATCTCAAAGGACTAACTCACTCAATGCTTTCTCAAGAACTTCCACATTCTCTTTTCGGCATTGTTTGAGCGGTGAGGTCTCAGCCCGTCCCTAATATTCTATTGCGAGGGGATATTTGCTCTATATCTCCCTAGAAACCAGTTTAGAGGATTTTGCCCTAAACTGGCCTTTTACTTTGCAAAGTAATGTCTCTTTTGCTCTTTTACTCTGATTGAGGTCAATTATCTTCCTTTAAAGGGAACACCAAAGGCAAACTAGCCACCCGTTGCATTCCAGTCAGGGACACTACTGACAGAGAACGGGAGCTATCCTGTTTGAATAGGGAGTAGGCAACTCTTTTACTATGGTGTCATATTATGTCCGGTTGAATACTTACACTTTGGTGGGAACAAGGCAGAGGGCAGAGGGCAGAGGGCAGAAGGTAAGGAGGAAGGTTGCAAGTGAGAAGGAAATGATAACTGTTTAGGCGGACATGATATCAGGGGCTAAGGTCATCTCACCAGGGGAACAGTCTTCTGGCTTTTTGACTCGAATCCTGCACGCTATCAACAATTTTTAAATTCTTCTGCTGTTGGCTACCTTTAATATCTTTGGCCTTCAGGTCGTGGGTTGCCACCGTTTCCCCCACAATGTAAGCCTTCTGTGCTTCTTTGGGTAGTGTCGAGCGTACTCCCTTCTTCGCTCCAGTTCCTTGATAAAGCTCTTTCGTGTTGCAGTCGAATAGCTCTCTAGTCATTGCCTCTGTAGAGTCTCGTTGAGCCTTTTCATCCCCCCCCTTGTCTTGAATCGCCTTGGTGAAGTCATTTCTAACCGTAGCTCCATCAACCCGCTCTCGTCGAGTCAGCTCCAACGAGTTGTTGAACAAATCCAGTTGCGACTCTTGCACTTCCTCCGGATTGCTTTTGAACCAGTTCAAAAACCCCATACGCTTTCTCCTGCTCTTCCTTACTGAGTGGATAAGAAAAAACTTGCTCTAGCCCATTAATAATACAGTCCCAGCCTTCAGGAATAGCGAGAAACTGCTCAAGAATTTTCTGTCTGAGCTGCCAATCCCACCTAGAAGGGCTAAAGTAAAGCTGCACGGTAATCAGCGTGCGATTGTCACTATTGGAATCGAAGATGTTTCGGGCCACGAAGGCAGCATAGGCTTGAAGCCAAGTTGCTTTGAAGCGTAAATCCCCGAACCCTCTCACGTCCTTCAAGAAGTTTTCAGGTTGAACCAAAGCACTGTTATAGGTGCTGAGAGCTTCCCAAGCTTCATAGACTCGTTCTTTAAGTTCCTCTAGTTTCATGATTCATCAAACTCTCTCCCAGTCTCCCAGTCTGTTGAAACAAGCAAGCTACCTCTGGTTTGAGAGCTACCTCGACTTGCTTGGATCATACAGAAAATAGGCACAAACTACACCATGATCTGAGGTGTCCCTATCCTCATCCTCAACATGGTCGTTCCAGACTTTCATCTCACGGAATGACCAGATACGTTGACCAGAGTGGTCATAAAACTGCTCCGATACCAGCACATGGTCAATCACTTCCTGAATACCTTTAAACTCGTGGGTGTAGTACACATCTCGGACAGAGCGCATTTGCTGCAAAATGCTGCTCGTATAGAGTCCAAGATCATTACGATTTCCGACCCGACTAGATTCATACATCCGAAACGGTGGCTGTTGTGTGATGATGGATAATGTATTGCTCAACTGTCCATCGTTAAGGTTCCCTAACACTACCACAGGCTCGTCATTATTCTTCATCTGTTTGGTAAGCAGTACCCGCAATGCCGCAGCTTCAGCAGTGCGCCGAATGGTGGAAATGGCAGCACCAATAGCTTCTTTGTGAGGTTTGATGGCATCGTTCTTGGTTCTGACGATGGTTGGACGCTTGGATTTTAGGTGTGTAACAAAGACCTGAATATCGGGCAGCTTAGCACGGGGGTTTTCGTGGTTGATAGAGAGCTGCAAGATGGTGCGAGAGAAGCGGTCAATGGAGATATCTAGCTCATCATCTTCACCGTCTGCACTGCGTTCTTTCGTTAGATTGAGGTTGGAGGGAAAGTTTTTATGGAGAAGAGGGGGAGCTACAACCCTCCAATGTTTCCGTATTGCTGCGGCAACAGCAATATTGTACCATTTATCGCTAATGAAATGGAGTTGGTAGTCCTTCTCTAAACCTGCGGCTTGAAAAATATCAATAAGACACTGCTTCGACCAAAGTTCTTGAAAGGCAATCACATCAGCATCAAGGCGAACGAGCATCTGTGCAGACCACCTAATCTTCAAATCGTATTCATCTTTGGTGTAGGTATTCCTGTACCAGGGAACTTCAGGAAGCTGAAGGTTGTAGAGATTGAAGGTGGCAAAGCTAATATTCTTAGAA
>JBAUJE010000235.1:0-16865 GCA_049683475.1 Coleofasciculaceae cyanobacterium | reverse complement strand
AATTTTGGAGCTGATGACAGAAACAACCTCACTACCTACTTTGGTGATTCCTCAGCTAGTTGTGGGTTTAGGAAATCCGGAACCTAGGTACAACAAAACTCGCCACAATATAGGTTTTGATGCTGTTGATGCCCTAGCACATCGTACCCAGATTATTTGGAGCGAAAATCGCCGCTTCCAGGCTTTATTTGGCGAAGGAATTGGTTTTAAGGGCAATAAGCTGCGTTTGCTCAAACCCCTTACTTATATGAATCGTTCTGGACAAGCAATTCGCGCTGTGACAGATTGGTATAAACTGCCCCCTGAATCAGTTCTGATTGTTTACGACGATATGGATTTACCATTAGGGCGTTTGCGCTTGCGTCTTACTGGTTCAGCTGGGGGACACAATGGTATGAAGTCAGCCATAGCCCATCTTGGCACTGAAAACTTTCCTCGCCTACGTATTGGTATTGGCAAGTCTGGTGGTGAAAAAGATACTGTTTCCCACGTTTTGGGTAAATTCTCACCCCAGGAGAGTCAGTTAGTAAATGACGTTCTGCAACTAGCAGTTGATGCTATCGAACTTGCTCTCAAGCAGGGTGTGGAAAAGGCAATGAGTCTTTACAACAGCCGTAATTTAGCCATTAGTAACTCGGACAAGACGGATGGCTGATTCTTACATAATTTGATTGAGGCAAGAAAGGTCAGCTGATCCAAAGTGGACACTTAAAGCAACATTCAAGTTTTCCATCGATTTGACTAACCAGGGTACACCATCTTTAGCATCTAGCTCATAATGATTAAACAAAATGGCAAATCGCTTTTCCAAAGAAGGCTTGACTTTCCAGCAAACCAAGATAATTTTGAGCAACAATCCAGTGCTGACGGTAGGTCCAAGGTTGGTAGTCAAATCAACAAAAACAAAATGGTTGGGTCGCTGATGAGACTCTACCACTAGGAAGTTCAACAAGCGGCTGCAGGTTCTTACCACCAAAAATTCGCTGGGCTTTTGGAAATCATTAGCAGTATAGGTATTCTTTAGATACTTATAAAGTTGATCGTTAAAATAGCGTTTTCCATAAGCCGGGTCAATTGAAGCTGTTAGGTACTCATACAAATCCTCTTTAAAATTTTTATAGTAAGGGGTACGGCGGCTATGGGTAATGAAGCTCTGAGACACGTCCCGATAGGTGTATTGACCCTGTACTTTACCAACATAATGTTTGATGGCAGCACCTAGCTCTCCGTCACTCAAGAGAGTAGGATTTTTAACCGGATGAATGATTTTTGACGGTCCAGTCTCAGAACGCTTACGTGCTGCTTGAGCACATCTCACCTGATAGGTTACATACTGAGATAAGTCGAACTCGAAGCGCCGCTGAATCCGAGAGCGAATTTGCCGAACAGTCTGTTGGTGTTCGTAGCTACTATCCTCACTGAGGAGACAATGATCATACAGATAAGGATAACGCTGAATCAAAGTTCCCAGCGATTTGGAACCATGACCATTCGTTGTCACTATTTCCCCTACAACCTGGGCTAAACGTCGCAGTGTCAAAAACTGCTCTGTTTGAGCAAATTGCTCAATTAATTGCCGCAAACGTTTTGCCCCGCGAGAGTGAACTTTCCTGCAACTTGGTAGATTCTCGAATAAACCTACTAACTGCGGAATTGCCCATTGCTGTTGAGGCTGTAGCTGCCAACGGTTGACCAGAATATGACAGCAACGGTTAAGTATAAACTTGAACTCGTACTCTGCCCGTTTATCGAGTGCTAGCTTATCTAGAACTGACCAAATTTGTGGATCTACATATCTAGAGCCATCTAGAAAGAGGCTTTTGAAGCGCTCAAGCATTTTGCTCGGCGACTCTATCTGTACGTAGTAGAGTAAGTGATCATACAAAAGCTGCTCTTCGGATGCAGTTTTTCGCATATCAGAGTTTGTCCAAGTAATCGTCACTTGAGTGAACCCTCCCTAGGTGCCAACATTTAGAACTCATCAATCTAATTGTGATCGAGTTTCTTTTAATTCCCCGTTGACTTGCCCTCTGCATAAGTAGCAAAGATTCAGATATATCATGATTATTTGCACAGCTCTTGAGGGTGTACTCAATGACTTACTAAAACTCCATTAGACTAATCCATGCTCAAGCATATCTCTACCCTCTCCAGAAGGAGTGTGATCGAGATCTAAAAAAAAAGTGCGGCTAAATTGTTAAGATTCTATAAAGATATCATTTTAGCCCTTCATTATCATATACTTCAAACTTCTGTGTTGACCAAGTATTATTTTGTTACATTTTGGCAGATCTTATGTTCCGTCAGCTTCCCATAGGTCAATTAGTTGATATTATTGCCGCAGAAACAGTTAACTTGCAGCCAAAAGCAGCATCGAAGCCTGTTGCTGGTCTAACAACTGATACCCGCACAATCAAACCAGGTGAAGTTTTCCTGGCGCTACGGGGTGAAAAGTTCGATGGGCATAATTTTGTCAAAGCTGCTGTCGAAAAAGGTGCGATCGCCATCATTACTGAACATGGCTCACGACCGGAACTAAAAGATACTCCCCAACTCCAGGTAGCAGACACCTTACAGGCATATCAGCAAATTGCCCACTGGTGGCGTAATCAGTTCGACATTCCAGTGATTGCCGTCACAGGTTCTGTGGGCAAGACTACTACCAAAGAGCTAATCTCAGCAGTTTTGTCAACGAAAGGAAATGTCCTCAAGACACAGGCCAACGAGAATAACGAAATCGGTGTACCAAAAACCTTGCTTAAGCTAGAACCAGAACATGATTATGCTGTGATTGAAATGGCAATGCGCGGTTCAGGACAGATTGCTTTACTCAGCCAAATAGCTAGTCCTACAGTAGGTTTGATTACTAATGTAGGTACTGCTCATATTGGTTTGTTAGGTTCTAGGGAAGCGATCGCCAAAGCTAAATGTGAGTTACTAGCTGAAATGCCCAAAGATGGAATTGCCATTCTTAACCAAGATAATCAAAGATTAATTGAAACGGCTGCTACCGTATGGCAGGGAAAAACCTTAACCTATGGTTTAGAAGGCGGTGACTTACAAGGGCAGCTAATTGACCCTGAAACGCTCAGTGTTGAAGGCATGCAACTACCTCTTCCTCTAGCTGGTAGCCATAATGCCCTTAATTATCTAGCAGCGCTGGCAGTAGCTAAAGTTGTAGAAGTAGACTGGACACCTCTGAGTAAAGGTTTAACGGTGAGTATGCCCTCTGGGCGATCGCAACGCTACGATTTACCCCAAGATATAGTCGTTCTTGATGAAACCTATAATGCTGGCTTAGAATCAATGCTGGCAGCCTTACAACTTCTTAGTCAAACCCCCGGTAAGCGTCATATTGCCGTCTTAGGGACGATGAAGGAGTTAGGGGAAAAATCGGCCGAACTACACCGAGAAGTTGGTAGTAAGGCAGAAAAACTAAATCTTGATATCTTGCTAATTATGGTCGATGATCCAGAGGCAGCCGAGATTGCTACTGGTGCTGGTTCTGTACCATATGAGTGCTTTGCTAAGCATGAAGCTTTAGTGGAACGTTTGAAAAAGCTAATACAACCTGGCGATCGCATCTTGTTTAAGGCTTCCCATTCAGTGGGTTTAGATCGGGTGGTTAAAAAGTTTCTTCAATAATTAAGAATGCAGAATGCCGAATTGAATTCTAAATTCTAAATTCTAAATTCTTCTTTGGCTTTAAACCTGATTAATTAGTTATTTGTAATTAACGCTACCCCCAACTCCAGCAAAAATTCTACAATTAGAATTTAGAGGAGTTCAAAGCATGGAACTCAAAGTCTTACCCGGTCAAAGCTTCCCCCTAGGTGCTACTGTCGGCCCTTGGGGAGTAAATTTTTGCGTCTTCTCCAAAAACGCGACGGCAATGGAGTTGTTGCTATTTGACAGTCCTGACGCTTCCCAACCTAGCTGCGTTATTCAGCTTGACCCTTACGAAAACAAGACTTTCTATTACTGGCATGTTTTTGTTCCAAGCATCGGCGCAGGACAGATTTATGCTTATCGGGTAGATGGCCCCTTTGCGCCAGAAATGGGTCACCGTTTCGATGGCAGTAAAGTCCTGCTTGACCCTTATACTTGTGCTGTAGTCAACACAGAAAACTATAGCCGCCAAGCAGCTATCCATGCTGGAGATAATTGTGCTCAAGCACTCAAAGGTGTAGTTGTAGATACAAGCACTTACGACTGGGAAGGGGATATTCCCTTGCGTATTCCCTATTCTGTAACAGTAATCTATGAACTAAATGTCGGTGGCTTTACTCGTCATCCTAACTCTGGAATTGCCTCGACTAAAAGGGGAACTTTTGCCGGATTAGTGGAAAAAATTCCCTACCTCAAGGAACTAGGGGTAACAGCAGTAGAATTATTGCCCATACACCAGTTTGATGAAAAGGACGTGCCATCTGGTCTTACTAACTATTGGGGCTATAGTACTGTTGCCTTCTTTGCCCCCCACAGAAGTTATAGTTCTAATCGCCATCCTTGCGGGCCAGTTGATGAATTCCGCGATATGGTCAAGGCACTTCACAAAGCAGGAATTGAAGTAATCCTTGATGTGGTTTTCAATCACACGGCAGAAGGTAACGAGAATGGCCCAACCCTTTCTTTCAAGGGGTTAGAAAACCAAGCTTATTACATCCTAGAAGAAAAAAACCAGGCATACTATAGCAACTACAGTGGTTGCGGTAATACCCTCAAGGCCAATCACGAAATTGTCGGCCGCATGATTATTGACTGCCTGCGTTACTGGGTGTCAGAAATGCATGTTGATGGTTTTCGCTTTGATTTAGCACCCATATTATCTCGTAGTCGATCTGGCCATCCCCTTGAAGATCCTCCCATCCTCTGGTCAATTGAATCAGATCCAATTTTGGCGGGAACTAAAATTATTGCCGAAGCTTGGGATGCTGCTGGACTTTACCAGGTAGGCTCATTTATTGGAGACAGATTTGCTGAATGGAATGGGCCATTTAGAGATGATGTACGTCGCTTTATTAAGGGGGATACTGATACTGTTCAAAAGTTAGCTAATCGCCTGATTGGTAGCCCTGATATTTATCCAGAACCAGACCGGGAACCAAACCGCAGTATTCACTTTATTACCTGTCACGACGGTTTTACCCTCAATGACTTAGTTTCTTATAACTACAAACATAACGAAGCTAACGGGGAAGAGAATCGTGATGGCAGTAATGATAATTTCAGCTGGAACTGTGGGGAAGAAGGGTCAACAGATGACCCAGCAATAGAAGCGTTACGCATCCAACAAATTAAGAACTTTCTGACAATTTTACTCGTTGCCCAAGGAACACCAATGCTTTTAATGGGTGATGAAGTGAGGCGATCGCAACTGGGTAATAATAATGCTTACGGTCAGGATAATCAGCTTAGCTGGTTTGACTGGAGTGGCATAGAAGAAAATGCAGACATACTGCGTTTTGTTAAAAGTTTAATTCACTTTATCCAAGCTAGGGAAATCTTTCGACAAGAGAATCTTTTGCTCAGCAAGGGTAACCCTCACAATCCCTATATTATTTGGCATGGATTGCAGTTAGATCAACCTAATTGGGGAGATGATTCCCATAGTTTAGCTTTTACCCTGCATCATCCAGAAAGTGGTGAACATCTCCATATTATGCTTAACGCCTATTGGGAAAATCTTACTTTTGAATTGCCGCCTTTATCTTCAAAACAGCGTTGGCACCGAATTGTCGATACTGCTTTGCCTAGCCCTGCTGATTTTTGTGATTTGCCAGAAGCAGTACTAGTTAAAGAATATAATTACCAAGTTACAGCACGTTCTTCTGTTGTTTTAATGGCGTTGTAGTGGATGGGACTCAATCTAGCACTTTTATTCCTCTTCTGTCACTCTCTGAAGTAAGCAAGTAACGAAAGAGGCAGATTATCCCTCAGCAAAATAAGGTTGAAATTGAATGAATTAAATCTCCACTCCTAAATCCAGGGAACATTATCCATCAAAGTATTCAACATCTTCTGGAAGTTTTGGCGGAACACTACGGCTAATAAACCGCAAGATATCGTAGTTGCTGCCATCACCCACCAAAAGTGAGTGACTTGCCATACGCCGCCGAACAGGGCAAAGATGATTAGTCCAGCGCCAGCGCCCCCTACAAATAGTAGAGTTGTTTCTTTCGCCGTTTCTTTAAAGGTGCGTGGTTTTGATTCCATAAGATTATCTCGTAACCAGGTAATCGCTCTATTCACCATAACGTTTAGTCATAAAAGAACAAGAAAGATTTGCTGCGATTGCACAAAATGAGCGTTGACTATCAACGAGGACATTAATTTGTCAATTCACAGCTATGGAGAATAGCGGATTCGAACCGCTGGCCTCTGCGGTGCGATCGCAGCACTCTACCAACTGAGCTAATTCCCCTAGATTAGACATATCTATTTTAGCAGCCCCTTCATGCTTCCTCTAGGAAAAAAGTCACCTACTGCACCGAACTACAGCCAACTCTAAGCATAAACCTCTTGTACCCGCTCTAGTTCTAGCTCATGTAAATAGTCTACAGTCCAACTTGCACAACGCTGGAGCATATGAAAAGGGTAAGTATTTGCGACTCCTACTACCTGCATTCCTGCTCGCTTAGCTGCTTCAATTCCGGCAAAAGTATCTTCAATGGCTAGACATTCCGAGGCTTGTAGCTTAAGTTCAGGATGCTCTTGATTAAGCTTTTCTACTGCAAGAAGATATCCATCTGGTTCCGGTTTACTCACCTTTAAATCATCCCCTGCCACAATTACCGTAAAGTATTGTGCCAACTCGGCTCGATTAAGTACCATTTCTACCTCAGAGTGGATGGCACCACTAACCACACCCATTGGTAAACCGGCAACACGGATTTTATAGATAAAATCTTCTAAACCAGGATAGATGGGCAACTTCTCCAAGGTTTCAAAATAACGCCGGTAGCCTTGAGCTTTGCGATTGATTAATTCTTCTAAATAATCTTCCTTGACAAAACGGCTGCGACGCTTGAGTGATTCCTCTAGACAGGCGCGATCGCTTTTACCCAAGCAAATCTCTTTATACTCACCCGGTACAGGACGCAGATTTTCGCTAATCAGAATTTCATCTATTAGTTGTTGATGAATTTGTTCATCCTTGATGATGACACCATTAAAATCAAAGAGAACTGCCTTTAAACTCATAGATGTGCTTTAAAATGCAGGAGCGGGAATTCCATCGGGAGTAAAATCTGAGCTGCTGAAAGATACTTGGGAGGTAGAGACGGCGTAACCTTGGCTAGAGAGCGGCTTTATGCCCTGGGTTACCTGATGTATCCACCACAATTCCTCAGTTTGCACAGCTTCAAAGCCAGCTGCTCCCATCCAAGCGTCTGTACTACCGGCAGCATAATTTTTAATATAGGGTTCTTCAAAAATCTCAGTTAGCCAGTCTACATGGCGCAGAGTTTTTTGATTACCATCTAAAATTACCACCTGTCCCCCACCTTTGAGCAGGCAGAAGCATTCGCGCAGAATAGATTTAGAGACTGGAGGGGGCGTTTCATGAAACAACAATGATGCTACAACTAGGTCAAAAGAGGCTACAGGTAAGCCGGTTTCTTCAGCATTACCATGGCACCATTGGACATCTAAGCCTAATTTTTGGGCTTTGTAGTCTGCCATAAATAGCATGTAGGGTGACAAATCCAGGCCAATGACTTGGGCTTGTCGAAAAGCTTGCTTTAACATCAGGGTAGTCGAACCCGTCCCGCAACCTAAGTCTAAAATCCGTTTAGGTGTTCCCCTGATCGCATCTATCAAACCCTGGCGTACCCAAGTTTCGTTAGGAGGCAGAACATATTGAGTAATTGGATCGTAGGAAGTCGCCGCACTTCCGTTGAGATAGCCCCCCTCAATACCGTGGAAGTTCTGACTAAGATAGTAGTGAGGATAAATTAAATCTGGGTTACGGAGGCGATCGCTCTCGGCTTGCCAGTCAATACTCTCATAAAACAGTCGCAGCTTCTCTTCGTCAATAAAGTTTCTCACTATCGGCGAGAGAAAGCGTTCCCAAATTGTATCCTTACCAGCTGCCATAGGCTTAGACCTGCCTTTTCTTTAACTACAACGAGGCACCAACAGAGTTATCTAGACTCTGCATCTTTTTACAAATTTTAATGTAATTTGCTGATTACCCCTATCTTGCCGCTTTCTAGTTAAGTTAAATTACCAGCTTGTTACATGTACTATAAGTGTAGTATAAAGTAATCAGAGCAATTCCCCAATTGCCCCCTGCTCCCCCTCAATCTTTATTTGGAGGCAAACATTTATGCCATACGAAAAGCTAGAAATTTCCACACCAAAGCCTGTGCTCTCCTGGGCAAATCATCACCTTGGTTCTCAGGAAACACAGATGGCAAAAAATGTTGCCTCTTTGCCATTTGTATTTAAGCATGTTGCCCTGATGCCAGATGTTCATCTTGGTAAAGGTGCCTTAGTCGGTTCTGTGCTGGCAACGAAAGATGCTATTATTCCGGCGGCTGTTGGGGTAGATATTGGTTGTGGTATGGCTGCGATCAAAACCCCCTTTGTTGCCGATCAATTGGAGGGAAAACTCAAGAAAATCCGTCTAGATGTAGAAGCAGCAATTCCCGTTGGTTTCAATGAAAATAAAAACACCGAAAAATCGGTAGTAAATTGGCAAGGCTGGCGTGATTTTAAAGAACTACATCGAGGAGTCCAAGACTTGCAAGGAAAAGCCCAGAGACAAATGGGTTCCCTCGGAGGTGGTAATCACTTTTTGGAAGTTTGCCTTGATAGCAATAATCAAGTTTGGCTAATGCTGCACTCAGGTTCACGCCATATTGGTAATAAGTTGGCTCAATGTCATATCAGCACGGCTAAAGAACTGGCAAAAATGGCAAATAACCATCTTCGTGATCCAGATTTGGCTTACTTTGTTGCTCAAACACCAGAATTTAAAGCCTACTGGCGGGATTTGCAATGGGCGCAAAACTATGCTCGTTACAATCGTGATGTCATGATGGCTCGCTTCAAGGAAATTATCGAGAAGCATTTGGCTGGAGGGAAGCAAACCAAGGCTTTACTAGAGGTGAACTGCCACCACAATTATGCAGAAAAGGAAGTGCATTTTGGTGAGGAAGTGTACGTTACCCGCAAAGGTGCAGTGCGAGCACGGGAGGAAGATTACGGGATTATTCCTGGTTCAATGGGGGCAAAGTCTTTCATTGTTAAAGGTAAAGGAAATCATGACAGCTACTGTAGCTGTTCCCATGGTGCAGGGCGTTTAATGTCTCGCAGTAAGGCAAAAAAACAGTTTAGCCTTGATGATTTGATTGAGCAAACTCAAGGGGTAGAGTGTCGTAAAGATCGAGGAGTAATAGACGAGATTCCCGGCGCTTACAAGCCAATTGACGAGGTAATGAATCAGCAATCTGACCTAGTGGAAGTTGTGGCAACACTCAAGCAAGTTGTTTGCGTTAAAGGCTGAATGAGAAGGGGTTAATTAGTGGATTAATACTTCCGATTATTTTATCTTAAATTTGTCTCAAAAATAGAGTTGGGGGGGAGTATTTTCTTTTTTACTCACCCTTTTTTTTCTGCAAATAAACTCAACTGATAGATTAAATTAATTGATTACTATATACTTATCCTTATCTTGAGCTTTGGCTGGGTATTTCTGCTGACGGCAAAATAAAAATAATGTTATTTTATAGGGTTAAGAAATTAGGGAGTGGCATATTATCAAAGCTGTTGCCGCCTCAGGGAAGGGGAAAAGATATTTCCTGTTTCCTGTTTAGTCTTCCCCGTTTCCTTGAATGAAATTAACCATTTTGGTGAGAATTTGCTAGTACTTCGTCAAGATCAAAATGAGGTACTAGCTTTCTGAGAGTCCCGCTTCCCCGTGTCAGTCCCAGCCCCTCAATTCAAAGTTGACAGACTACTAGTTGAGTTCGACGTGATACTAAACTCAGGATCTATGGCATCAGACATAAATTGGCATAACACAAGGCAAAGTGATTAAAATCAGTGTATTATGAGAAGCGTTAAGCGTTTGCGGCAAGCTTCAACTTCAGCCCAAACATGTTGCTTATCGCTCAGACTTAGTCAGGGTGTAATACAGGGTGTTATTGCCTAAGCCGGAAGGTTAGGGTCATTCCCTCAGTTGTTGAGCTGATGGGTTTTCTACCAAACAAAAAAATTGTCATAACACACAGTAAGTCATTTACTTTAAAGGATTGCATTGAGAGCGAGGCATCTACTGATAAGTGCGTTCTTTTTTAGTTATTCAACTAAAGTACTGGGTATCGAATCTAAGACCCAGCTGATGGTTTGACCCATCATTACAAATGGCAAGTTGTCGTCCATAATAGGTACTAAATAAATTGAGATTAGGGTCTGGTGATAACAGCCAGATAGATTACTTTTTTGATTTCGGTATGTCGGTAAACTCTGTTTTTAGAACGGATTATCTATGCTCAACGGGCATTATTATATAACTCAGCCGGGAATACTCTGGCAGCAAATAACTGTGGAATCATTGTTAACCCCATTCTATTATTTGATTGCAACTCTGCTCCTAGCCTTATTTAGCAAGTACTTGCACTCAGACGGATTATTGAACAGAAGCAAGGGAAACTCAACAAAACTGACGCAGGAATTAGAAAAACTGAAGGCAAAGCTGCGGCAGAGTGAACAAAGATATCGTGCCATTGTAGAAGATAACAAGGAGCCAATCTGTCGGTTTCTCTCCGACGGTAGACTTACTTTTGTTAACAGTTCATTTTGCCACCATTTTGGTAAAACCAGTGATGAACTAGTGGGACAAAATTTTCTCTCATTAATGCCCGAAGAACATCGGCATAAGCTGCAAAGGCACATTGACCAACTGAGTTCTCAAAATCCAGTGGCGACGAGAGAATCTCAAATCGTGCTGCCTAGTGGTGAAGTGTACTGGCAACAGTGGACAGATCGTCTGATTATTCATGAACAGAATCACCCTCTTACGGAAGCTAAATCTGACTCCCTTACCTCATTCGAGAAAGAAGGATTAGAAGCAATAGTCTATTCTGAAGAAGTTGCTCAGATAGTCGAGTTTCAGTCAGTGGGACGGAACATTACAGAACGCAGACAGACTGAGCAAGAAACTTCTCGCTTAGCATCTTTTCCTCTGCTCAATCCCAATCCCGTTGTGGAAATGGATTTAACTGGTCAAGTTCGTTATCTGAACCCAGAGGCAATGCAACTGTTGCCGGAATTGCCATCCCAGAGTGTAGAACACCCCTTTTTAAAAGGGGTACTGTCCATGTTGACACTTATGCAACGGGAAGGTTCTTTAAGGCGGGAAGTTAAAATCGGCGAGGTTTATTACGAGCAAGTTCTGCACTACCTAGAAGAAATCAACTGTCTGCGCATCTACGCCTTTGATATTACCGAGCGCAAAAAGGCAGAGGAACAACTAATTTATAATGCTTTTTACGATCAACTAACAAAACTAGCTAACCGGGCTTTATTTATGGATCGTTTAGGGCAGGCGGTTAGACGTGTTGGACAATGTCCAAGGGATAAGTTATCTTGTCAGCCCGATTTATTTGCGGTACTTTTCTTAGATCTCAATCGTTTCAAGCTAGTTAACGATAGCCTAGGTAATGAAATTGGTGACCAACTGCTTCAGCACTTTGCTCGTAGGCTTCAGACGTGCCTACGTCCTACCGATACTTTAGCGCGTTTGGGAGGGGACGAGTTCGCCATACTACTAGAAAATATCCAGGTTCTTGATGATGTCACTGGTGTTGCTGAGGCAATTCATCAAACTTTAACTAAACCTTTTCACCTCGAAAACTCTGAAGTGTTCATGACTCTGAGCATTGGTATTGCTTTGAGTACAGCCCTTGAGGGTAAACCAGATAAAGTAGTACCTTTGGAATCTACCTCAAAACAAAAAGAGAAGGCAACGGCAAAGTGGTTGGCACAAAGCAATGCTCTAGTTCCCGTCTTCCAGCCAGAAGACTTGCTGCGAAAAGCTCGCATGGCAATGTATCAAGCCAAGGCACAAGGCAACTCTCGTTACGAAGTATATGACACAGCGATGGATAGCCGTGCCCTAGACCGTTTGCAGATGGAGACGGATTTGCGGCGAGCAATTGAAAGACAGGAGTTTCAGGTTTACTATCAACCAATAGTTTCTCTGCAAACTGGGAAAATTGCTGGTTTTGAAGCCTTATTGCGCTGGCGACACCCGCAACGTGGCTTGGTATCGCCAATGGAGTTTATCCCCACAGCAGAAGAAACAGGATTAATTACCTTAATTGACTGGTGGACACTCGAGGAAGCCTGTCGTCAGATGAGAATCTGGCAGGAGGAATTTAAGTTTGATCAACCTTTGACAATCAATGTCAATCTTTCTAGTAAGCAGTTTACTCAAACAGATTTACTCTACCAAATCGACACAATTTTACGGCGAGCTAGACTCACCCCCAGCAGTTTGAAGCTAGAGATTACAGAAACTGTGGTTATGGATAACCCAGATTTGGTTAAGGCTTTGCTCCTCCAACTTAAAGAAAGGAAAATTAGTCTCTGCATTGATGACTTTGGCACAGGCTACTCTTCCCTATCTCGCCTACACAACTTTCCCGTCAATACCCTCAAGGTTGACCGCTCTTTTGTCAGCAGAATTGGGGCTTCGGGTGAGAACTCAGAAATTATTCAGGCAATTGTCACCATTGCTAAAACCCTAAATATGGAAGTTGTGGCTGAGGGAATTGAAACCTCAGAGCAAATATTACCCCTGCTAGCACTGCAATGTGAATATGGACAAGGATACTTTTTCTCTAAACCGATTGATGGCAAGGCGGCCAGAGAAATTCTCAAAGGTCAATTGCTGTCTCAGGGAAGAGGAATACAGCAGCTAGCGGCTAACTAGGGTTTGCTGAATAAGTTTTTGGTGAGGTTCCAGGAAATGAGTAATGAGTAATGAGTAATGAGTAATGCACATTTAAATTGCCTATTCTTCGGTTAAGAAACAAGCCGTCAAACGCTCTCCGCGTCTCTGTGTCTGTCTCAAAAAGTTACTTCCCTTTTTCGCCTAGCGATCGCCAGTCATGACCACTTGTACACCGCTAGCAGGGGTAAAGGTAACTCCCCGACGAACAGGTTTGAGAGTGCGACTATCCGCCAGTTTCAGTTGTACCTGAGACAAGATAGTCGCCAAAACCAGTTTCATTTCATACTGAGCAAAAGCGTAGCCTAAGCAGCGACGGTTACCACCTCCAAAAGGCAGATACTCAGAAGGAGAAAATTGCCGTTCTAGAAAACGTTCTGGTTTAAAGCGTTTCGGTTCTGGGTATAAGTCCTCACGGTGGTGGGTTAAATAAATACAGGGAGCTAATGCCGTACCCGCCTCGAACTGATAGCCCATTATTTCCAGGGGTGATTTGAGAATGCGAGCAAAGGTAAATAAGACAACTGGATAAAGGCGCAGAGTTTCCGAGCAGACGGCATTAAGATAGGGTAGTTTAGCAACAGCTGTATAATCGTCTTCCTCTCCTAAACTATCAAGTTCTTGGAGAAGTTTCTCTCGTACTTCCGGTAAACGGTGAATCCAATAAAATGCCCAAGCTAAAGCAGAAGCAGTAGTTTCATGACCTGCAAATAACATAGTCATTAACTCATCACGTAACTCCTCCTCTGTCATCGATTGACCATTTTCATCTTGAGCGGTCATCATTAAACTCAAGATATCTTCTCCTAACAATTCAGGCTGACTTTTCCTATCATGAATCTCAGCCGTTAAAAGAGCATTAATTTGTCGCTTTTGACGAATAAAATGTCCCCAAGGACTCCAAGCACCTAAATCTTTACGCAGGAACTTAATAAATAGGGGACTGGAAGCTAAAGGAGAATTAAAAGTATCTGTCATAGAACTTAGAAGTTGCCTAAGTTGCTCATAACGTTCCCCCTTATCTAAACCAAAAACAGCCCTTAGAATTACCCGCAAAGAAATTTCTTGAGTACTAGTTCTGGCACAAAAAGGCTGATCGACCTGCCACTTACCCATAACCTCCTGAGTAACCTCAGAGATAGTCTGACCATAAGCACGCATGCGTTGACCATGAAAAGGAGGCATTAATAGCTTTCGTCGATACTGATGACGGACTCCATCTATTTGGATCAGAGAATTTTCTCCAAAAAGAGGCGCTAATATTTTATTACTCGTCACCGTATCCAACAAACTAGGGTCAGCATTAAAAACTTCTTGAATTGCTTCAGGATGACTCAATACCACAGTAGGAGGAAAACCCAGATTACGCATAGTAAAAATATCACCATAGCGCTGTTGAGCTGCTTCTAAATATTCAAAAGGTTTAAAAATACCCTGAATAATTTGAACTAAAGGATGAGCGTTTGGTCCATCAGGCAGCTTGGTGATAGTTTTTGTTTGACTTTGGACAACAGTAGTCATAATCTCAAAATCCTCAAAGTATCAGCATCAAAATCATCTGTATCGGGTAGGGAAAACCGCTTTACTGTCTAAATCTGCGGTTTCAAATCTTCACTTTGGGAAGAAACCAACTTGTTGTTATTCGCCTCCATCTTATTCGTAACATCTCCCCTAATTAATTGCCCTAATACCGGCAGCAAAATATTAGGTTGAAAAAATGCTGTGGTTGGCTTAACCATAGCTGCCACTTTCATAAAAGTCTGGTGTACATCAGCTCGTTTTGTTGCCAGTAATAACACCATGTCCATATACTTCTGCATCAAGAGCATAAACCAATTCAACTTACCCCCTTGGGTAGTTGACCAACGCAAGTCCTCTCCCGTTGCCATCATCCAGGGAATACTAACAACCTGAGCTAATTTTTTGGGAAAACTCTTTCTCAACTTCGTCAAATTACCCTGAAAACGTTGTAATTCTTGGTCTAAAGTTAAAGCAGAAAGAGCAGCAACCGTCATCCCCTGACCATAGAAAGGATTAAAAGCGCAAACAGCATCTCCCATTGCTACTAAACCCTCCGGAAATCGAGAAAGTTGTTCATAATGATGCCAATGATTTTTCATACCCCGGTAAGCATGGATAGGAGTAATAGGCTTAGCATTTTTAATTGCTTCATAGAGAATTGGAGTACGTAAACTGTAGATAAATTCTAGAAAACCCTTTTCATCAGTAGGAGGGTGTTCTCCCCCTATACTAGAAATAGTTACGATCCAACGCTTTCCTTCAACTGAGCAAAGTACCCCACCTCGCTGTTCATGGGGGGGTTTTTGCGCAATAACTAAAGCTTTCCAATCTGCCTGGAGTCCTTCCGGAATCTCATACCAGCGAGTACTATAACTGATAAAAGGATTAACTACAGTTTCTGGCACAGAAGAGTAACCTAATTGTTCTAACCATTTAGGTAATGAAGAATTACGTCCACCAGCGTCTACTACTAAATCAGCAGTTAATTCCTGTTCAAGATGTTCAGATTCAGAGCTTATCTTTACTCCAATTACTTTAGATCGACTCTCATTTGTCAGTAATTGTGTAACCTTAGTTGCCTCTAAAAATTGCATGTTTTCGTAAGAACTTAGACGAGAACGCACTAACCATTCTAGAAAGTAGCGACTACAAGGATAGGTAATTAAATCTGACTTGGACTGAGCCGCCCAACCCCACAAACCAAGCCAAGGACATTCTGCGGCCCAGTCTACCTTGGGGGCTCCTGCTGCAATGATTTGAGCTTTTATACCAGGGAAAAGCTGTTCGAGAATTTGTTGACCTCGATAGAGCAAAACGTGAACATGGTTAGCTTGGGGTACTCCTGGGCGTAGTTGAGGTTCTTTGGGTAGAAAATCTCGCTCAATTACCGTTACTTTGTTGAAGTGATTGGTGAGTATTCTTGCTGCTAGTAGGCCAGCCATGCTACCACCGATTACTACAGCGTGATTATTTTTTGTTGGTTGGGTCATGGTTACTAGAGTTAATGACAAATAATTGAGCCATTCAACTTATCAGGCTTTTAAGAACTAATTACGCAATAGGCATCGTAGCTGTGATAAGCTGTCATACATTTAATTTAGCTATTGGAAGAGATGGGGTGATGGGGTGACGGGGAGGATTTTTCAACGATACTCCTAACTCTCGACTCATGACAACTGATAACTGACTCCCTCACTGCAACCGGAAGCGACCAAGATGTTCTGATTCGGAAATAGGCTCAAACTGCCATAACTTAAAGTGGGGTTTAAAGTAGTTGCAGATTTCGTCAGGGGTTGAAGTCCATGGCGGGCTTTTCCCTTGGTTTTTGGTGAGGAAAATGCCGATTAGTTCTCCTTTTTCTTTGAGTAAGTATTTGACTAGTTCGACGTAATCCCCACGGCTTTCGCTGGGAATAGAACTGAAACAGTTGTGTTCGATAATGTAGTCGAAGTCTTGGTGGAATTCATTGGCTAAATCAAAGATATTTCGTTGTAAAAACTGGGCTGAACTTCTGGAGTTTTTGGCTAGGTATTTTGCTGTTGTTAGGGCAGTGGGGGAAACATCAAAACCAATTACTTGAAAGCCATATTCTGCAAATAATAAGGCATCGTAACCTCTGCCACAGCCGAGGACTGCTGTTAGTCCTGGTTGGATTTCTGTTGTTTCTAGGAGGGTGTGAAAGGCTGGGGCAGCTTGTCCTAAATCCCAGGGGGTTTTGTTTTCTTGATAGCATTTTTCCCAATAATTTGGGTCGGCAGCTAGGTCGAAAACAATTGTAAATTCTGCTGGAGTTGTACGTAAACAACGTTTGAGAACACGTAAATGATCTTCGGCATCTTGGCGGTTAACGAAGCGAATGATGGTGGTGGGGCGAGTGTCGTTG
>JBAUJE010000234.1:0-5946 GCA_049683475.1 Coleofasciculaceae cyanobacterium | reverse complement strand
CACTACTAAACTCTCCTTCGCAGCGATCGCCATTGGCGAAAGTATAAACTCCTTGACCGTTGAACTGACCGTTACTAAAGTCTCCCTCGTAACGGTTACCGTTTTCAAAAGTATAAACCCCTTGACCGCTGAACTTGCCATCATTGAATTGTCCCTCATAGCGACCTTCGCCAGCAACAACTAATGTGCCTTTACCCTCTGGTTTGCCATCCCTAAATTCGCCTTCATAGCGGTTGCCATTGGCATATTCTCTGATGCCAGTACCATTGAATTTACCCTGACTAAATTCACCTTCGTAACTGCCGCCGGAAGCAAAGGTATAAGTCCCTTGACCGTGGGGTTGACTGTTGAGCAGTTCTCCTTCGTAACGGTTACCGTTTTTGTATTCACAAACCCCTTGACCGTTGATTTTCCCGTCGCTGACTTCCCCTTCACAGCGATCGCCATTAGCAAACACAAAAGCTCCTTTACCGCTAGGCGCACCATCAGTGAATTCTCCTTCATAGCGTGCGCCATTAGCTGAAGTATAGACCCCACTGCCGTTAGGAACTCCCTCGCTAAATTGACCCTCGTAGCTATCGCCTTCTGGGTATTCTCGGACACCTTGACCACTGATTTGTCCGGCTTTGAATTCCCCTTCATAACGACCACCATCAGCGAAAGTGTAGACACCCTGACCGTCTTTCTCACCGTCTACGAAATTTCCCTCGTAGCGATCACCATTGGCATATTCACAGACTACTTTGCCATTAAGGCTGCCATTACTAACTTCTCCTTCGCAGCGACCACCATCTGGTAAGGTAATAACCCCTGCTAAGGCTGTAGTTGGGTTAATAACTTGACCAGTGATATCTAAGCTAGAAGCGAGTAGTAAGGTAAATCCAATTTTGCTAATTGTACGAAGCATGTTCAGTTATCAGTTATCTAAGGAAACAGAAAAGGGGGTGATGAGGAGGACGCCGGGGCACGGAGATAGGAGTAGAGACGTTGCATGCAACGTCTAGAGGCAAGGGGAAATTAACAATTTTCCATTTTCCATTTAACAATTTTCAATTTCCTGAATCTTCTTGCTCTAATTGTCTTTGGCGTTCTTGTTCTTCTCGTTGGCGTTCAAGTTCAGCTTGCCTTTCTTGTTCTTCTCGTTGGCGTTCAAGTTCAGCTTGCCTTTCTTGTTCTTCTCGTTGGCGTTCAAGTTCAGCCTGCCTTTCTTGTTCTTCTCGTTGGCGTTCAAGTTCAGCTTGCCTTTCTTGCTCTTCTCGTTGGCGTTCAAGTTCAGCTTGCCTTTCTTGCTCTTCTCGTTGGCGTTCAAGTTCGGCTCTACGTTCCCGCTCTCTACGTTCTTCCTCAGCCTGTTGTTGTTCAAGGCGTTCATTCGCTCGACGCTCAAATTCTGAACCCTCAACGGTAAAGTTGATAGTTACTTTAACTGCTACTAGGCCACCACCGTTTGGTTTACTAAATTTCATGTTCCTGGCAGCAGCGAGTGCTTGTTGAGCAAGTAAACTACTGCTGTTAGCTCCGACAATTTCTGTCTTAGTTACGTTACCATTGGCATCTACTACAACTCGAACAGATGCACGACCTTCTTGACCATCAAGTGCTGAGGGATATTCAGGTTCGCATCTGCTTACACAAGTTATTCCTCCTCCACCTTCTCTAACTTGGGGACGTTCTGGTGCTGAGTGAGCAGCAGTTACTGTACCTGGTGAAGTGGGGTTTCCTGTACTCTCTCCCCCATCTGGTGAAGTGGAGGAGGAAGAAGTGCTATTAGTTAAACTTTCTCTTAACCCTCGTGAACTTTGACCGGAACTTTCAACTGGTGCAGAAACTCCCCTAGGTCTTGCAGGTGCAGAATTATTGGCCGCGACAGAACCAGGAGATGAGGGACTTGTTTGGGAGTTACTATCTTCTGCTGAGGGAGAACTGTTTGCTCCCGTGAAACTTTCTCTTAGCTTCCTTGCTCCATCTGATATCCTTGCCAATGGTTGAGAGGTTTGCCGTGGTCGTGGAGGTGCTGAGTTATTAGCTACAACAGAACCTGGAGAGACTGAATTTTCTTGAGGTTGGCTATCTTCGGTCGGTTCAGAATTTAAATCCCTCAAGCTCTCTTTAAGTGTGTCGTCAATTTCTCTTGGTTTTGGCAGTGGTTGGGAGTCATTTTCTGGTTTTGGAGGTGTTGATGTCGAAGCTGCTATTGGTTCAGTCGGTGGAGAAGGTGTTGGTTCTTCGGCCACTGGTTCTGGTTGAGGAGGAGGGGTAATATCTGGTCTTTCCCTCCTTCTTACAGGAACTTGTGCAGGTAGAGGTGGTACTGATTGCTCTATAGGTTTGGGAGGTGGAGGAACTGGTGCGGGTCGGGTTGCGGTTTGGGAAGGCTTTTCTGGTATGGGTGATGGTGCTTGTTTCTTCTCTGAAAGCTTAGTTTCAACTGGTTCAGTAGGAGGAGGTGGTGTTTTGACTGGACTTGGCTTTGGCTCAGGAGTCTTGGTTAATTTTTCTTCTTTTGGCTCCTCTACTTCTGGTTCAGCTTCTTCGACAATAATCAATTCTATGGGTTCTTCGGCAATAACTGGTTCTGGAAACAACCAGTTGCCGTTCAAAATTATTGCTATATGTAGTACACATGAACCAGCAAGGCTAAAGGTGAGAAATTTTTTTAAAGCCTCTTGTTCCCTTTCGCGTTGTTCTATACAAAAGCTGGATATACTCATTTTTGATACTTGGACACGCAAATTTTCACGAGGACAAAGGCCTAGCCAATTTTTCTGAAGACTTGTCAGAAAAAAGTGGAGCCTCCTGAGAGCGTCTAAGCCTATTTGCAAAAAGCGTTGGCTTTACGAACCCAGCTATTGCTAAAACTTTGAATTAAGAAGTAACTACTTGCAACTGCCCATCTCTAGGACAGGTAAATATGTTTGCTATCACCCAACCTCCAAAAGATTGATTAAACATAGGTATAGCTGAACCAGCACCCTGTTAAATTACTATATAGCACAACCCGAACTAATTGAGAAAGATATTTGATTAATTAGTTAGTTAATGATATTCTAAATCGTCAGACAGCCAAGAGCTTGTTATACAAAAGAGCCAAGCCTCACCTAAGACAGCTAAAACCTCGACCATGTCTTAAGTAAGTGGATATTTGATTGGCAAGACTTATCAGCCTTAGACCAGAATGGTAGGGTGGCAGTTTTTTTCGGGATTTTAGAACAGCTTGACGAGGAATACATGCAAATTGACAATTTTTTGACTGCTGGTGGTATTGTTGCCTGGCCTTTACTCATCTTTTCCCTAGTGTCAGTAGCATTGATTGTAGAGCGTTCGGCATTTTGGTTTCGGGTAAGAAGTCGTCAGCGCCGAGTTGTTAGAGAGGTACTGAAACTTTACAGATCCAATCCTAACGCGGCCATGAATCTGCTCAAGCAGAATGCTGATTTACCAATTTGTCGCATTTTTCTAGAGGCTTTGGAGCTAGAAGAACCGACACCGGAGGAATTTCGCTTAGCTTTAGAGAGTGCGGCCCAAGCAGAAATACCGACTTTGAAGAGATTTAGCACAGTATTTGAGACTATTATTAATGTTTCGCCATTGCTAGGTCTTTTAGGCACGATTTTGGGCTTGATTACTGCTTTTTCTGCCTTAAAAATTGGTGACGTAGGAGGGGATAGTACCACCGCAGTTACTGGTGGTATTAGTGAAGCCTTAGTTTCTACTGTAATGGGATTGGTCGTGGCTATTTTCACCCTACTCTTTGCCAATATGTTTCGAGGGTTTTACTTGCGGCAATTTGCTCTCATTCAAGAGTATGGTGGCCAATTAGAATTACTTTATCGTCATCGCTATGAGAGGAGAGAGGTAGCTTATGCGTCTACCTGAGGAGTCAGAGAAGTCTTTTGAGATTAACATCGTGCCGATGATTGATGTTATCTTCTCGATTCTGGCATTTTTCATTATTTCGACACTGTACTTAACTAGTTCAGAAGGGCTACCAGTTAATTTACCTTCAGCATCTACAGCTCAAAGTCAACGTAGCACAGAATTAACTATCACGATTAAGCCCGATGGCCAACTAGCTCTCAACCGTGAACCAATTGAACTAGATGCCCTAGAAGCTACTGTACGCTCTTTGGTTGAGCCAAATTCTTCTACACTGGTTATTGTTAATGCCGATGAAAAAGTTGATCATGGTCAGGTAGTTAGTGTGATGGATCGCTTACGTCGGGTTGAGGGTGCTAAATTAGCGATCGCGGCCAAGAAACGGTAGCTCTACATTTAGATAGTACATATATACTAAATAAATCTGGCGTACCCAGGGGGCATTGCTGAAATTAGTAATAGTAGGACATGGCAATTCCTCTCTTTCTGTTTATCTCTTGAGCTAATCATCAGGTGAGGAGGTGAATAGAAAATTGAAAATTGTTGATCACCCCCGTCACCCTCATCCCTGCCTATAACCACAACTAGCCGGTACAAACCAACTACCATGAACTTTGCCACGATTAGGATCAGCTACTAACTCCACCTGGCCATTAGCATTAATTACCCACCCTTGAGCCTCAATAATTGGCTGAGTAGTCGGTGGTGAATAACTAACAGGTGACCTATCATTTAATTGCTGCTGGTTGACAGCTAAGTCTGCACTACGCCAATCAATCCAAACTGCTGTTTGATTGAGCATTTGCGTTGGATCAGGAGGTAAGCCACCGCGTCCAGTTACAACAAATCTATTATTGACCTCCGCAGCACAGCCAATGGCAATTAATTTCGTTGGATCAACTACTTCAATTGGCAATTTCATTAACCCTCGTGAGGGGTCAACTTCCGGATTTTTAATTTCCACGCTACCAATAAACTCCGGGCCAAGTTCAGAGGTGGCGGTAATATCACTTTCTTCTGTTTCTTCTTCCCTAAACTCAGTGCCAAAAATACCTTGAGCAGAGATACTAACCCGTCCTCCCCTACCTTGCCGAGCATTAGCGGTGATATCGCTATTTTCTAGAGCGACTAGGGTGTTGGTATCAATATTAATGTTGCCACCATCAGTGTTGTCGGCGTTAGTATTAATTTGGCTAGAACGGCGTAGTTGTAAGTCCTGGGTTGTCAGGTTGATATTACCCCCCGCTTGAGATGAAGTAGTAGCATTAATCTGACTACCGTCCTCTAACCGGATTAAATCTGCCTCAACTGTGATGTTACCTGCTGCTCCTGCGCCTTCACCGCTGACCGTAACTTGAGCACCATTGCTAATAATTAGCTTGCCAGTTTCAATAGTTAAATCTCCCGCTTCTCCTAACACATCTGTGCGAGGAGGTGGTAAAAAGCTACTGGTAGATGAACTTGAAGAGGCATCGGAGCGCAAACCACTAGGAAATTGTCCATCAGCAGAAGTGCCAATTAGTTCTACTGAATCAGAGGCTCTGATTGCTAATCTACCTGCTCTACCAGCTTGCATAGTGGCAGTAGAGAGTACACCTCCGTCTCGGACAACTAACCGCTTGGTAATTACTTCTATATCACCAGCAGCACCAGTTCCTTGAGAGAGAGTAACGAAATTACTCAATTCCTTTCCATCAGCAGAGGTGCCAAGTACTTCTACCAAATCTCCTGCTATTACGGTTACCGTTCCTCCATCGGCTTCGCCAAAGGTGGCGGCCCCAACGCCAGCGCCATCTCGGATAGTTAATCTTCCTGTTTCAATTCTCAAATTACCAGCTGCTCCCTGGGCCTCAGAGAAAGAATTGGTCAAGATACCACTTTTAAAACGACCATCTGGTGTAGTGCCAATTATATCTATCGATTCTCTGGCGTTAATATTCATCGTTCCTGCTTGACCAGCACCGGAAGTAGAAGCAAATATTCCTGCACCTTCTGAGATAAAAAGCTTGCTTGTTTCAACAGTTACTAAACCTGCATCCCCATCACCAAAACTATTAGCTAAAAACTCTG
>JBAUJE010000233.1:0-11496 GCA_049683475.1 Coleofasciculaceae cyanobacterium | reverse complement strand
ATTGCACCTCATCGGCAACTACGGCAAAGCCACGACCTTGTACCCCAGCGCGAGCTGCCTCAATTGAGGCATTAAGGGCCAGTAAATTACTTTGCTCGGCAAAACTATTAATTAAGCTGACTACTGTGGAAATCTTCTGGGAAGATTCACCTAAGCGTTTCACTTTCTCTGCTGTTTCTTCGACTGTTTGCCGAATCGCCAGGATACTATCGACGGTTCGACTCATCGCTTCATCACCCTCTGCCACCGTCTGAGTAGCTTCTTGTACTACAGCTTCAGCTTGCTGTGCTTTCGTGGCAACTAATGTAACTGATTGAGTCATTTCTTGAGCTAAATCGAGGGCTCTGGCAATTTCTTGCGCCTGTGCCAAAGCTTCTGTGGAGAGTTCCTGAACAGAAACCTGGTTGCTGCTAGCGGTTTGGGCGACCTGTTGGGCGGCCTCTTGCACCTGGGTAACAATACGGCGCAGGTTAGCAACTGTTGCATTGTAAGCATCGGCAATTGTGCCAATTTCGTCTTCACCCACCCGCACCCGGACAGTAAGATCACCTCTACTAATGGGATCTACTTCTTTCATCAGTTGAAAGAGACGCATTTGCAGCCCTTCTTTGAGTTGTTGTTGCTCCTGGGCTAGTTTTTCTGTTTGTTTTAGTAAAGTCACCCGATCTAAACTAACTCCCAGCTGATCTGCTAACTGCTGGAGAAATGTAATTTGGGATGGTTGCCAATTATAGGTTGTCTGACAGTGGTGAGTAATTAGTAGACCAAAAAGTTTACCTTCATTAAGAATTGGCATCCCCAGAGATGCTCTAATTGACAGTCTTTCCATTAACTTGACGTGGTCAGGGTGATCGCAACCAAACTCAAAGACGTTGCTGCTGATAAAAATACGACCGTTTCTGTAGTCTCTGAGGATTTCTTCAGGAATACAGGGGTCATGTATATCTTCTTCGAGGGCACTAGGTAACCCGGAATTAACCGATTCGGCGATAACTTCTCCACTCCCGTCAGGATTGAAGCGGTAGATTACCACCCGATCAGTTTGGAGAATTTCTTTGGTCCCTTCCACTGCTGTGTTGAAAAGTTCCTCTTGATCTAGCTGAGCAAAATCACGAGAACTAGAAATTTCTGCTAACAAGCTTGCCTGATTTGCTTTATCTGCTTGCTCTTTGATAAAAACCTCTAGCTGAGATGCCATTTGATTGACGTTATCCCCTAAAGCCGTAATTTCGTCTTCCCCTTCAAATTGCAGACGAGTACTTAACTCTCCCTGACCAATTTTTTCTACGGCGATCGCAGCGGCTAAAATTGGACGTGTAGCTCGGTTAGTTAAAAGAGCTGCTACTATTGCCACTAATGCGGCGGTCAGCACCGTTACCAAGACGATGGCTTGCAGTAATTGTCTTTTCGCCGCAAAAGCTACTGCCCTATCGGTGGCGCTAACTACTCCCCAGTTGAGTTGGGCTAAGTTTTGCGTAGTCTGAATGGGGCTATAGGCGATAACTCTTTTACTAGAGAGTAAACTATCAACTTTATTATCTGTTTGTAACTGCTGATATTGAGCTAAAATTGACTTGATATCTACAGCCTCAAACTCGTTCTGATCCTCACTGGCTGATTCTCCAGCTGAATTTACTGAAGTGACATAAGTCCCTTCAGAACTGAAGAAAACCTCCTCTTTTTCGTTAATCAGATAGTATTCTTTCAGTTCGCTATCTTGGATATTAATTGCCATCTTTAGAGATTCCACCGGAACACGGGTTCTAATTACAGCAATCGTTTCATCTGTGGCTTTATCTTTAATTGGCGCAGCGAGATAAATACTAAATATACCTGAAGATTTTGACAATAAAGGCTGGCTAATTATCGCCTCATCGGTTTTAATTACTTCTTGAAAATAAATTCGATCTTTATGGTTTTCTAGCTCATACCCTGCTGATTGAGCAACTACATTGCCTTCAAGATCAAAAATGGCAATATTGTTATAAAAGTCGGAACCTTCTACATAAGTACTTAATATTGCTTGTTTAGCTTCCTTTGAGGCTGCTAAATCTTGGAAGACATCGAGATTAGCCATAACCTGAATGTCTGTATAACGCTCAGCCATAAATGATTTGACCTTATCTGCCACCTCGATAGCACGCTCAACTTCTATCTGAGTCGCTTGCTCAGTGCTTGCCAGACTAGTTACGTAGTAGGCTGTTGCGCCAACTGCCAATACGGGAAGTGTACTCAGAGCAAGGGCAAAAGTTATAGCTTTGTAGCGTAGACTCAGCTTTTGCCACCAGCCCTGAAGAGGGTTTTTAGTTTTGACTTTAGTTTCTCTACTTTCTGGTGGTAGGAGGAGAGAGGACATAGTTGTGGGAGTAAGACCCCCGACATGAACACTTTCCGAGGATGAAGAGTTTGGAGGGGTAGTATTCTCGGAAGTATCCTGGTGAGAAGTCTTGGTCATTAAGTAAACCTCTAATTAGCAGTTGTGGCATTAGGTAATAAGTAATAAGTAATGAGTAATGAGTAATGAGTTTAGTCTATTTTGAAGCTTTAAATTAAACTAAATTCTGTGTACATTACCTTTTTGCTTATTACTTAAAAATACTTATATCAGCTACAAATATAATTGTTTTTAGCAAATAAATAATACTGATATGAATATGAAAAAATCAATTTTTCTAGGAGCTTAAAATTTTTATTGTGGAATTCCGTTAATAATTGCCTCTCCTTCGAGAGCAACTAAAATCTCACCATCTGGTTTTACATAGTATCCTCGTAAAAAGGATAGCAAGGAAGGATTTACACTTGCTGGTGGGGGAGATTGGATTAAATCTGGGTTGCATAACTCAATATCTTCCACGCGATTTACAACTAGTCCTAGCATTTTGCTCTTGACTTGACCTGAACTAGATTTACCTTCACCTGTCTTAAGTACAATTGCCCGATAAACAGAAGTATTAAGAGCCTGTTGATGCCAGGGAGTAAGCCCTATTAAATGTCCTAAATCTACTATCCAAAGGATGTCTCCCCGCCAATTATAGACTCCCATCACCCAAGAGGGCATATGAGCAATTGGCACAACCTCACCAACGGGAATTGTTAGTACTTCAGTTAGTTGGAGAATTGATATAATCGCTGTTGTTTCAGGGACAAGATGAAAGCGCAAAAACTGCTCGTTAGCATCAGATAATGATGCATCCGAAGTTGAAGCTAGTGTATTGGGAATAGATAAAAAGTTTGACATCGATATTCTCTAGTACTTAGAGTTGGAGAAGTTTTTTTAAGGTTCGCCCTAATTCTTGCTGATCAATGGGCTTAGATAAGTAGACATCCGCTCCCTGTCTCAATCCCCAGTATTTATCCATATCGCTTCCTTTCGTTGAACAGATAATGATGGGAATGTTGCTTGTCTTGGCTTCCGCTTTTAAGTCACGGCAGACCTCAAATCCACTGCAACCTGGTAGTACGACATCAAGAATAATTACATCAGGTTGGCTATTACTAATTTTTTCTAGAGCCTCTTCACCACTCGAAGCAGTTAAAACTTTCAGTCCTTCTTGCTCCAAATATCTGGAGAGAACAGTTAGATCTGTTAAGCAATCTTCAATGATTAAAGCAGTGTTCACAGGGTTTAATTTATCAATGCAAATCGTATTCATACTATTTTTACTTTTACTCAACAATTTATTAATCAAAGTTTAGAAGCATAGTCTATCTTTCACTTGCTTGTTAGAGTGAAAAACGGTCAAATAACTTCATTAAAATAAACTGCTAATAGGCACTGATTGGCTCTAAATGCTTGTTAATTACCCTCAAAACTATCTCAGGATCAATTGGTTTACTAACAAAATCAGATGCACCAACTAGTCTAGCCCTGACTTGGTCAACTAAGCCATCTTGTCCAGTTAACATGACAATTGGAGTCTGCTCAAAGCAAGAAATCTTGCGTAGCTGAGTACAAATTTCATAGCCGTTAGTATTGGGCATTACTAAGTCTAAAAATATGAAATTTGGTTTTCGAGCTAATAGCAAGGCAATTGCTCGTAGAGGATCGTCTATGCCAAGAAACTGGTAGCCTGTTTTAGTTAGCAGCCTTTTCATGGTCTGGCAAACCAAAATACTGTCATCAACACAAGCAATTAGCGGCTCCTGACGAGCTGCACTTTTGGCAGGTGTCTTTGGTACAGATCGGTTTACAGGAATTGATAGATCAGGTATAGGAATTAGTTCTACTAAGCCTAACTCTAGGTAGGGTAGAAGTGAGCGGGCTACTTGCACGGAATCCCGCTTCATGCGCACCCCTAAGTCCCGTAATGTGTTGCGTCCGTTAAAAAGAGTGTTTAAAGTTGGATAAACCTGTGCTGATGTGACGTTTTTCAGTTGCTCAGGTTGTCTGATTACAGGAGCTAGGTTAGGGGAATAGTTACTCAGCTTAGCCTGATTCCAAACTTGCCAAACTTGCTTAGCCTGGCTAAAAACTTCTTCTGGATCAATTAAGACAAGTTGTTTGGATAACGGCTCATCGTGCTTAATTTGATTGGTCAAATCATTGATGGATACTAAATCAAAAAGTAGCTCACAGATTAGAGACGTGATCATCTTAGCTACTTGGGAACGAGTGATTTTTTGTTGTGCTACCCATAACTCTAACTGTTGATACTCCCAACAGCTGTCTAACTGTTTAGACTCAGCATCAAGCTCTTGACTTTGTCCTATTGTAATTTGACAAGCTGTTCCTGGGCAATGAGCAGCTAGGTTTCTTTGCCATCTTCGGACAGGATGAGTTCCGCCTGTGGCATAAACAATATGACCCCTATTAAAGAAAAATATCCATTCTTGTTTATTAGCATCTCTCCAGACCAGTTGACCGTTAAATCTCAGCTGTTTTAAAGTCGAAAACAATTGATCTTTTTTTGTCACAGTCACATAATTCCTATTAGTAGGTGAGAAACTTTGTTGAGAAGAGAGCATCTCTGTTAGCGAAAATAAAGTGGACAAATAGTCTTGGTAGATGCATTGGAAATTAACTTCTCTATTCTGGTGTCCAAAAAGTGATGTTTTATCTTAAAAAGCATCACTACACTCAAATATTTACGTAAATAAAAAAATATAAATAAGGAGTTTCCTACTTCACAAGTAATCGTTGTGGCATGGAATTGAATTTAAGATTAAAAAACTTGATTTAAAGCCCTGACTAGAGATAATAACTCACAATTATAGGGTGATACACAATAAAAATATTGACATATTTCTTTAATTATGTCCACTGTTTGATCCCTTCCATTTTTATTCTTCAGTTGTATATTATTTAGTGGTTTATATTTATTACTTGCTTACTAAGTCTTAATCAGGAAACTTCAAAGTATAGAAGCTCAGACAATTGGAATCCCCATTGTTGACCTTTGATAACCGTCTCCTATCATTTTTTGCCAGCCAATCTCTTTTTGCCTGAGTAAAGCATTTTCTAGCACCTGTTCAACCCGTTCGCAAAAGATAAACTCTAGCTGGTTACGTACATCTTCTGGCACATCTACCAAGTCTTTAGCGTTCTGCTTCGGTAACAATACCTGCTTGATGCCTAGCCGGTGAGCTGCCAAGACCTTTTCCCTAATGCCTCCAACTGGTAGTACTTCACCACTGAGGTTAATTTCCCCTGTCATGGCAGTATCATTACGTACAGGCTGATTCATCAACAGAGAAGCTATGGCAGTACTCATGGTTACCCCTGCTGAGGGTCCATCTTTAGGAATTGCCCCGGCTGGGACATGAACGTGTAGACCGTTGTCTTTAAACAAATTCAAATCGATGCCCAAAGAGGTAGCATGGGCCCAGACATAGGAACGAGCAATGCGCGCTGACTCTTGCATAATTTCACCCAGTTGACCTGTAATGGTGAGGTCTTTACCTTGGGGTAACAAGACAACTTCGACAAACAGGACTTCCCCACCTTGAAGCGTCCAAGCCAAACCTGTGGCAACACCTGGTTTAGTTAGTTGGCGCATTTCCTCTCGCAGGAAACGCTTTGGGCCGAGCATTTCTTCTAACTGTTCTGGGCGAATCTGCATTGGCTCAGTTTTACCATTGGCGTAGCAAACGGCAACTTTGCGACACAAAGTTCCTAACTGCTGCTCTAGTTTACGTACTCCTGCCTCATGGGTGTAATATTCAACCACATCATTCAAAGTTTCTAAGGGTAGTTGGAGGGCATCGGCTGGTAGACCAGCTTTTTCTAGCTGACGAGGTAAAAGATATTTCTGAGCGATCGCCACTTTCTCCTGGTCATAATAACCAGTTAGTTCGATAATCTCTAATCGATCTAACAGTGGTGCAGGAATGCGGGATAGGTCATTTGCCGTACCGATAAACATTACCTGAGACAGGTCAAAGTCTAAATCCAGGTAAAGGTCGCGGAAGCTATGGTTTTGCTGTGGATCAAGGACTTCTAGCAAAACTGAGGCTGGATCACCCTTGTAGTCCATGCCCACTTTATCCAGTTCATCAAGCATGATAACTGGGTTCTTTACCCCAGCTCTATGCAAGGCTTGCACAATGCGACCGGGCATAGCTCCAATATAGGTGCGACGGTGTCCCCGCAGTTCAGCTTCATCTCTCAATCCACCCAGGCTAACTCGTTCAAAGGGACGACCAAGGGCACGAGCAATTGATCTACCTAAGCTGGTTTTACCCACTCCAGGCGGCCCTGCAAAACAAATTACGGTACCAATGCCGTAGCTTCCCTGGCTTTGAGTTTCCTTGGCTTCTTGAGAAGAACTAGTATGAGCAATTTGTTTTAACTTAAAGGTGGCTAAATGTTCAATGATGCGGTCTTTAATTTTACTCAAACCATGGTGATCTGCATCTAGTACTTCCCTGGCATTTTGTAGGTCGAGATTATCCTCTACAGTCTTATTCCAAGGCATTTCTAACAGCCAGTCCAGGTAGGTACGAATTACTCCACCTTCTGCTGAACTACTACCAATGCGTTCCAAGCGTGCTAACTCCCGTTTAGCTTGCTTTTCGGCAGCTTCAGGTAGTCCGTCTTCACCCAGGCGAGTCCGTAATTCCTCAAGTTCCTTTTTCTCTGGGTCAGTCTCTCCTAATTCCTCTTGGATTTTCTTGAGCTGTTCGCGTAGGATAAATTCTCTTTGCTGCTGGTCAATTTCCTTTTTCGTCGCCCCCATAATTTCACTACGCAGGCGATGGACTTCTACCTCCCTTTGCAAGTCAGCCACCATTTTATTAAGAAGTACTACTAGATTTTCTTCCTCTAGCACTGCTTGCATTTCTGATACTTCTTGCTGAAGCAGGATAGAGGTTTGATAAGCTAGTTGTGCTGGCTCTTCACTATTAACTAAGACTGTAAGAATTTCTTCTGGAAAGTTGGGATTGAGGGAAGCTGCTTCTCGCCAGAGAGATTGAATGGCACTGACTAGAGCTTCTAGCCTCTGCTGCTCTACTCCTGCGGCTAGGGCAGCTTCTGTAGTGAGTTGCGGCAATTTATGAAATTTAACTTTGTAGACTGGCTCTTTCCCTACTAATTCTTCAATACGTACTCGCTCTTGTCCTTGAACAATTAGCTGAAGAGGTCCAATCGGTAGCGGTAACATGCGTTGCAGTACCGCTAAGGTTGCAATAGGATAGATTTCTTCGACACTTTCAATTTCTGCGTTCTCATCCTCTTCGAGCCGTTGAGCTGCTTCTGGGCGAATAGAAGCGATAATCAACTGCTTGGGTGAGTTGAGCATAGCTGCCTCAGCCACAGCAACAGAGCGAGTTCGACCTGCTATTACTGGTAAGGTAATATCGGGCAATAAAACCATATTGCGCAGGGGTAGCAGTAGACCACTTTCTGAACTATCTAGCGGTTCAGAATTTAATCTGGCTGTATTTTCCATCTAGACCTCCTCAAAAACTAGAGGCTTAAACGACTCCCTTTTGCTAGTGCATGGCCCTACGCTTTTCCCTCTGTCCCACTCAGACTAGCTGCTCAAGTTCGTCTCAGACTCTGTTGTTGGCAGCTGAACTTGTAGGAGTTTAGCTCCTTGCACTACTAAAACCGAGCAGGGGGCATGATGAAGCACATAGTTGCTAACACTACCTAACAACACCTCTGTTAGTCCCTCGCGACCTCTACGCCCTACCACAATTAGCTCTGCTTGCCAGTTAGTAGCTAAATCACAAATCCAAGAACCGGAACTGCCGACTTTGCACTCGAGTTCTGTGGGAATGCCCTTAGCCATTGCCTGCTCAGAGTAGGTTTGTAGCCAGTTTTTAACTTGCTCAATGTCTCTTTGCAGACTTTCGTGCCTGAGTTGCTTGACAGTTTCATACATACCTATATCTGCCAAGGTGCCAATACCAATAAAAGGCCCCATCTGCCCTTCTTTTTCCCAGCTCAGGCAATGAAAGAGCATCAGGCTAGCTCTTTCCTTTTCAGCCAGCTCTAGGGCTTGTTCAAATACAGCTTGAGACTGGTCTGAACGATCTAAAGCAACCAGAATTTTTTTGAATGCCATTATTTTCCCCCCTAAGGAAGGGTCTACTATTATCTTATCTCCACTGCCCCTTAAAAGTCACGTTGATGGGGAGGCAGGGGGAGCAGGGGGAGATGGGGGAGACAAGGGGGACAAGGGGGTAGAAAGAATTCAGAATTGCGGAATGCAGAAAGATGGGGGAGATGACGAAGCAGAGGGAGATTGACAATTTTCAATTCTAAATTCTAAATTCTAAATTCTAAATTCCCTCTCATTGACAATTTTCCATTTTCTAATTTGACTGCAGTCTTGCTTCGAGGGTTTTGAAGAGGCGATCGCGTGTTTCTTCGAGGTGGGCTTTGGTGTAGGTATCTAGTTGATTGCCCTCTTTTCTCAACGTTTTAGTCAGATTTTCACCTAGTTGGCGTAGCTGATACCAGGCAAGAGTGCGGGCATCTTCTGGTGCTGGTATTTTACGCAGTACCATATTGCTGAGGATTTCTAGATGTTCTCGCTGCAATGAGCGGCGAATGCTGGAAATATTGAGTTGTTCTTCGTTAGGTTGCAGTACTTCTGTCCAGATACCTGCTTGTAGAGTATCAAACAGTTCTGGCAGCGTCAGCGCTTGTCCTGACTCAGTCTTCAGTTCCAGGTCACGCAAACGAGCTAGGCGAGCATTGGACATGAGGGTACGCAGCATAATCCTTTGCAAGAACAGGATATTGTCGTGGATCGGATAGTCTAGGGAAAACAAGGGTGCAGGATGACCCCAGTGGTTCCAGCGTGAAGGGGCTAGTTGATTGAGTAGTTCTGCTGGGAAGTTGAAGGCATCTTTGTTAAATACATATTTTTGAATTTTTGTCAATGCTTCCCGTTGTTGGTCGAGGGAAACGGCCTGAAAAGGTGGACGTCCGTTCGGATCACCGGGGCGATCGCGGTTGAAAGATTGCCCACCAATATAGTTGGAAACTAGCAGGGCTTGCTGGAGATAGTAAATTAATACAGTGTTAAACTTCTGGCGCATTTCACTGTAAGTGTCGCCCCGTATTGGATAGCGCTTATTGAGGTTTTCCCACATAGCCTGGGCATTATCCATTTGCCATTGAGCATAGAGCAGCACATCACTGCTTAGGTCAAAGGGATTAATCCCTGGATCGATAAAACCAAAGAAATCCTCATCTGTAGCATAGGCAAGTTCAGGTTGGGCAGCTCTTTGAGCAATTTTTTCGAGAAAACGACGCTCAGCTTTAGGATGAATTGCTCCGCTTACTTTATAGCCGTATTCAATTGCCCAGCTGTCGTAAGGCCCAACCATCTGAGGATAGTAGTCTCCCTGTTCCACGCCAGGTGGTGCTAGGTTAACTGCCACATAGTCCATAACTGAACCAACCAGCCCTTTACTGCGAGTGAGGTTGGTATCATTCAACTGCACTGGTGAGAGCATGGTGCTACCGTGGAAGTTGTGGCGTAGACCCAGGGTATGTCCTACTTCGTGAGCAATCAAGGAAACTAAAAATTGGTGTACGTACTCTTCTTTGCTAGTTCTGTTAGCACTCGCATCAGGTAAGAGTGACATTGCCATTGCCCCAATACTTAATTGCCTAGAGGCAAGGCTGCCATAGCAAAGATCATGCTGTTCTATCAGTGGGGACAAGAAAGCTGGAAGTTGTTCCTGTTTTGCTTGAGTAAGGGGAGAAGAATTTCCTGTATCCCTTGTCTGGGCTTCTAGAGCAGTGTAATCGTGATTAATCAGATTACTGTTACAGAGATTGGCAATTGGAGAAACGCTCAAATTGGATTGATTTGGCTCTAAGAGGTTGCGATATTGCCCTTTAATTGATCGCACTACGTTGGCGTCAATGATGATATCAGTATCGAGAATTTGACCTGTCAGGGGATTAACCCGTGATGGTCCAATGCCAAAGAAGGCAGGCTGAAAGGAACTAGACCAACGAATGGTGTTGTAGCGAACATCTGCTGGGTCCCAGTCAGCATTATCTGGCATTTGCTTAACTTGAATAGCATCCTTAAATCCCGCTTGCTCAAAGGCTTTATTCCAACTCAAGACCCCCTCGCTTACAGCAGAACGGTATTCTAAGGGCACTGTGTTTTCAAGCCAGAAGACAATTGGCTTTTTGGGATACGAGAGAGGAGCATTAGGATCTTGGGGTTCTAGATGCCAGCGGTTAATATAACGGACAAAGGGTTCTGAGCTGCTATCGTTGGAGAAATCTTTATAGGCTGTGACGAAATAGCCAAGGCGATCATCAGCTAAGCGGGGAACGTAAGTATTCTTAACTGGCAACTCAGAGAGAGAGTAGTTGACAGAAAGGCTGAAGGCACGACTGTCTGGTAGAGACGGTAAATCAATGCTACCCTCAGCTGCTGAAAAACCGTAAATTGTTTCGACTTCTAAGTTTTTCTCAAAAGCTTTGCTTTCACCAAAGTAGGAGTTATCCGGGTTTGGGTAATAGGGAGCACCTAAGAGGAAAGGCAATGCTTCGGTTAATCTACTTAAACCTGGCTGCAGTAGCAATTCACCTAAGTCAATTAGTAAAGTTTCCCGCTGAGGATGAATGCTTTTGATTTTGAGAGAATAAAGAACTGAGTCACTAAAAGATTGGTCTAGTGAACGTTGGGAGGGACTACCAGGACGAGTACGAAATTTAACATTAGGCACAACAAATTGCACTTTGTCTTGCTGGCGACGGAAGCGAAATAGGAAATCATTAAGAGGCATTCCACTAACTAGCCAGCCTTCACCAATACCAGTCGAAAGAGTCACCAGACAAAGATAATTTTTGTTGAGTTGTTCTGGCTTAAGTTCGAGATAGATTTTGCCCTTGTCCTGGTTGCGGTAAAGGGTAAATAGTCCTTCTAATTTTTTGCTGTCTTTAACTACTTCATCAAAGGTTTCTAATCCTGATTCCTCGTCCTTTTTTTCCTCTGAGTTAGCTATCTCGAATTGCTGGTACTGTTGGCTTGCTGCCCAGGGCATTCCTCGTGGCTGCCCAGGTAAAGGTAAAGC
>JBAUJE010000232.1:0-2231 GCA_049683475.1 Coleofasciculaceae cyanobacterium | reverse complement strand
CCCAGGGACGCTACTGTTGCTTGACTGGCAATTGTCAAATGGCGATTATCTGGCTCAAGCTTTTTCAACTAACTGGCGATCGCAGATACCACCAAGCTGCCAGCAATAGCCTTGGCTATGTTATGTCCTGCCAAGACATAAACACATCTGACTTTAACGTGCGAGGCGCTATTAAGGGTTCTCAACCACTTTGGGGTAAATACACACGGTTGTCCTATCCCAATTGGGCAACCAAGTTTTTCATCGACGGTTTGCTGATGCTATCGAGAATAAACGATGAATAAGATCACAACTTTCAACAGCAATTCCCGCCTAAGCCAACAGGCAAATGCTCTTGAAGTTACTAAGAGGGTACGGGTTCTCAATGGAATTTTTGACCATGTAACGATTCAAGAAACCACAGACTGGGCAACTCAATGGATTAAGTCAGGTTATCGGGGTTATATCTGTACTGTTAATGTGGCGATTCTGATGATGATGAGATCGAATCGGCGTTTACAGACGTTTGTTGATCGGGCTGCATTAGTAGTCGCCGATGGTAAACCTATCGTGTGGTCTTCCCAATGGCTTTCTAGTGGTTTACCAGAACGGGTAACGGGAATTGACTTGATTGATACTCTAGCAGAACGAGCTGAGCAAGAAAAGTTCGGCATCTACTTATTAGGTGCAAATCGAGAGGTAATAGAAAAGACAGCAGAAAACCTGAAAAAAAAGCATCCTCAGTTGGCAATCTGCGGCATTAACGACGGTTACTTCTCTGCTGAGCAAGTTGCAGAGAGGGTGCGCCTCATCCGTCAGAGTGGTGCTCAGATTCTCTTGGTAGGCATGGGTGTTCCTAAACAAGAATATTTCCTAGAAGAAAATTGGTCGGAGTTAGGTGTAAACTTGGCAATTGGTGTAGGCGGCAGTTTTGAGGTGATTGCCGGTAAGAAATTACGCGCCCCTCAGTGGGTACAAGAAACAGGATTGGAATGGCTCTATCGACTCCTGCAAGAGCCTCGAAGACTTTGGAAGCGCTATCTAGTAACTAATTTGCAGTTTATTTATCACTTGTTGCTGTGCCTGGTCTTTTCTCGCAAGAAAGAGAGAGTTTCTCAATTGAACAAGGAAGCTAGCCTAAAACTCTGACCCTTTCCATTTTGGATTTTGGATTTGAAAAATAAGCTCCTAACTTTTAGGCATGAAATAATCTAAAATCTGCAAGCCTCTTCTAGATAAAAATCTCAGATCGAGCGGGTAAGACAGAAAAGACCTCCTCGAAAATGGGTAAAACAGCAGCTCATTTTCGAGGTAGAGTTTCTGCGTTGCATATCAATATCTGCACCTTAGCAGTCTGAAGGGATAAGGTGCTGTTAACCTTGCTAGTGAAAAAACTGTATGACTACCTCTCCACTACCAATTTGCATTACTCTGGGAACCCGTCCTGAAGCGATTAAATTAGCGCCAGTTATCCAGCAGTTCCGACAATGTGATGCCTTCTACACCCAGGTAATTTTGACGGGTCAGCATCGAGAGATGGTTGAGCAGGTGATGCAACTATTTGAATTAACTGCTGACCAGGATTTGGCGATTATGCAAGCCAAGCAAACCCTAACTGATATTACCTGTCGCAGTTTACGAGGTCTAGAAACACTGTTTCAGGAAATTAAGCCTAAGCTAGTTATTGTTCAAGGGGATACCAGTACAGCATTTGCAGCTACCTTAGCAGCCTTTTACCAACAAATTCCCGTTGGTCATGTCGAAGCGGGATTACGAACTGATGATTTGCTAAACCCTTATCCAGAAGAAGCAAATCGACGTTTGATTTCTCAGTTAGCTCGCTTAAATTTTGCCCCCACCACTTTAGCCGTCAAGAATTTACAAGGTTCTGGGGTTGTCGGGGAAATTCATCACACTGGCAACACAGTGATTGATGCTTTACTAACGGTGGCGCAAGGTCAACCAAAGTGCCATGTTGAAGGTTTGGATTGGGGAAAATATCGTACACTGTTGGCAACAGTTCACAGACGGGAAAACTGGGGTGAGCCTTTGGAACACATTGCCCAAGGATTTCTGCACATTTTAGATAAATTTCCTGACACAGCTTTACTACTGCCCTTACATCGCAACCCTACCGTCCGGGAACCACTGCAAGCACTATTAGCTAACCATCCCAGGGTTTTTCTGACTGAACCCTTAGATTACCAAGAATTGGTAGGAGCGATCGCTAACTGTTATTTGCTACTGACTGA
>JBAUJE010000231.1:0-25134 GCA_049683475.1 Coleofasciculaceae cyanobacterium | reverse complement strand
AAGACAGAAAGCGGGTGATGGGACTCGAACCCACGACATTCAGCTTGGGAAGCTGACGTTCTACCACTGAACTACACCCGCCTATTGGTTTTAGGTAAATGTCATCCTCAATTATAGTTAAAATTGGTAAGCCTTTAGAAAATTTATAATTTTTGTTAAAAATACTACATATTTTACTATTCTCTGAGAAGGTAAATGATCCTATAATAGAAGATTTAAGACTTAAATAACCTCTCACCTGCCCACATAAACTCTTGTTTCGCTCTCAGGTGCAGCAATTATAATTTTAATTAAGTGTTGTGAAGAAGTTGTAAATGTGAATATTTTCTGCTCACCTGGGTGAAAGCTAAGTGCTTCCCCTAGCGCTCCCGTTGATTGATCTGAGAAAATGTTTAATGGGAAAGAAGTTTAAATACTAATTGAGCTTCTCTCAAACTTTAATCCTAGTTGAGCGTGTCCTAATACACATTGCACTCAGTAAGCATGAGTACTAAGAATGTTTAACCCGACTGAAATTTTGATTGATGTATTTGTGCAAAAACTTCGGGAAGGCTACCACCGAACTTACGGAGGGCTGAAAACGGACTTGGCCGATATCATTGCCTGGGCTGGCAGTATGGCGATGGAAAACGTTGCCAACAGTGATGCCCTCTATCACACCGTTGAACACTCAATCAAGGTTGCCTTAGTAGGACAAGAAATTTTACGGGGCAAACACATCAGGGAAGGCGGGGTAAGTCCTGAAGACTGGTTGCACTTTATCATTTCTTTGTTATGCCACGAAATAGGCTACGTTAAGGGTGTTTGTCGCCAGGATCGAGAAAGTGAGAGGATGTATGCTACTGGCAAAAATAAGGAGATGGTATATCTCCAACCCGGAGCTACTGATGCTGCTTTAACTCCTTACCATGTAGATCGGGCTAAATTATTCATTGATGAACGTTTTGGTGGTCATAAACTCATAGACTCCGAAGCAATCAAACGCAATATTGAATTGACCCGTTTCCCTGTACCCAAAGAAGGGGATCATCAAGATACCAAGAATTTCCCCGGCTTGATTCGCGCCTCTAATTTGATAGGTCCAATGAGTGATCCCCGTTATCACAAAAAGGCTAATGCCCTGTTCTACGAATTTGAAGAAACGGGAGTCAACCAAGCTTTGGGATACCAAAATCCAGGAGACTTGCGTCAAGGCTATTCTAAATTCTACTGGGATGGGGTTTACCCTTTCATCAAAGATGCTCTTGGCTATTTACAGCTAACTCAGCAAGGTAAACAAATTATTGCCAACCTCTACTCGAACGTGTTTGTGGTTGAACATGAGCCAGATCCAAAGTAAGTCAAGTGACTAACGGAGCAACTTCAATTCTAAAAAACTAGAGTATGAACTGGTGGCAAAAACTCAAAAAGAATCCCCTTGCCCGCTTTGGGGCATCACTACTATTGATTTTGTACTTGGCAGTTATAGCAGCTGACCTTGTTGCCCCCTACGATCCCTATGTCTCCCAGGCAGATGGTTCATTATTACCCCCGACTCAAATCTACTGGCGTAATCAACAAACCGGCAAATTTATCGGTCCTCATGTCTATCCCACAACTCAAGGTCCTACTAGCGTTGAAACAGGTAAGCGTCAACTAACCATAGACTGGAGTCAGCCTTCGCCAGTGGGTCTATTTGTTAAAGGTCGAGAGTACAAGCTACTTGGTCTGAGCTTACCACTGCCACCTAAGTTTGAGGCGGTAGAAATATGGGGAGGAATTCCTTGGGATCGCCATCTTTTCGGTACAGTAGGCGCAGCGAAAATTAACATTTTGGGTACAGATGAGCAGGCCCGTGATCAGTTCTCTCGCCTTGTCTATGGAGGTCGAATTAGTCTGAGCATTGGTCTAGTCGGAATTGCCGTCTCTTTTCCCTTGGGTCTTTTGGTAGGGGGAATTTCTGGCTATTTCGGAGGCTGGATAGATGCCATCTTGATGCGCTTAGTGGAAGTAATCATGACTTTCCCCAGTATTTACTTACTGGTAGCCCTTTCTGCCGTACTACCACCAACCTTAGGTAGTTCCCAGAAGTTCTTACTGATTGTTGTAATTACCTCTTTCATTAGCTGGGCTGGTCTAGCACGGGTAATTCGAGGACAAGTTTTATCCATTAAAGAGCGGGAGTTCGTCCAAGCCACCAAAGCAATGGGTGCTCGTCCCTTTTATATCATTATTCGTCATGTTCTGCCCCAAACAGCCACCTATGTTATTATCTCGTCAACCCTGGCAATTCCTGGCTACATTGTGGCAGAGTCGGTGCTGAGTTTGCTTGGCTTGGGAATTAATCCACCTGACCCCTCTTGGGGAAATCTGCTATCTTTAGCAACTAATGCCTCAATTGCCGTGCTACAGCCTTGGTTAATTTGGCCTCCTGCTTTACTAATTATTCTGACAGTATTGGCATTTAACCTGCTGGGGGATGGTTTGAGGGACGCTCTTGACCCTCGGACTTTGGGCCGTTAGCCACGAGGTTAAGACTAGACCTTGCCAAACCGGGATGATTTTGCAGCGTACTTTCCTCTGCCATCTGCCTCCCTTCCCCCAACAGATAGTCCAAAAAAGTCTGAGCAACAATAGAAAGCTGCTTACTGCTGGGGTAAACTGCATACCAGTAACGCTCAATAGGAAATTTTTCTGTATCTAAAATTGCTAACCGACCACCAGAGCTTTCTAGGGCAAGGGTGTGAAGGGACAATACAGAAATCCCCAAACCGCCGGCGATCGCTTGCTTGATTGCCTCATTACTACCCAAATCTAGCTGCACTTTCAGGGGAATATTATGCTCGTCGAATAGCTCTTGTACAGCTTTGCGAGTTCCGGAACCAGGCTCTCTCATAATAAAAGGCTCAGCACCGATACGCTCAAGGGAAATATTTTTTTCCTTGGTTAGGGGATGATCTGCTGGTGCCAAGACCACTAGAGGGTTCTCAACAATTGGTTGGCAGGTAACATCGAGATGTTCCGGAGTCTGACTCATCACATAGAGATCATCCATATTCTCACTCAGGCGGCTCATAATCCCTTCGTGGTTAGTAACCTGCAAAGAGACATCAATACCTGGGTAGCGTCGGCAAAAAGGACCGAGGAGACGGGGAACAAAATATTTCGCTGTTGTAATTACGGCAACACAGAGCCGTCCCTGTTTGAGCCCTTTCAAGTCTGCCACCTTCATCTCAAACTGATCCAAGTTCTCAAAAATTTGCCTACAGGTCTTGACTAATTCCTCACCTGCTTGGGTAAGATATATACGCTTACCTACTTGGTCAAATAAGGGCAGGCCAACAGCTTTGGTTAGCTGCTTAACCTGCATGGAGACAGTGGGTTGAGTTAGAAATAGCTCCTCGGCTGCTCTGGTAAAGCTATTATGCCGAGCAACTGCCTCAAATACTTTGAGCTGGTGCAGAGTCGCCTGTTTCAAAAGTAATCCCTCGTCAAAGCTTTTATAGATTTAAGTCTATCGCAGGCATTTAAAACAAAGCATCTATTCTATAGATTGCCGAGTTACTATTACAGTTAACTGAAACAAATGACAGTCTTCCTTCCATCAGGCGTTGCACAGTCTCCGGTTTTTCAGTTGGGAATTTGATGATCAAGCTTTTTACTTTAAGTAAAAGTTAGATCGATCATTTCCTTTACTTCGGTTTGTGCAACGTTTTTTTGTAAGAATTTTACCAACTCTGCTCCCTCGCTTCCCATGGCATTAGGACTCTTCAAGGTGAATCGGAATATCTCTTAAATCTGGCAACTCGACCAACTCTTTTTCTTTTTCCTTAACATCTACAGGCACCATCAAAGGTTGTGGTTCTTCCTCTACAAAGTGCTTCGCCACTGGTAAGGCTTTCTCTAAGTCCTCCAAGGGTCTAGTGATTAGGGCAACAGCCACCAGTTCCCCAATCCGTTTCGCTTCTGACATGCCGATCTCTATTGCCATGCCAACATTTGATACGGCTCCTCGGATAATTACCGTACAAAGACCATCTCCAATGGTTTCATAACCAGTCAGCTCGACATTAGCCGCCTTAAGCATAGCATCGGCTGCACCGACCATTGCTGGAAATCCACGTGTTTCCAAAAGACCCACAGCATATTGACTATGGCGAGGGCGCTGGTGAAGATCCTCTAACTCGTCTTGATGAGAACCGATGGGTAGGACTACCTCTAGGTTAGGAAATGGTCTAGGAATGACCAGAGAAGATAGAAACGCCCCTTGTTTTTCAGCATGGCTCACACCAGCTTGTACAGCAATATGGACCTCAGCCGTGCTGCCTCGCACAATCGCGGTACATTGACCACCACCAGTTTTTTCAAAGCCAACTAAGGTGACACTAGAGGCTTTGAGCATGGCATCAGCGGTACCGACAATGATCGGAAAGCTGCGAGTCGAGACTAAGCCCAAGGAGGTTTGTCTAATAGGATTGCCTTTTGCCAAAGGAGGGTATTTGGGGGCAGTCCCATACTTATCTAGATTCATCGCGCAGAACCTCCAGTTATTGGTTAGCTGTTAGTGATTAACTCTTCTCAAGTCTAGAAACTAACAACTAAAAACTCACAACTCTGTCAATGGTGAATTGGAAACAGGGAACAGGGAACACAGAGATGTATTAACTTTTATTTCGACCGCTATACTCCCAGGACTGCATCCTAATTTGGACAGAAACATTGTTACAGGTATGTGAATTAAAAATTGAAAATTGCTTATCTTTCACTGCTACCCTGCAACCACTTCCACTTTAACCTTCTTTAGGGGGAGGGTTAAAAGACTGCTTTTTGTGAGGAAATAGGGTTTTGAGCAGGTCGTTGAGACCATTTTGCCCATAGACGGTGTCTTCAGGGTCGTCTGGTTTAGAGGAAGTTGGCTCAGTTGGCTGCTGTTGATTAGTCGAAAAGGTAGATTTTGGCTCTGCCAGATGATTTTGCTCTACAAAATCCTCCTGGCTCTTGGTACTGCCGCTTGAAGATGCCGTTGGTGTCTGCTCAAGTGTGGTACTGGTGGGATGGCTAGAGCTATCAGGAGTAGAGTTTAGATTACTACTAGTGACGTTGAGGGAATTCTCTTTTGTGACAATACGCCCTGCTTTGCCAATGAGAGAGGCAGCTGGAATTACCTGATAAGGCTCGATGGAAGATTCACAAATAGTTGTCAGAGAACCAATACAAGCATTTGTACCAATTTTGCCATTGCCAATGACTAAAACCCCAGCTCCCAGAGTGGCACCAGCTTCTATTTCCAGGTTACCTTGATTAGCATTTAGAATTGAACCCATGCCAATACAAACACCGGCAGCAATAATAATTCGACTGTCCGGAGCAGCCCGCAAAATCACCCCCGGTGCGATCGCAGCGCTAGGATCAATACTGACCTCCCCTTCTACATGTACAGGAGAGTTACTCGCTAAGGGCAATTGTGGCAAATGCATTCTATTTGCGCCGGAGTTTGTGGATTTTTGACTAGGCTCAATTTCGGTAGGTTCAGAAGATGAGGAGTCCAAGAGGAAAATAGTAAATCAGTAACCATTGTTCTAGATAAGGAGACTTCACCAGTTCGGGAGAATAGGGAAGAGAGGGATTAATGAGGAGGACAAGGGAGATTTTTAACAGAATATTGCTGAAAATTCTCCCTCATCTCCTCCTCTCCCTCAGCTCCGGCGCTATGTATTCGCAGCGCTTTAGTTAAGGCTTTTGAATAATCGTCTCTAGTACACGTCGCTTGACTTTCGGGTCAATACCAATCATTCGTACATACTCACCGCTATGCTCCGTCATGCAGCCTTCTAGGGCATCAATCACATCCTGCTCACGATTGGATTCGATGGGGCTACAACTTTTCCATGAACTGGTACGGAAGCGACGTTTATCAGCGTGCTCTGTACCAATTTTGTAGCCTTGTCCCAAGAGATGACGGACTTGTTCAATTGTGTCTTTGTCTAGAGAGGAAGAGGGACTGTAGATACTTGAACTAGGATATTTGGGTTTTTCCGCTGTTTGGGCTGCGTAGCCGTTGCGATTGCGACCAGTACCATTCTGCCCAGAGGATGGAGTACTCGTTGGTGTCTTATCACCAGGCTTTTGGATGATTTCTTCGTGAACCCGACGCTTGGCTTGGCTATCAATACCAATCAGACGCACGTATTCTCCTGAATATTCTGCCAAGCTGGCAGCCAATTCGCTCATTACCTGTGATGCACTCTGGGAGTGAATGGAAGGAGCACTTTTCCAGGAACTGGTGCGGAAGCGCCGCTCATCGGCATGTTCAAGACCAATGCGATAACCCTGGCTGAGCAATTGGTGGACTTGCTCTTCAATAGTTGGAGCAAGTCCATTACTGGTACTCTTGCTGTAGCTTTCTCTGCTACTAGGTGCAGTTGGCTGGTAGCTACTGCTTCGCCTTGCTGACTTTGGGGCAGCAGCTGCAACTTCGTCACCTGGTCTTTGAATGATTTCTTCCAAAACTCGACGCTTAGCTTTCGAGTCAATACCAATCAGCCGGACGTATTCACCAGCGTGTTCTGCCAGAGTGGTTTCTATAGCAGACATTACTTCCGATTTGCTCTGAGAGTGAACGGAAGGAGCACTTTTCCAGGAACTGGTGCGGAAGCGCCGCTCATCAGCATATTCAAGACCAACGCGGTAACCTTGGGCTAACAGTTGGTGTACTTGTTGTTGAACGTCTGAACCTAATTGTGTACTTAAAGCCATGGAACTATATGAATTATTAGAACTACTAGAACTACTAGAGTTGCTGGCACTGTCTGAGTTAAATTGTTTAGCTATTTGATCACGAACTGATGAAATACATACCTCATTGCCAGCACAGCGATAACCCGACCGCAAAGCCTCATTAACTTCCACTACATGGTGGGCGAAATGCTGATCTTCATCCTGAACATCAGGTAGCCTGTCAGCTTGCTGTTGATTAGTAATTATTGCCCCTGAAGGAACATACTTTCCGGGGGGTATTTCTACATCCTGAACTAAAGCGTGCATCATGACAATGCAGCCCTTGCCAACGCGAGCGTTAAATACTGTGGAGCGAAAACCGATAAAGCAGTCATCTCCAATATAAGCTGGTCCGTGGATCAGGCTCATGTGGGTCAAAGAGGCATTTTTGCCAACCCAGACTGAGTATTCCTGCTGGTTATCTCCGACTACCCGACCGGCTTCGAGACCGTGAATAACCACGCCATCTTGAATATTAGTGCTATCGCCAATGTAAAAGGGTGTTCCTTCGTCTGCTCGAATTGAAGTACCGGGGGCAACCAATACATTGGCACCAATTTCTACATCTCCGAGGATGTTAGAAAAAGAGTGTACATAGGCAGTTTCATGAATTTTTGGTTCCGCCAAATTTTTTGACCAAGGGGTGGGCGGAGCCGCGTATGGGCGGACAGCCATAAATGTCTTTCTCCTAATCTAGCGATACACAGTGGTTGGCTATAAGCTACCGAAAAATTGCAGGTGGGAAAGGCTAATAGCAAAGTTAATTGAGACAACCATCTGGGCAAGCCACTGTTTCCCTTTCCAGACAAAGGCTGCCCTTGCACAAATCTAATTCTTCAAAGTTGAATACTTCCTTACTTGAGTAACTAACGATATTGATCTTTCTTGCTGTAGAGAATGTGATTATCTACACTGACTGTGTCAATTATCCCTACTACCATGGCATCGATGGGACGTCTATCTGTATCACCAACTTGGCGAGCAGCACTGCCACGACTGACTAGAACCCATTCGTCTATGCCTGCACCAACATTATCCCCTGCCACTTCGTAGTTAGGTAGAATTTGTCCTTCCTCGTCGAGGAATTGCAGCAAGAGAAATTTAACGCCTCTGAGACTAGGGTCTTTGATAGTGCTGACAACTGTGCCACGGACTTTAGCAATTTGCATTGACCCTCCAAATTGGGGATTGTTTAGTCCTTGAGGTCAAAGCTAGCGCTATCTGGCTAAATTTGAGCCAACTTCCTTCATCAGCAATCCTAGAATCTTAAATTAGTCTAGGGACGGTTGAGTGGGCGAATAGCATTAGTACTCTCACGGAACTGCTCAACGTCTTCGGTGTAGCGAATGGGCAACACGTACTCTAGGTTCTCGTGGGGACGGGCAATAATGTGGGTTGAGAGAACTTGACCTCCATTTACCCGCTTTACGTTATCAACTCCAGCAGAAACGGAGGCTTGCACCTCGGAGACATCTCCCCGCACAATAACGGTTACGCGACCACTACCAATTTTTTCGTAACCGACAAGGGTGACGCGAGCGGCTTTGACCATCGCGTCTGCCGCTTCGACGACAGCCGGAAAGCCTAGGGTTTCTATCATTCCGACAGCAATTGACATGAGTTTTACTCCAAGAAGTTTGAGGTTGTCTGTTTTGTTGATGAGGGGCGAATAGTCAACCGATTGTATGCTAATAAAGGCAAGCCATTAATAGGAACGGAACTGTTCGACAGCTTCGCTGTAAGAAATAGGCAGCACGTACTCCAAGTTTTCATGGGGACGGGCAATAATATGAGTCGATAAAACTTCCCCTCCGTTGACTCGCCCAGCGGATTCAACCCCTGCCGCGATTGAAGCTTGTACCTCAGAGACATCTCCTCGCACAATGACAGTGACACGACCACTGCCAATTTTTTCGTAGCCTACAAGGGTAACACGGGCGGCTTTGACCATTGAGTCTGCTGCTTCAACAACAGCGGGAAAGCCTCTAGTTTCTAACATTCCGACGGCAATTGACATGGTGTTGTTCTCCTGGTGGGCTAGATCTGATGCAAGGGTGTAAACCAACATGCAGCAAAAATATGGACGAGATTGCCCATTTTTTTTGCTTTGAGAATACTCTCTATGCAAGGTACAAAACCAGCATAGAGAAGCTTTGCATACTTGACAATATAAATTATTATAATACTTCTTAATAAAATCCTTTAGAAAACTTAATATTGTGCATTAATTGTCTAGATGCTTTAACCAAAATTCACCGTTTTGAGAATGGTTGCTTTTGTTTTATAATTTTTTCATAACTTTTCTATAAGTTAAGCAGCTTTGGTCGGGAAAACCCGGATAAAGCGGCGTTTTATCGGAAAGCCCTAGGTGGCTTCTGGTGGTTTTAGTCGTGCCAATATGGGAAGATCAAAAATATAATCATTAATCTCATAAACTAATTTTATCTTTTTAATAAAGATTACTTTTCTATAGAGATAGGACTATTTGTAAACATTAAACTAAGTGAATTCTCACTCATGTATCTGGTGAAAAGTCAACAATAAAGCAAAAATATCAAGGACTTGCCTTACTGCTGTCTTGGTAACTAATTTCTGGTTTTGGTAAACCATTTTGAATCTGATTATCAGTAAATTTTGAGTAATTTTACAATGGTGAGGTCAAAAAAACTATGACTGAGTTTTTCACTCAGACAAGTTGGCTAGTGCCTTTTTATGGTTTGATAGGTGCAGTTTTAACTCTGCCCTGGGCAACGGGAGTTATTCGTCGCACGGGCCCTCGACCAGCTGTTTATCTTAACCTGTTAGCAACTGTCTTAGCCTCAATTCACGGCTGGATTGTCTTTTATGGTATCTGGGGACAGCCAAAGCAAGAATTGGTGTTTCACTGGCTAGAGGTGGCAAACCTCGACTTATCCTTAGCCCTAGAAATCTCGCCAGTTAGTATCGGTGCAGTGGAGTTAATAACTAGCCTCAGTCTATTGGCACAACTCTACTCCTTAGGTTACATGGAAAAGGATTGGTCATTAGCTCGCTTTTTAGCTCTGATGGGCTTTTTTGAGGGAGCAATGGCGGGTATTGCCTTGAGCGATTCCTTGTTTCTCAGTTATGCCCTGCTAGAGATGCTCACCCTCTCTACCTATCTTATTGTCGGCTTTTGGTATGCTCAGCCTTTAGTGGTGACAGCAGCACGAGATGCCTTTTTAACTAAGAGGGTAGGGGATATCTTACTTTTAATGGGTGTAGTAGCTCTCGCGACCATGGCAGGCAGCTTAAATTTCCCAGATTTATACGAATGGGTCAAGACGGCTGAGTTATCACCAATAACGGCAAACTTACTTGGTTTAGCCTTAATTGCAGGTCCGATTGGTAAATGTGCCCAATTTCCCCTGCACTTGTGGCTAGATGAGGCGATGGAAGGACCAAACCCGGCCTCTTTGTTACGTAATTCTTTGGTAGTTGGTTGCGGTGCTTATGTACTAATGCAACTGTTACCAATTTTAGAAATCTCACCAGTAGCATTATCTGCATTGGTAGTAATTGGTTCTGTCACAGCCATTGGTGCTTCCTTGGTTGCCATTGCCCAAATTGACATTAAGCGTTCTCTTTCCCATTCGACTAGTGCCTATCTCGGTTTAGTATTTATTGCCATTGGACTAGGAAAAGCCGAAGTTGCCGCAGCTTTACTACTTGCCCATGGTTTGGCTAAAGCCCTACTGTTTATGAGTATTGGCTCAGTCATTCTCACTACTAGTTGCCAAAACCTCGGAGAACTAGGTGGTTTACGTTCACGTATGCCTGCTACTACCACTGCTTTCCTAGTGGGTAGTATTGCTCTAGTCGGACTACTTCCCTTAGGAGGTTATTGGGCAATCAGTAAGGGAGTTAATACTTTTTGGCTCGACCATCCTCTGATTGTAGTGACATTTTTGCTAGTAAACGGTCTATCAGCTTTAGGACTAACCCGCGTGTTTCGTTTAGTATTTTTAGGAAAACCTCAGCCGAAAACACGCCGAACACCAGAAGTACCATGGCCAATGGCTTTACCGATGGTGGCTTTAACTGTAGTGACTCTCAGCATACCGCTTTTACTGCAAAATCTGTTTCTGTTGCCTCCTGATAAGTACGAGTTTCTCATTCGTACACCACAGCTGCTGTTAGTCGCCTCTAGCTTGGTCGGCGGTACTTTAGGATCAATTATCTACCTGCAAAGAATTGGGGCAAGGTCAATTAGCCTACCGGTGAGATTTATTCAAGACTTGTTGGCGTATGACTTTTATGTTGACCGTCTCTACCGTCTAACGATAGTTTTGGCTGTGGAGACGCTTTCTAAGATTAGCGCTTGGATTGACCGCTATATCGTTGATGGCTTAGTTAATCTGACTGGTTTAGCTACTGTCTTTAGTGGTCAGAGCTTAAAGTACAACGTTTCAGGTAAGTCACAGTTCTACTTACTTACTATCTTGTTGGCAATAGGTCTGTTTGCAATTTTGACAACCTATGAACTCGTAATTGGTCAGTGGTCATTATTTATGGCTCAGTAATTAAGGGAACAGGGAATAGGGAACAGGGAATAGGGAACAGGGAATAGGGAATAAGAATTGACGCCAATAGCTTTTTGCTAAAGGTCTAATGATTAACAACAAACAACAAATAGGAAGGAGACTAGTTAATCTATGCTGAGTGCCCTGATTTGGATACCAATACTCAGTGCAGCTTTGGTAGGTTTCTGGCCAGGAGGTTTGTCCTCTAAACTTGCCCGTCAACTGACATTAGCTGTAGCTATTGGTTTGTTTGTGTGGTCACTGGTTCTGCTGCTACAGTTTAACCCCAGCCAGGTAAGCATGCAGTTTCAAGAATATCTGCCCTGGATTGAACAAATTGGTTTGACCTACAGTTTGGGGGTAGATGGTTTGTCCATGCCTCTGTTGGTTTTGAATGGTCTGCTCACAGTAATTGCTCTCTATAGTACGGATGAGAAGATACCTAGAAGTCGTTTTTATTATGCCTTGATTCTACTTTTGAATGCATCAGTGGCTGGTGCATTCCTTGCTCAAGATTTACTACTGTTTTTCATATTTTATGAGTTAGAACTGATTCCGCTGTACTTTTTAATTGCTATTTGGGGAGGTAGCCGCCGAGGCTATGCCGCAACTAAGTTTCTGTTGTATACAGCGGCTTCTGGAGTACTAATTTTAGCAGCATTTCTTGGTCTAGCGTTTTTGGATGGTATCTCTAACTTTGCGTACCAAGAAACCGTTCAACTCGCCTCTTTATTACCTTTAGCAGAACAACTGCTGCTCTTGGGAGCAATTGTGATCGGTTTTGGTATTAAGATTCCTCTTGTGCCATTTCACACTTGGTTACCGGATGCTCACGTTGAGGCTTCAACCCCCATTTCTATTTTGCTAGCGGGTGTATTGCTAAAATTGGGAACCTATGGTCTGTTGCGATTTGGCTTAGGATTGTTTCCTGAAGCTTGGGCTGTGCTAGCTCCTTGGTTAGCAATTTGGGCAGTGGTGAGTGTGCTCTATGGTGCCCTTAATGCCTTGGCACAAAGAGATATGAAAAAAATGGTGGCTTACAGTTCTGTAGCTCATATGGGCTATATTTTGCTGGCTGCGGCTGCGGCTACACCCCTTTCTCTAGTGGCTGCTGTAGTCCAGATGGTTGGTCATGGTTTAATTGCTGCACTACTGTTTTTTCTTGTCGGGGTTGTCTATAAAAAAACTGGCTCACGGGACTTGAAAGTTCTCAATGGTTTATTAAACCGAGAACGAGGTTTACCATTAATTGGTAGCCTGATGGTAGTGGGTGTGATGGCAAGTGCCGGAATTCCTGGGATGATTGGGTTTATCTCAGAATTTTTGGTATTCAGGGGTAGTTTCGAGGTGTTTCCCACCCAAACTCTTCTTTGTATGCTGGGAACTGGTCTAACTGCTGTTTACTTATTAATTTTGCTCGACCGCGCCTTTTTCGGACGTTTGTCTACAGCGGTAATTAATTTGCCTCCTGTGAAATGGGGTGAACGCATCCCGGCAATTGTTCTCGCTATTTTAATTGTTGTACTGGGAGTACAGCCGGGATGGTTGACTAGGCTAAGTGAGGTAACAACAGCGGCTATGGTTACCACGCCTCAAACTGTCGCCCTTCAGAACTCCGATGGTATAACTTTAAAATCTGCTTTGAACAAGCCTTTATAGAACTGTTGGCTCGAGAGAACTTAAATGTTGGTTAGAAAAAAAAAGCCGAGTAATCATTCTCTAGAAGAATATATTGAACGACTCAAATCTGGTGACGCTCTGCTCAAAGATTCACCAGAAAATGTTTTAGAGGTAGTGGGAATCTTACATAGTTACGGTATCGTTTTAGATGCCTACTCCCGTAATCTAATTTACATCGCCGATCATCAATTTTTAGTGTTTTTTCCCTTTTTTAAATATTTCAACGGGGAAATCTCATTACCTAAACTGCTACGTCACTGGTGGCATGATCGTATTAACTTTGAATATGCAGAATATTGCATGAAGGCTATGCTGTGGCATGGTGGTGGCGGCTTAGATGCTTATCTGGATACACCAGAATTTGAAGAACTTGCTGCTGCGGCAATTAAGGCCAAGTTTCAAGGTAATCCCCTTATGCAAGGGGTAGATTGGCTATTTCCTGATTTTTTGCCTGAACAAATACGCCAACTAGCCTATTACAGTGGGTTGGGTCAATTCTGGCGAGTGATGAGTGATATGTTCATGGAACTTTCAGAGGGCTATGACCAAGGGAAAATCAAAACCATTCCCCAAGTTGTAGACCATATCTTGGCAGGTTTAGTAGCAGCTGCCAACAAGCCAATTACCTATGCCGTCAAGATTCGAGATCAAGTTTATGAGATTATCCCTAAATCGGCTGGTTTGACTTTCCTGGCTGATACAGCAGTTCCTTACGTTGAGGCTATTTTCTTCCGGGGAACACCTTTTCCTGGCACAATTTCTTACAACGCCCAGGCTAATCAGATTCCTCCTGAGCAAGATAACTTCGCTTATGGGGCGCTATATGCCGATCCTTTACCAATTGGTGGTGCAGGAATTCCACCAACCCTGCTAATGCAAGATATGCGCCATTTTCTACCTGATTATCTCAGGGAATTCTATCGGCGATCGCTTCGAGGTGAAGATGACTTGCGGGTACAGATTTGCCAAACTTTTCAGAAGTCGATGTTTTGCGTGACCACAGCAGCGATTTTAGGCTTAGCCCCCCATCCTCTCGATACAACAGAACCAGAGCAACAAGAGGAGAATCGAGCTTATCTAGAAAGCTGGATGGATAGATTTATCAACTCACGCTTAAGAGTGGTCAACATTTAGGTAGTTAAGGGGCGGTTGCTGGCTAATTTAAGTAGTAGGTGACGGCAATCGCCTTTAAGGAGTGGAGGTAAGCGGACTCGAACCGCTGACGTCCTGCTTGCAAAGCAGGCGCTCTACCAACTGAGCTATACCCCCATACATGGGTTAAGGAACACTGAAGCATACCCAAACTATATTAGCTTATTTTCAGCAAAAAACCATAATTAAATATAGGGAAGTTTCTTGCTAGGTTTAGAGAAAGTAGAACCTTTACCTCGACAATGGGAAAATGACCCTGATAGTTGCTACATTCTACAAATTTGTTAGGCTAGCCGACTTTGCAGAGAAACAAGCCTCCTTACTGGCATATTGCCAACAGCAAGATATCAAAGGGACGATACTGCTTGCTGTAGAAGGGATTAACGGCACAATTGTCGGTTCGACTCAAGCAGTAGATTTAGTTTTAGCCTTTCTGCGCCAAGATCCTCGCCTTGCTGATTTGCAACATCAAGAATCTTCTGCCGAATCCAATCCTTTTGACCGTCTTAAAGTCAAGTTAAAAAAAGAAATTGTTACTTTAGGCAAGCCGGAAGTTGACCCTAATGTGCGGGTTGGTACTTATGTTAGTCCCAAGGAATGGAATGCTCTAATTTCTGACCCAGAGGTGGTAGTCATCGACACCCGCAACACTTACGAGGTAGACATTGGCACATTCAAAGGAGCGCAAAATCCGCAAACTAACTCGTTCCGACAATTCCCTGAATATGTAGAAAAGCATCTTAATCCAGGCCAACAGAAGAAGGTTGCTATGTTCTGCACTGGGGGTATTCGCTGTGAGAAAGCCTCATCTTTTATGTTAAGTAAGGGGTTTCAGCAGGTATATCACCTTCAGGGAGGAATACTTAAATATTTAGAGGAAGTTCCAGAAGAAGAAAGTCTTTGGCAAGGTGAATGTTTTGTCTTTGATGAACGTGTGGCAATTAAAGAGGGATTAGCCGCCGGAAGCCATGATAGTTGCCTTAGCTGTGGTCATCCTATCTCGGAGGCAGATAAAGATTCTCACCATTATCAAGAAGGTATTTCCTGTCCCTACTGTTTTGAAAGTCTGACGCCAGAAAAAAAAGCACGTCAGCAAGAAAAGCAGCGACAGTTGGAGTTAGCAAGGAAAAGGTCTAAAGGTTGAATTTTTAATCATTAGTTTTTTAATAAGAGTTATGTCTTTATCCTATAAGTTATAGATTTATTCGTTAGGATGAAATTGCTAAGAAATTCCTTCAGATAGATGGCTAAAAACTTAAAGAAGCAGAAGTTAGTTAAAATTTTAATAAATCATAGATTTTAGCTTTAATTGAAAAAATGATTTCTCTGTTCAGAGTGTGAGTAAAAAAGAAAACCTGAAGTAGTTTAAAGCAACTCACGCATTGATTGCCTTTCGACAAAATGTAGAAGGTTTGTTTGATTAGATAGTCAAAGCCTATTCTTTTGTCAAAACTAGAGATAAACTTGTAATACCTATTTTAATTAGCAATTTGCAAAGGTAAATTTTGAAAAAACAATTTACTTCAATTGATAAGCTATTAGTACCTTTTATCTTGGTAGTATTAATACTTTTGATTGGGTTTAATGGCTTTGTCATTCTCAATCCTGGTCAAGCAGGGGTAATCAGAATTTTAGGCAAAGCCAGAGATGGAGTCTTGCTAGAGGGAATCCACTTAAAACCACCTTTGGTTTCCGCCGTAGATATCTACGATCTGACTGTGCAAAAATTTGAAGTTCCAGCACAAAGTTCTACCAAAGACCTTCAGAATTTATCAGCCCGTTTTGCGATTAACTTTCGCCTTGATCCCTTATTAGTTGTAGAAATCCGTAGAACTCAAGGAACTTTGGCAAATATTGTCTCTAAAATTATTGCTCCCCAAACGCAAGAATCTTTTAAGATTGCTGCTGCCAGGAGAACAGTCGAAGAAGCAATTACCAAAAGAAATGAACTCAAGCAAGATTTTGATGATGCTTTAAGTGAAAGGCTAGAAAAGTACGGAATTATTGTACTCGATACTAGTGTCGTCGATTTAGACTTTTCCCCAGAGTTTGCTAAAGCCGTAGAGGAGAAACAAATCGCAGAACAGAGAGCCAAAAGAGCTATTTATGTAGCTCAAGAAGCAGAACAACAGGCACAGGCTGATATCAACCGTGCTACAGGTAAAGCCGAGGCCCAAAGATTGCTAGCCGAGACTTTAAAAGCCGAAGGTGGTCAGCTAGTCTTGCAAAAAGAGGCAATTCAAGCCTGGAGAGAAGGTGGATCTCAAATGCCCAAGGTATTAGTAATGGGTGGAAAAGGGCAATCAAGTATTCCTTTTCTGTTTAATCTTGGCAATGTTCAACAGTAACGCTAATAGTCAAAGTAAAAACATACGAAGTCTCAAGAGGTCAGCCAAAATGGTTACGTTTTACAACCCTGCTCTCAAGGAAGAATCCAAAAACGAGCCAGCACGTATTATCCCGCTAAGAGAAAGGGAACCACTCCTGGACTGGTTAAAACGAACAAATCGATTTAAACCCAATGAGTCTGATGAACCCTATGCCGACGACATGTCCGAAGAACTAGAAGAGATTATGGGGGGTGGAACTAGCGAAGATACTGTTGGCGAAAATAATTAGTTAGTAGTTAAAAGCAATACAAAGACCTAAGATTATTAGGAGTTTGAGTTACAACTTAACTTATTAACAATTCTTCCTATGCGAGTTGATTAATCCTTTATCTTTTCGCTTAACATTTTTATTGACTTTCTTCTTACTCAGATTAAGCTCATGAGCTATTTTTCGAGTGGATTAGTATATATCAATTACCAGCATCAACTGGTAATTTGCTGTAGGTAAACTTCCAAGTTTTCCTCAACCGTAACAATGCTGTTTTCAGCAATACTCTTCCAGTTACCATCAAATAATGGTTCAGAAGCAATGATTACAGAATCTGGGTAATTGGCATCATCCCTCAGCCAGTAGAGTGTAGGAATACTAGTATTATGGGCATAGCGACTAGCGATAAGGCGTTGCCCATCACTAATAATGAGATTGGCAGAAAAGCTGACTTGAGCAGAGAGAGCTAACTCTTTTATGGTCATTAAAGTTGTTTGTAATGCCTTTTCAACTGAGATATTTGGCTTTGAGCGTAATTCATTAACTAGTAGGGCAAAAATGTGTTCAGAATCAGTAGTACCATTGATTAATTGATAGACTTGATCTGAGAGGCGATCGCGTATTGGTTTGTAAAGGGTTTTACGAAAGTCTTCAATAAAACCGTTGTGGATAAATAATAAACGCTCATCTCGAAACGGCTGACAGTTACTAAAATCTAGTGCTTGACCTGCTGTTGCACTACGCACATATGCCAAGACACAGCCAGACTCAACATAGCGGCTTAATTCTGGCAAATTAGTATCATTCCAAATTGGTAGGGTATTTTTGTAGGTGAAAGGATTAACTGATTTTTGGCTATGATACCAGCCAAGGCCTAGACCATCAGCATTAACTACACCAGCGGTCATTTCCTTGGGTTGGTAACTTTGGACAACTAGGGAATGTTCAGGTTTATACAAAATTTGGTCAAGGGAAATTTCCTGACCTAAGTAACCAAGTAAACGACACATTATTAAGAAGCTTCCAGTAGAGGTTTTGAATTTGCCCAGGTAGGGTTGTTATTTGTTATTTTATTTTAGGGGAGGCGTGATTTGCGCTTCACTTGCGATCGCTTTGAGTAACGCTTCAAGGAGAGGAAAATCCCTTCATCCAAAATCTAAAATCCAAAATCGAGTTGACAAAGTTGCCCTCAGCGAGAATTCTCTTGCAGCCAGTTGAGTAAGTCCTCACTACCCTGAAAATCCCACATGGCTTCTCCTAAGCGTTCTAAATCTTGGGGATTCAAGGCTTCAATTGACGCGATCGCCGAGGCTGTTACTTCTCCAAAACGACGTTCAAGCTGTCGCAAGAGTAAGTTTCTTTCGCCTTCTGTTCTTCCCTCTTCTCTTCCCTCTTCTTTTCCCTGTCTTCTTCCCTCTTCTCTTCCTTCCCTTTTAGCTAAACTCAACTCACCTCGCCTGTCTTCAAGAAACATTTCCTGTTTATGTACTCTTTCCAATTCTTCAATACTTAAGCTAGCTTGATTGGCTATATTGAGGGCTCTTTCTATCTGTGGTACTTCCCTCATATTTTGGGGAATCACTTCTAAACTTGGTGCTTCTTTGATAAAATATACCCACTTATCTACCACACCCTCCAAATCTTCTAGCTTCTTTGTAAATTTGGGGAGTTCGACAAACACCAGCTTTAACTCATGCTCTTGATAGGCAATTTGTTGTTCTTCTTCTTGGAAGTAAAAGCAGCTAATTACTTTCTCTGTTGATGGGAACAGCTTAAAATCAGTAATGGTTAAAGCAATGACCGGGTTAAGATAAGAATATCCCTGTCCTGACTTGAGCTGGTTTGCATAGGTTTTGCATAAGTTATAAACGACTCGCTTTTCAAAAGCCTCAACATTCCAGACTTGCATCTCAATGATAACGGTCGTTTTATCTTTTAATACTGCTTTAACGTCTAGGTAACTATCTTTTAAATCGACCACATTACCAGCACTATAGAGGTCGATAATTTCTAGGTCTTCGATTACCGGATTACCGGAATAAATCATGGCATTGAGAAAGGAAATCAGAATATCCTTACTCTGATCGGAACCAAAGATTTTCTTGAAAGCAAAGTCAGTTTTAGGACTGATGAATCTCATATGTTTAGCAATGCTTTTTTAGTCTAGGTTCTTACTTTTATCATAGCTGAATACGCAAAATTTTTATCTTACGCTTACCACAAAGACAGTATTTATACTAGAGGGGTTCTCAATCCTATTGAGGTAACACGATTCCTGTTGAGAGATACCCCTTTATCTCCGATATTCGCTTATTAAGATTCAGCTACAGCACGTACTACTTCAACTGGTAATGAGAGTACTTCAGCGATTTGTTCGACACTCAAACCTATTGCTAGTAACTTAGGAATTGCCTCTCGTTGTTCTTGTTCTGCTTTTTTAGCGCGTTGCCTTTCTAAGTCTCGTTGCTCAATAATTTCTATCGTTGGTTAATATTGCCTACCCTACAATCACTATAGCCCTTTAGCACTACCCTCAACTCACTGCAAACTCTGTAAACTGACGCAGATAAGGAGGATGAAATCCCACCACAATATCATCCTTCGGCACACCTAAATTAACTAGTTCTTCTCCTAAATCAATTTCTGTGCCATTTTGCTGAATCCAAATTTTGCCATCTTTAATATCAAGATGCATCGGACAACCATAAACTCGTTGTTTGTTATCCCAACCTACTCGAACAACTTGGTAATGATCGTGTTCTGAATCAAAAACAACTTGCATCTCCACTTCTCCATAAGATGGCTTATAAGAAGCATATTCTGTGAGAACTTTTTTTATACAATCTCGATACTTTTCTACTTTTTCCATAAAGCAATCACCTCTTCTTCAATGTCATAGACCAACAACTTTAACTGGTAATCTTCCACAATTGTGATTGTAAACTCACGCTTGAAGAAATCGTTATAGGTGGTTAAAGGAATTGCCAGAAATAAGAGTCGCTGGGGTTCCTTAAACTTTAGTGCTGTACGGTAGTTGATAAATTGTCCGACTGCTAAATGGAAATCTGTGATGACGGAAGTATTCAAAAAGCTCTTAATTTCAACGGCAATCTTCTCTCCTTGCTTTTCTGCCGCAAGCAGGCGTTCTGCCCCTAAATCGATTAACATATCAACCCCACCAACACTGATAGAAAGTGGGTCATCTGTAATCAGCCAACCATCCTTTTGCAAGGCAACTTTCACAACATCATGAAATTTATCCTTGGCTGGCATGAAATCTTGAGGATAAACAACCCTAATTATACTGGCATTAGATAGAATGTGCGATCGCCTAAAGGCGCTACGCTCCGCGTAATCGCTTTGCGCTGGCGCTACTGCGCTAATCGCCTTTGGCGCTAGTGTAGCTAATCGCATCCGGGAGTATGCGTCAGTATCAGCAGATTAATGGTCAATGGCAGGAATTGAGGCGAGGTGTTCCTGTTGATGAGATATTGGAAGAATCACAGCAGAAAGCGTGACAGAGGACAAACTTGTTGTCCAACAATATTTCCTATATTCACTGATCAATACTATCGTTGGTTCATTTTGCCTACCCTACAATTACTAAAAATCTTGGGTTTATCGTGGAAATTACGGTAGCGAAACAGCATCGGTTGATGCCAGAATGTATTTATCTGCGTGGCTGAGTTTAATCTCTAGAAGGTTAAAGAGACAAAAAACGCGGATCAATACGACAAAACATTCAGTTATTTACGAGCTAGCATCAACTTTATTAAAACGACAAAAACTTTGATCATGATTCAATCAATTAAAGACGGTAGAAGAGAGGATGGAAATCGGTCGATTGCTGACAAAATAATCAAGTGTTTACATGATCTGGATAAAACGGTTGAGAATAATCAAGGGCGCTGGGCTTGGGAACTTCTACAAAATGCCAAGGATAGTATAGTAGAAGATCAAAACAGAACTGTATCTGTTCAGATAGAACTGAACGAAGATAGTGTTGAGTTTAGGCATAACGGAACACACTTTACAGGGCAAGACGTAAGAGGACTAATAAACCAAATTTCTTCTAAAGAAGTAGAAGAAGGGCAGCATACAAAAAAAACAGGTAGGTTCGGTACAGGTTTTTTAACAACACATTTGCTTTCAAGAGTAGTTAAGTTAAAAGGAATTGTAGAAACAGACAACAATGATTTATCTGAGTTTAAATTTATTTTAGACAGAAAAGGCAAAACGACAAATCAACTCATACCAAAAATTGAAACAACTTGGAATGAATTTGATGATTCCGTCATAAACAACATGAAGATAAATGCCACTTATGATCAAAATAAATTCAATACGTCTTTTTGTTACCAATTAGAAACGAAAGAGCAAAAAGAAATTGCTAAAATTGGCGTAGAGGAGTTTTCAAAATTAGTTCCTTTTGTTTTGGCTTTTATTCCTAAAATTAGTAGAGTGGAGATTATAGACAATACTTTAGGAAACACTACTGTTTTTGAAAACAATCAAGAAGTGATAGATGGTTTGATTGTACCTGTTGCCAAAACAGAGAATGAGAAAGAAACAAATATTTTGATTTTATATGCCTCTAATGAAAAGGTTAAAATTGCTACCGAAATTGAGAAAACTGAAAAAGGTTATTCAGTTAAAGATATAAAAAATGTTCCAAAATTATTTTGTGATTTTCCTCTGATTGGAACTGAAAACTTTCATTTTCCTGTAGTTGTAAATAGTTTCTTTTTCAGTCCGCAAACTGAAAGAGATGGCATTTGGCTAAAAGGTAGTGATGATGTAGAAGTAGAAGAAAATCAGAAACTGTTAGAAAGTGCTGTTGAATTGTATAAAAACTTGCTTTCTCAAATTACAGAGAAAGACTTTTTTGATTTATACAATCTTGCAGAAACTAAAATGCCTTCTACGAGTGAAAAATATTTTGATAAAACGTGGTACAAACACTCTATTCAAAAACCTATTAGAGAATTTATTTGGAATGTCAAAATCGTTGAGATTGAAGATGAAATTTCTGAAAAGCAAGCAATTAAAGATTTATGGTTTCCTGACAAGGATTTCTCGAAAGCAGTACGAGACAAAATCTGGCAATTTGCTTTTGATTTACATTCAGACATAGTGTGTAAGAAAATACATTTGCACAATTGGTGTGATATATCTTGGGAAAGTTGGAAGACAATCAATTTTTCTGTCTTGGTAAAAAATTTGGTAAAGCAAGAAAATATTTATAAACTCAGTCAGTCTTTGAAAAAAGAGGAGCATGATACTTTAGACTGGTTAAATTACTTTGGTAATTTTATTTTTAAAGATGATAGTAATCTAGCATTACTTAAAAATAATGCAATTATTCCAAACCAAAATGGAATTTTTAGGGAAAGGTCAGATTTATACATTGACGAAATACAAGATGATGACTTAATTGATATTTTAAGGCTATTGGGTGAAGACTGGAAAAATATTTTGCGACACAACAGCATAAACTTTGGATATAACAGCAAAGAAAAAAAAGATATTAAATATATTAAAGATATTGCAGTTAAGATAACTGAGAAGCTGAAAAAAACTGATGATAAAAATGAAAATTTATCAAAGGCTATTATTATTTTATCTAAATGGTTTGAAAATAACCCAGAACAAGGAAAAGAGTTTTTTGCAGAATTGTATCGCAAACGTGCTGAACTCTTTATGAACACAATAGAAGATAAAGAAAGTCTTTACAATATAATGCGAACTTCTACAGATTTATCTAAACTTGCTGAAGTCGCGGAGGCTATTGAAAGAAATCCTATCATCATTGAAAATCTTCAGAAGTCAGAAGAACTAACCAGTCTTTTAAAGGAATTTAATCAAGACACTCTCGTCAGTTTAGGCGTAACTTCAATGGAAGAATTGAAAAAAGTCTTAGAGGATAAAGATATTGCTGCTCTATGTACACATACGCCTACACCTACATCAGAGATGTTTCACCGTGCTCAAGAATTAATTAAAAGATCTAAAGCTAATGTTCTTAAATACTTAAAGACCCTTCCAAGTTATGATTGTGAAGAAGAAGAAGACTTAGCTACAACTGTAATTGGAGGAATAAAAAAAGATGGTATACCTATATCTGTTGTTGTTAGACCTTCAGATAACAATAAAGTAATTATCTATTATGGCTCGGAAAAAGATACTCTAGATGATCCTGAAACCCCTGCGGAATTGTGGATCGATAACGGGATTGATGATCCAAGACATTTGACTTTAGGCAAAATTCTGAAAATAACAGGTATTAATATAATTCCCCTGTAAACGATGGATATTACAAATGAAGTAGCTCAAATTATTGGTCAAAAAGAAAGCTCTAAGCTTGAATATAAAGCAGTTTTGCCACCTTCAAAAAATATCGCCCAGCTAATCAGCTCATTTGCCAATACTGATGGTGGACACATTATTTTAGGAGTGTCTGAAGATCCAAAAGGAAATATTGAAATAAACGGTTTGAGTAAAGATTTTCATGCCAACACAATTACTCATAAAGCCTTAGATCTTCTTACACCTCAACCACAGGTATATTACCAATACGTTGCATATAATGACAAAAAACTTTATGTAATAAAAGTTGAAAAATCTGATTCACCAATCACCTTAGAAGGCAAAATATATGAGAGAGTTGATGGTTCGATTAAGCTTTCAAATCCCACGAAAATACAGTTCAAGCAAAATGGATATGCAAGAATTAAAAGTATAAATCAGCGACTTGAAGCGTATAAGCAAAGTGCAACCAGTTCTAAGATAAAGTTAATTGAGCATTACCAAAGTATTTTAAAAATAATAGATGACCTTGGTCAAATTCTTTATCCTACAGATGTAAGCATGCCTACAAGTAGTCAAGAAGGCAAAATACTCTCAAGGATATTGTTTTCCTCTTTTGTAGATAATTTTGAAACCTACTTGTCTGATTTATTGTATGAAATTTTTCTTGCAATTCCCTCAACTCTTAAGTCTAAGGAACAAGTCACCATTGAAGAGGTTTTAAGATGTTCGGATTTGCAAGAATTTGTGGAGTATTTGGCTAAGCAAAAAATTGGCAAACTACAAAAAGGAAGTGTTAAAGGTTTTATTAAAGAAAATAAACAAATAAGCGGTTTAGGTGTTATTGAGGAGCCCAAACAAAATGAAGTAGAGAAAATACTTCAAATAAGGCATTTATATGCTCATCGAAATGGAACTGTAGACGAAAAATTTCTTCAGTATTTTGCTGGTAAGTTTACTTTGAATTCAGAACATCAAATGTCTATATGTGAGATTTGTGATAAGCTATGCTATTTGGCAGAAATTATTAACGAAATTGACTTAGCGGCAATGAAGAAATATAAGCTGACATCAATTAATCAATAATTAAAAAATATCTCAAGAGTTGATAAAGTCATGTAGCTTATGAGAGGCGATCGCACTCCACTTCCCAAAATCCCTCGCACTCCGCAGCATCTGCTTTACCAGCAATCCTCCCATGCTGTGAGTAATGAAAGTTAAGGGACGGTCGCCTATCTCATAACTATCCAATAAATCTAAAATATTCGTAGCTCGATCAACCAAAGGCATAGAATTACCCTTCCATCTAAAGGGTTCTACCTCATACCCCAAAGACCAAATCCCCACATCCGGGAAATCTTCTCCCAACCAAGCTGGCCAAAAATTATCATCATCTTGCCTTTCCTGGGGATGCCAAGTACCTCTGGCACTACCCCCTAAACCGTGAACAAAAATTATGTCTCCACGGCGAGAAGGGTTGTCACAACCAGAGATGGCAATTAAATCATTAAACTCACTCACAGGCTAACTCTCCAGTGGCGAAATTGGGTGATATTTGTAGGGAAGCAGCAAAAAAGCACTTCTAATCTAGCAAATGATAATCAAAGCCTAACAAGAGTGTCCCTTGCTCAAAACTTATGCCTAACCACTCTCTGGAGTGTCATAAGTTGGCACAGTGAAGAGTATCCGAGTCTCTCTAGAGAGTAGTAAAGACTCATTAAAGAGTATCCAAGACTCATTAAAGAGGTTCCAAGACTCATTAAAGAGTATCCAAGACTCATTAAAGAGTATCCAGGACTCTCTAGAGAGAGGTAAAGACTCATTAAAGAGGTTCCAAGACTCTCTAGAGAGTATCCGAGTCTCTCTAGAGAGTAGTAAAGACTCATTAAAGAGTATCCAGGACTCTCTAGAGAGTATCTGACTGAGGGCAAAACCTATTTCTGGTAGGGTGGGCAAATACATAGTTAGTGATATTCAATCATTAGGGTGTTCTCTTTGCCCACCCCATCACCTCCTCACCCCATCACCTCCTCACCCCATCACCCCAACTGCCAGAGTCAATTTATTGCAGAAAAGCTCATTCTGTTAATTTTAAAGCGGC
>JBAUJE010000230.1:0-26119 GCA_049683475.1 Coleofasciculaceae cyanobacterium | reverse complement strand
TAAGAGACTTATGTCCCCACAAAACGAAGTTGCTACGATAGCATTTCCAAACTTCTTTAAGAATTGGATAAATTAGATTCTCACAAATTGAAAATTCTGAAGCACTGGGTACTCCATCTTGCATAACTGTTTGTAAGTCTTCTCGGAAGTAATCAGATATATTAAACTCAACTTCACCCATGAAATTGTCTTCGGTGTAGGTGATTTGGAATTCTTTGAGGACTGAACCGATATCTTTGTAATTACTGAAAGACATCTTAATCTCCTGAAGAAGTTGATACGGTGGGCTGCTGAGAAAGAGTTTGCCTTAAGTGATGAATAAGAGCTTCTGTCCAACTCGATTTTAACTGTTTTCCATCTTCATATAGGTCGAGATGGTTATTAACCAGTTTTTGTAGATACAAGAGTAACTTTGTGGGGTCGTTATTAACATCAATCCAGTTCATCTTATCAATCTTTAGTTTAACTACACCTAAGCCGCGAGAACGTCCTCCACCTAAAGGAATTTGTTCTGTCTCAAACTGGTGCAAACCAATCATTAATAAGCCTAATTCCCATTCTTCGGCATTTTCTACTACAGCCTGAAATTCAAAGGGTGTCCCAGCAGGAACAACTTGGAAGTCATAAAGCTTACCATCTGCTGCGGTTTCGGTATCTCGGTCAATTGCTACGCCATCTCTTTCTTGGTATTGTCCAAACCAATTTTCTGGCAGTACAGTTAAATCACGAACTTGGAATTTACTGGCAAGCCAGGGAGAACCAAAGAGATGGGAAACTAGGTCTGTCTGTTTTAGAATAGCGGCAGTCAGAGCAACATCGTCTTGATTTTGCTCCTTGAGTTGCTTCATTTCTTGAGCAGTAATTGACCACTCATCTTCTATTGCTGGATTAGCTACCAGTTTGCGGTTATTTCCGACAATACCTCGTAGGAAACTTTCGAGACGCGATCGCATTGCTCCTTTGAAACTTGCTCCTGGTATCAAAGGTCTACCCAAAGCATCTTTAATTACGGGTAAGTCTGAGCCAATGGGTTCAGTGGAACGTCCTGCACTAATGCGAAGTGCGGTTATAGTTCGCAGGGTTCCTGTAATTTCCAATCTGTTTTTGAAAGTATCAAACATAACTTATCCTCAGAATAAAGTTAATTCAAAGTCAACCAATTAAAAATGTCTTGTACGGATAGCTTTAGTAAAGCTTCCAGAGAACTCAAAACAGGTAGCATATCTCCATCTTGTTTGATTTCAGGTTGCTTTCCTGGTTTAAATATCATTACTAGCTTTTCTTGAGGATCGATTAACCATCCAAGTTCTGTGCCGTGATTTAAACAAAATAAGATTTTGTCAATTACGCGAGTTGGACTTTGTTCAGGTGATAAAATTTCTATTGTCCAATCTGGGTAAATTTCAAAGATATTTTCAATTTCTCCATTGGCATCAAGAGGAATTCGTTGCCAGGAAAAGACTGTGATATCTGGAACGAGTGATCGTCCACTAAACGTACAGCGCAGCTCTGGAAATGCACTGGCTATGCGATCAGGTTCAGCAACTTGATTGATTTGTGTACCTAAACGGATTTGTACTCGGCTATGTTTTCCTTTAGGCATGGGTTTTTGGTAGATTTTCCCATTGGTGTATTCGCTGGCTGGCTTGGTTTCTGGGAGTTGGAGGAAGTCGTGAAGGGACAATTGGGGAGGGGATTGAATTGAGGCCATAGTTTTGAGGAAGTTTAACTAACGGTATTTTGGAGAATGGAGAGGCGATCGCATTGCTCCTTTAAAACTTGCTCCTAGTATCAAAGGTTACCCGAAGCATATTTAGGATTTCTATATCAGTTCCCATGTGGTCGCAAGATTATCAAGAAGTAGACTTATTTGATTTGCTTTCTTTAAAATATTTTTAACAGACATTGCACCTTCTTGATGACCCGCATGATCAAGAGCATTTCGTACAGGTTGGAGAACATTCCATAACTGACTCAATTTGTCTTTTTCTGTCCAGGTATTATGAATGATTTTGCCATAATCATTTAGTTCTTCTAAGGTAAGGCGATCATTACTAACCATTTCTACACCTGAAATCGCTTTAGCAACTTCTTCGCGATTCTTAATCTTCAGATCAAAAGCCAAACCTAGTCGATACATTACCCCATTAATTAACCACTCACGAGCCAGAGTCATTCCCTCCATCAACCGATTATTATCTAGATACCATTGAATTAATTTCAACTGTGCTTTGAGCGCTGCTTTTATCTCTTGTTTAAAATCACCGACAAAGTCTCCAAATGTGTCAGTTATACGTTGGCGTAGTGTCTCAAATGGTGGAACTGTCCGTTCTAGTTGTTCTTGAGCTTTGAGGAGATCCGGTTCTAGTTCTGCAGCTATTTTAGCTAGATGTAAAGGTTGACAAAGAGCTGTAGCTGTTGAAATATCAAATAGTGTTTTTGCGGCTTTTTTCGTTGCATTTTCAGCATTGCCATCTGGATTAAGTAACTCAGAAAGCTGTCGTGCGTCTCCTGTTTGAATAAATTGATCGGTTGCTGTAATCCAATCAATCATTGACACAAATTCAGATAAGTCAATGACAGGTGCTGGCACATTATTTTTGCTGTCGCCTAATTCAAAAGCGCCATAGTAAATAGCGGCAATTGTTACATTTTTAGCGGCCTTAAGGTATGCAGCAAATAAGAAGACGAGAAAAGGTAGAGATCGCAGTCCATGAGTAATATCAAAAATTACACGATCTCCTTCATCAACGTGCTGAGTAATAATTTTAAAAGTTTCCCACATTTCCTCAGTCGTCCTACCAGTTGGGATATCAATTGGCTGAATACGTGAATCTTTTAATTCTTCCAATACGGGCCAAGCAGTTGCTTTTGCTTCTGCTGTAACGCAAACTAACATAGTGTCATATTGACAAAACTGGTGCAGTGCTTCAGCAAATACCTGACCTTTATAGGTTTTATCACCATAACTATAAATAGTTTCTCTTGGATATTTTCCTAAAAAGGCAATGATTTTTGTTTGACTCATTGTGTAGTATTCTCAATCTAGTTTGACTTTTGTTTAATCTATTTTGAGGCGGGTTTTAATTTTAGTTCCTGCATCCTAATTCTACTCATTGAGTAGATCAGTATCATTTTGAGAATTAATTGAATTGCAGACAATTACTTTTTTTGACCATCTCGCAAATACTTTAGATAACGAGAACCATAACCCAAATAACGCCGAATCAGTTCTAGCCAAATAGGTTTGAAATCAATTTGAGAACATTCAGCAATTATCTTGGCAGTTTTTTTGATACTTCCATCAATATCTTGAATAATCCTCTCAGCCAAAGAACCTTCACCTCTTCCCCATTTTTTATCTCTGCCAACTTGATAGCGAATAAAGTTTTTAATTACTTCTGCACTATCGGTAGTGTCAGAAACTCTAACTAAGTTGCGGAATTGAGACTCTTCTAAATTGCCATATGTTGCTTCGTCCATAGCTTTTTGAATCCAGATAACTAGATTGTCTTCAGCCTGACGAATGCCTTTTTGTACCTGTAGTTCAACTTGTTGTTCTGTCAGACTCATACAGCCTCCTCCCGAAATACATTATGAAACTCATTACAAACTTGAACTTGACCAAAGCCTTCAGCAGTGCGATCGCCTACACCCTTTAATTCCAAATTTTTCAAAGCTTCAATCCACTCACTCTCCTTATATTTTGTTGTACTAAATAAATAAACAGCACCCTTATTCGTCACTAACTCCACATCTTTCATCAATCCCCAAGCAGAATTCCAACCAGAAATACAGTCATAGCTAGCGTAAGCAACATGCAATTCTACAGGAGCATCTAAATCAGCAAACTGCTGTAGCATTTCTGGTGAAATTACAGTAGTTCGTTGCCAGTTATCTGTTAACACTGCATCAGATTGTAAATCTAAAGTAAAATAAGTGCGATTCTCCAATAAATTAGTTGTAAGTTCGCCAAAAGTTTTTTTCCATTCTTGCCAGCGCTTCTCAAGTTTCTGATTGAAGTTATTAATACGAGATTTAACCTGTGTTAGAGCATCGCTATCTTTTGCTTTTATTTTAACCTTACCTAAGCCTCGTGAAGCAGAACCACCCAAGCGAAAAGCATCAGGTTTTGCATTGATAAATTGTAATAATGATGCCGATAATGAATCGTTTTGAATAAAAATTGAACTGCGATAGGCGGCATCTTCCCAATTCTTAAATGTAGCTTTGGGATTTTTGAGAAACGACTCATTCAAAACTTCAATACTGTAAAGAATATCATCCTCAGCCGTCGCTCGCCGTCGATTAATACCAACTCGCGTAATAAAGCGGGTACTAACAGAATGACGGAAATATTTTCTTTCAGTCTGGTTATCGTTAGTTTGACTGTAAAAGCCACTGTAGGGTTCTACTCGTGCATCAGTTCCATCAGCTAAAGATTTTGAATCATTAAAATCGTAAGGCTGGTTATACGCTTCTGCACAAAAGCGATCAATTAACGTATCGAAAACTCCATTTTTACCTTCAGACTGAAAGCCTGATTCATTCTTTGAACTAACGGCTGTGGCGGGTAGCACCCAGACTTCATTATTAATAAATCTAGACTCGTCCTTACCGATTTTAGCGATCGCGGGATAAGCATTCTGAAAAATTGCCGGATTGTCTCCCAAAAATAAAGCTTGAAACTCACCGCCGTTCTCCGAAAAATTATCCCTTAAATCAATCTCTCCTTGTTGATACTCCTCTTGTTGAGAATATCGTTGTAGAATTTGGGCGGCGATCGCACCTCGAATGACAGAACCGGGAATGTAGTTCTCTGTCTCGCTGACAGAACCACCAGGTTTTTGTCGTCCAATTGATAGAGGTGATAAAGCTGTTATGGTTAAATCAATTCGTTTCATGGCGTTTCTCCCGGTAGAAGGCTCAACCAAACTGGATTGTCTTGTGCTATTTTTTCCAATCCCTTCCAAGTCAACCAACCCAATCCAGCCGACTTACTTCCACCTAATGCGTGAATGTGGTGCAGTCCAGCTAATATTAAAGGCTTCGCATAAGGCGGACAGCTAGGTTGCAGGTGAATTGCTCCTTCAAACTGAAGTTGAGCGTTAGCAGGAGAAGTTTCTAAAAAGTAAAGTTTCTTCTCCTCAGCAGTACCACGAGTACGGTTAATTGTGACACCCGGACGCAAAACTTCTGACAAATCTTCTACCTCTAGCGGGCAAATTAAGTCGTCTACAATAATCCGAGACGGCAAAATAGGATTGCCAAAAATTTGAGAAACTAAACAGTGATAACCCCTGTAACCGTCAATCTGATAAATCTCCCTAAATTGTTGTTCAACTTGGTTTTCAGTAGGACAGAGAGTTTCAGCACCAGGAGATTCAAAGATTTGCCAGCCTAAACCTCTTGCAATCTTTTCGCACTCATGGCGTAGCCTACCTTTAAGTTGAGAAGCAGGAATTAGTAGTTGTCCTTTAGCATTGCGGACAATTGGTTTATCAGCAAGGGAACCGGAAGAACCACCTGCACCGACACATAAGGCTGTATCAATTACCACCGTTAAATGAATTGTTTCAACTCGATTTGATAGCAAAGTATCTAGTTGAATCATTGGTTGCTGTCTCCTGTGGTTGTAGCCTGCTGATTATTTGGTTCTTCTTCTACTTGTTCGGTAAAAGGATAGAGATCAACCAGTTCTCGCCAAATCGTTTCGTAGTTAGATGTTTTTAGAAGACTTAGAACTACATACTGATATAGGAATTGTTTTGGTGGAAAAGTCTCAAAGAAAAGTAGCAACATTAAATTATTGAGTATGACGCTGATATCAGACATCCAGGGAGCTAAGTTTCCATCATTCGTTAAGGCTTCACACCATGCATCTTCAAACTGTTCTTTTAATTCCGTTTGTCCTTGCTTGAGTCGAACTCGGAAATAGCGATAATTGAGAATGGCAGTTTGTTTGCCATTCTCTAACAAGCTGCGAATCTGGTAGAGTTGCGATCGCGGAAATCCAGACTCTTTTAAAGCTTTAGCTGTATCCAACAACCCACCCAGTTCGTGCAAGGTATAAGGAGCAGCATACAGCTTCAGCTTTTGGTTTCTTAGTCCATATTTAGTTAAAGCTTGACTGCGAAACTCGTTGATATTGGATGAAATCATAGTTACCGATTTCATAACGAGGAAATCAACCGTACCGCCATAATAGCCATCTTTTTTCAGATCTTTTGACCGCTTCTTCGCAGATTTTAGTAACTGATTAGTGAGGTCTTCTGCATAGTAAATGGGAGTATTTTCGGCTGTGATTAAAACACCAATGGACATACTCAGCTTACATTGATTTGAACCTGAAGGTTGCTTTTCGTGATTCTGGGATTGATACCGGTGTACCAATTTGGGATTGTAACTTTCGTTAGCAGTATAGCGATGTTGCTGCTCTGGTTTGAGTAATCGCTTTTCAAATTCTTCACCGATAGTCTGAGTGATCGCTAATGCTTGATCAGCTGGAACAATCAGCATCACGTCATCTCCACCAATAGTAATGATTTCAAAGGGATGAATCCATCTATCATTTCGATTTTTGTTATCTGGATCAGTAAGATTTTTCAGCTTGTGGGGTCTAAGATGTTTGACGAATGCCTCATAAACAGATTTTTCAGTGGCATCGAAAATATCTTTGCTGAAATCTTTGTATTCTTCGGGGGTTTTAATTTTCTGAATATAGCCTCCCATATTATTGCCATCTGCATAAATATAGGCAACAAATCCATTAGGCTTACTCGCATTACTAATTTCTCGAACCGATTTAGCTTCTTCAACTATTTCTCGAACCGATCTAGTTTCGTCAACTATTTTCTGCTTCTTACTTGGATCAGACTTGAATTTCTCGTAATATTGCTGTTTTTTGGATATATTCTCAGGTTCATCTAAGAATTGATCGAACTTACCAACCCAGCTCTCAACAGCATCTGCACCAGGTTCCCACTCTAACTTAGACTGGGTATACCACTCTGGTAACTCTCTTCTATTTTCCTGTTTAGCCAATTCGCTGACTAAACGTTTGCGTACTAAAGCTTCAGAAAACCAGGGATTTCCTGGTAATTCAGCTTGGAAGATAGCTAAACGGCGATCGCCTGCATCTCTTCTTAGGTAGGGATGTGTTTCAAACATCGGTGGATAACGACGAAGGGGACGGTTATCACCCATATTGTTACCATTGCGCCGTTGATTGAATGAGGATGCTAGCTTACCTGCTAATTCATTAAAACTTTTGCGATTTTTAAAAGTTTCTTCTATCTCCTGATCATTTTTAGGATACCCGTAATAAGCCCGAACCAGTGGATTTTCATTGTTTTTACGGTACCAATCTAACCAAGGTGTGTTTTCAATTGGATCACGAAGCACACCAAAGCGAATTTCTAGGAGTTTAAATTTTTCTCCCACTGCACAGGAGTTAGCCGTTAATGTCTCTTCGGTATAACGTTTTTCAGTAGCATTAGCCAAATCATTAACAAACGCAGCCGGACAGAAAGCAAGTATGTTTCCACCTGTCGAATAAACAATCAGTTCGGGAATGAGTGCTTTTGAAAGTTCGGGAAAGTTTTCAGTCTTATCCAGCCATTTCTCTCTGACGTTTTCTCGACAATACTCTCTAGCTTGTTGACACTGAGGAAAGTTTGAGTCGTCTTCACCGCTAAAAAAAGCAGGTAAATCAATCAGATTAATCCTATCGAGTAATCCTGATGCACCGCGAATATCTGGAAGTTTAGCCGCTTCAAACACATATTGCTTAATCTTCGTCGCGCCGCCGTAAACTAAGCCTATCTGGGTTTTCTGCTCCCATAGATCGGGATAATCATCCTTTAGTTTTTCCAGAGTACCTGGAAAATAATCTCTAGGAATGTCTTGCGATCGCTTAACTTGCTCAACAAGTAATCGCACCTCCTCTGGAACCTCCTTCCCCTCATTCAAAGCCTGTCGCATTTGCTGCAATACACTCAAATCAAACTGAGGTTTGCGCTTGTCTCCCCAAGCTAAACACCAAGCGATCGCGACTGTAATAGATTTTGCAGAATCAGTCATATCAAAGTTAAGTCTTTACGTTGAATCATCATCAGCAGAGGTTCTCTAATTTCATCCATTTCTGCCACACCGAGAGCATGGTTTTAAAACAACCTCCCACTAAAACATGGTTTTGACCACCGGGAAAATACTGAGAATTACTCCTTAACTAACTTACTCCCTACCTGGAAACGGCCTTTTCCAAAACTTCGGAGACTACGCTCAAATTTTTTCCTAAAATCACAATATTATGTGATAATAAAATTACAGGAGAAGACTTCAACCTAGTTGAAACATAAAAAAGTGCTCTGAAACAGTGCAACTAACACCGCTCCAGAGCCGCTTCTCCTTTCACGGAGTACATAAAAGGAGTACTTTTATCATGACAAATTTTTCTGAACTTCCTCTAGAACTGATTGCAAGTGCCATAGACTTACTAGAATTGAGAGAATCAAGCGAACGAGAACTGCATCGTCTCCTCGGCGAAATCTACTCACTAACTGCTGCTCCCCTCGTCAATCAAGTTCTGCTTCAATTAGTCCAATCAGCGCTCAAAGAAGCTACCCCACGGGAGACACTAAAGCAAAAACTTAGTCAGACAATCGCAGATATCAATACCATTGATCCAGCAGAAGAATTAGTCTCAGTTCTCGTCAACAGAAAGCTGAGCAACGGAGTAGAACTTGAGTTCGATGTGACCACAGAAAGAGGATTTATCAGTGAGGTAGCGTTGATAAACTATATCCTGTCACTTCCTCTACCGACGAGTGAGTTGGAATAGTACTGAATAAACCAAGAAATCTGACTGCATCGAGTAAAACTTTCTCGATGCAATCAAGATGTAGATTGGCTACTTATTCAGTTATTGCTCGCTTCCTTCTGACTTTGGAGGCTCTTTTTTCTTGTCAGAGTCAATAGTAAATTTCGTTTGAACTTCTAGAGAGACTCGTCCTTGTTGTAAAGCTTTTTGCCAAGCTTCTCTTAAACCTTGAATCACCGGTTTAGTAACTACCATTGCCAAAGCAACGTAGCCTGGAAGTATATGTAAGTCGGTAAACTGTGGTGTAAAGGGGGGTTGCTGGGTTACGGGAACCTGCTGCGTTTCAGCAACTTGAGTATTTTGGTTAGTCATGGTGCTTCTATTTTCCTCGAAGATTGCAAGTTTGTACATCTTTTGATTAGTCAAGTAAAGATTTGTTTCTGGCAAATCTGGTGGTGGTTTGAGAAAAATTTTCATAGCTTTTTAATGCCTATTATGTTGACAAATCAAGTATAGTCTGTATTTTATCTAGCTGACAAATGATAATTTCTCAAGTTTGGCGTTGACTAGATAGCTTGACTTTAGACTAATTCCCTAGTAACCTTATAGGCTGTGGTTACTAAGTATAAGTAAAGTAACGCGCAGCTTCTAAAAAAAATACCCCCCAAGGGGATTGAAGCATGCACTTTGACACATTTCTTGAGTAGTCAAGTAACTTCAATAACCACTTCCCCGCAAGGGGACTAAACTGGTGCTTTAAGCTACTCACTTATCTATCAGTAAATCATTTCTCTAGCTTATATTTTGAGTACTTTTAAGAGGACTAAGTAAACAGCAAGCAACAGTTACAGTTCACTTAAGCTATTAGCAGTGGAATTAATTCCACTGCGAAATACTTGGAAAAGACCTTTTCCAGCCACCTGCTAGAGTAGCAGAGTAAATTTAGACTCCTAAATCTATATACCTATGAGTGCCATTCAACTTGAACTTATCCCCAACCAAACCACCGACGGACTCGACTACCAACACCTGCGTATTAAAATGTCTGGCCCAGGCGGTATTATTGAACCAGCAGACTTGCAAGGTTTAGAATTACCTGCTGGTATTAAGCCTTCTCTCGGTGTCGTCATTGAAGGGAAAGCACCAATTTGGCTTTACGGCTATCTTGTCCACGAGTGCCATGCTACCGCTTGGGTAGGTTGCTTTGACCCCAGATTAGAAGGTGCGGTGGTAGTAGAAGCACACACAAAAGGAGTTGCTGTTGGTTCCGTCCTCAAGTTAACAGTTCCTGAATAAACTGCTAATCATTTAAACCTTCTTGTTAATAATTGCGAAATCCTTGTAGTGCGACCATCTTGGTCGCTACTTATGGCCAATTTAAAGACATGACAGCTTAGACTAACAATCGCTAGCTTTTTTCTTTTTAGTACCCTGAGGTGTTACAAATAATTTCTCTAGGGAAAATAGATGCCAGAAAAAGCGCGATCGCATCATTAATACCATGAAACTAACTAGTACTACTACCACCACTCGCACCTGATTAGACCAACTTCCTACTAACTCTCCAAAATAATGAGAACCAATTAAGATAGTATGAGCTACCGCCAGTAATAAAGCCGGAACGGTTAATAAATGGATTTGTCGCCAACGCTTACCTAAAACCTGCTGAGCACGGTCAAAACTGGTCAAAGCAGCAGGAGTCATTGAAACCAATGCAAAACTGCCAAGAAGAATACCCAGCTGATGCTGTTTGAGTAGAAAGGAAAAAGCGCCTAAATTCCAATTTAAAGTGTGGTCAAGCATATGGCCTGTGTGAGCGATCGCTAGGACAAATGCTCCTACTCCAATAGCGCGACGATAACGCAAAGGTTGTGACCATAAACTGCTAATAGGACGAGCAATCAACGCTAGCATTAGCAAAATCAGGGAAGCATGACCTGTGTAGTCTACCATCGCCCCTGTACGCAAGATCGTCAATCCGCCAATGACCAGGGTTAGCCATCCCCCCAGGCGAAACAACTGACTGCGTCGGGAAGCACTCAGCCGCGAAGCTGACACCCCAACAAAGAGCATCATTGGCATTGTCCCCAGTCCAAAAGCCAACATAGTCGCCGTTCCAAACCAAATATTACCTGTCTCGGCTGCCTTAATTTGGGCAGCATAGAGGAAGCCACAGGGAATTAGACCCCAAAACCCTCCCAGCAAAGCAGGCGTCCACCAGCGAGTTTGCAGAGAAAGCTTAGTCATGGCTGCACTGAAACGGTTATGTAAGCCTCCCTGAATCGGGTGTAAAAAAGGCAAACGGGGTAACCAGTCGGGTTTAATCTGGCTCAAACCAAACCAAATTAGCATTAGACCCGTCAAAATTGCCATTCCCTGGCGTAACCCACTGCCAATTCCTGCCAACTGGCCACCAGCTAGTACAACAGAACCAACCCCCCCTAAAGCTGCACCAACCAAGGCATAACTAATAATTCTTCCCAAGTTAAGCACCAGGTGGAAACCCAGTTGAGAAACCCAGTTAGGAGCTTTGTCTCGCTCAGACAGAGAGAACGCCACCGTCAAAGGACCACACATCCCTGCACAATGACCAAAACTTCCCAAAAATCCCAGAGCGATAACCAGCAGCAAATCTAACACAGTTTCTCAAATACTCATACAACTTTTCTCTTTTATAGTCAGTCTAAATGAATTGTGAAACTTTGGGGGGAGTAATTGGGGCGATCGCGAATTACCTTTTTCTGCGCCTCGAAAACTTAGGTTTGACCAGCAAAACGTTAGCCCCAGCAGAAAATAACAACAGAACGGGAATAATTTCTAATCTTCCCATCCACATCAAAATAATTAAGGTTAACTTACCTACCCAAGGAAGATCGGGATGGCTAATACCAGTAGATAAACCGACACTGCTCAAAGCAGAAGCAGATTCAAAAATTACGTCGGCCAAAGTGTATTCCGGCAAAACCACCTGAAGTAAAACAAAAACCCCAGTAATTAGGGTGACAATCATCAGGATAGCCAGTACTGCGGCTGCTTCAATTTGGCGATTTGCCTCAGCCTCTGTCAAAACTTCACCATCAAAGTCGTAGCGCATCAGTTGGTGAGGTTTGAGGGAGATACGCTGGAAGCGCCACACCACGGCATTATAAAGAAAGACAAACCGATTGAGCTTTAGTCCCCCGGCCGTAGAACCGGCTGCGCCCCCAATAAACATTGCCAAACTGAGCCACAACTTAGCTTTCTCGCTCCATCCTTGCAAATCAACGGTTCCAAAGCCACAGGTTCCTAAAGCTGATGACCATTGAAAGACTGTATCCACCCACAGGAATGATCCCCGATCAGAATAATTAACTAGTAACAGCACCAATGTACCTACCACTAGCAAAAACCACAAAGCTTTATGTTGAGGACTTTGCCAAAGAGCTTTAAAACGGCCATGACGCAAAAGTTGATAGTGAGCAGGAAAACTAATAGCCCCAGCAGTCATAATCACAATAACTGCTATTTTGACAGCAGCAGAGTAAGCGCCGATACTATCATCTCGGACGCTAAAACCTCCTGTGGAGATGCCGGTAAGACCATGATTAAGAGCCTCCCACCAAGTCATACCGACCACACGCAGCAGGATAATACTAGCCAAGCTGTAGAGTAGATAAATCCACCAGATGCGGCGTACTGTGGCTTGCAAAGTCAAGGAAATCTTTTTTTCTCGACCTTCGGCGTTGTAGAGTTGAGAGGCATCCGTGCTAGGTTCGAGTAGGGAAACGACCAAAACAATCACACCCACGCCACCAATCCATTCCATAAAAGAACGCCACCACAGCAAAGAACGAGGCAGTTCACTGTAATGCAAGGCCATAGATAGTCCAGCGCTAGTAAAGCCAGAAAAGGCTTCAAAGATGGCATTCCAAGACTTCTGAAATTCCAGAACAGTCACAGGAGTTTCCGGAAACTGCGCCAGGTGAGAAGCAATGAGAATAAAGGGGATTGCCCCAAACAGAGGGAGAATACCCCAAGCAAGAGCAACAGTGAGCATGGCATAGCGAGTATTGCTCGTTTGTGCCTTCTTGAAGCGGCGATAGAGTAATTGACCAGCACCTAAAGAAGCGATCGCTGTCAAGATAAAAGGCCGTAGGGCATAATACTCACGGCAAAAGAGACAAACTACTAGGGATAGCAGTGCCATCAAGCCAGGTACATGCAAGAATAGACCAAGGTCACGGAGAATAGTTTTGATATTTGGATTCACGTTTCTGCGTCACTCTGGTCGATGAAACTAAAAATTTGCTGGGCGATAATTACCTCCGGATCTACAACAACACGAGCTCCTAAACTTTCAAACATGGTTTGATGCTGGCTATTATTAAGCATAGATACCAAATTTTTAATACCATGCTCTTTACCCAGAAAAATGGCCATCAGGTTAGTTGAGTCGTCGCTGGTCATTGCTACTAGAACATCTGCTCGATCAGCGTTTGCCTCCTCAAGAATTCCACCTTGGGCAATATCAGCTTGAAGTACTTGCACATCGTGCTTTTGTAAAATTGCTTGAGCCTTTTCTGCATCCTTCTCAATCACTGCCACTCGGTAACCCTGTTTGATGGCTATCGATACCAAGCTGCTGGCCGTTGCTCCGGCACCGACGACAATTAAATACATAAAAAGTACTGACAAGCCCCCATTGGTCAAGGCCCATCTTATGCTGTCTTTGGCAGTATGCAATCTGTCTAAAGATTGAATTTTGAGAGGGTTGGGGTTTGCAAATTCAATTGATTTTCAAACCTGATCACAACTAGGGAGGCTTTAAAGCTCCGAAAAAGTAAATTATCTACATCTGCCTTTGGTTTTAATTTTTATTGATTTTTCTTCTGTCTTATCTATTCCTGAATACAGGTGTAGAAGCTGTTGCTGTTTTCTATTCTTATTAAAGGTTACTTGAAAAGTTCAAAAATACTAGAAACGATACAAGTACCAGTTTGAAAATTCAACCGCAGGGAAAAAACAATGACATTTACTAATCTCGAACAAAATATAGAGCAAGCTCTGAAAGATTTTGGTAATTTAACAGTTGACGATCAACTCGCTTTACTTTGGTTTGTTTATGAGTCAATGGGGGAGTCAATTACACCAGCTGCTCCTGGCGCAGCGGCATCTGAAATTTCTGAAGGATTATTTAACCAAGTCAAAGAGTTAAGTCACGAGGAGCAATTACAAGTACAGCGGAATTTGTTGTCCAATCAAAACACCCTTATTTCTCGTGAATACGGCTCATTGAGCGACAATAGTAAACTACTATTTTGGTATCGCCTCGCTCAAGGCATGGAAGAGGGAACAATTGTACCGATGCCTGATAATTATGAAAGTTCTCAACAGGTAAAAAAATTACTGACTGCCTTAGAAACAATTGATTTTGAGCAGCAAATCACCTTCTTGAGAAGTGCAGTAGCCTCAACAGGTTCTGCCCCAGCTTCAGGTGCTGGTGTCTGAAAAAACAGGATGAAATTCATCCGGTTAGAGTGTTAAGCCATTGGTATTAGGTGGTAGGCTTGAGGTTGACAAGGGAGAAATTAAAACTCCCTGGTAAAATCTGAAACCTACCACCTAAAAATTTGGATTTTTAGATACACAAAACCGGACACTTGAAGACAAAGTGAAACTGAGAACAAAGATCTTGATGGGCTATGGCGTTGTCATAGCATTAGTTATCTTCGTTGGCGGCTGGGGTGTTGTTAATATTAAACGTCTCGGTAGAGCCAGTGAGGCAATTCTCCAAGAAAACTATCGCAGTATCCAAGCTTCAGAGAAAATGATTGATGCTATGGAACGACAAGATAGTGCCACTCTGCTAGTGATGCTAGGCAGAACTGAAGAAGGTCTAGAACAGTTTCGCACTAATCAAGTAACTTTTCTAGAGTGGTTAGGTCGAGCTAAGGATAATATTACCATATCTGGAGAAAAGCAAACTCTAACTAATCTAGAGACTCATTACAAAGACTACTTAGCTGCTTTTTCTCAAATACGGGAATTGCAACTAACCCAAAACCAGGCCCCAGTAGCTTACTACTATCAAACAGTGCTACCGGCTTTTGAGTTAGTACGAGAATCCTGCGTTGAACTGCGGGAGTTGAACCAAAAAACGATGGTAACTGCTTCCCAAGAAACTCAGTTAATCTCCCGCCAAGCAATTTGGTCTATGACGGCCGCAGGGTTTACAGCAGCTGGTTTAGGTCTGGCCTTCTCCCTGATACTTTCTAACCGCTTGATACGACCTCTTCAGGAAATGAGCTTAGCTGCTGCACGGGTATCGGAGGGAAATTATGATCTGACCCTTAATGTAAAATCTCATGATGAATTAGGTAGTTTGGCTCAAGAGATAACTACAATGAGTAACAAACTCAAGGCATTTCATCATCTCAATGTCGGTAAAGTAATTGCTGAAAAACAACGCAGTGAAGCAATTATCCGTAGTATAGGTGATGGCTTAGTTGTCGTCGATGCAGAGTTTAAAATTATTGCCATTAATCCTAGTGCTGCGAAAATACTACAAACAGACACCCAACAAGCAATCGGTCACCATTTTCTTGATATTACTAATAAACAAGAGCTTTATCAACTAATCAAAACAACAGCTCAGACAGGTAAAGCCCCTCAGTTGGATGAAAATCAATCTATTATTGCCTCAGAGGAGGAGAGTAAAACCCATTATTATAAACTAGCAATTACTCCCGTTACTACGGAAGAGAAATGGGTGCTAGGTGTAGTAATACTTTTGCAAAATGTTACCAAACTCAAAGAATTAGATAGCCTAAAAAGTGAATTTGTCGCCACTGCTTCTCACGAATTGCGTACTCCTTTAACAGGAATGGCAATGAGTATTAACTTGTTGCTAGAAACCGCTCAAGAAAAACTATCCGAACGAGAACAGGAACTTCTACAAGCAGCAGGTGAAGATGTTGAAAGGTTACGGGCTTTAGTGAGTGACCTTCTTGACCTTTCTAAAATTGAGTCAGGTCGCATTGAAATGGATTTTGCTCCAATAGGAGCTTCTTTGCTGTTAGAAAGAGCAGTTTCTACCTTAAAGATACAAGCCCAAGAAAAAAATATTGAACTTATTCAGCAAAAATTGGATAATGAGAGAGGGCAAGTTAAAGCAGACCCCAATAAAATAATCTGGGTATTGACAAATTTAATTTCCAATGCGTTGCGCTACACAAAGCCGGGAGGACGTATAGAAATTTCGGCAAAAGAGCGCTCAGATTGGGTTTATTTGTCAGTTGCTGATAATGGTGCTGGTATTCCTTTAGAGTATCAAGGGAAAATATTCGATAAGTTTGTCCAAGTCAAGACGGATCAAACTGTTGGAGGTAGTGGTCTTGGTCTAACCATTTGTAAAGAAATTGTCCATGCCCACGGTGGTACAATTTGGGTTGAATCTACGGTCGGTCAGGGAACTAAATTCACTTTCACCTTACCTGCGGTTACTAAGCAGTAATTTGGGATAGACCCATCACGACCAGAAGCATTTAAATGGCAAATTCTCAATACATCATTGTCGTTGGCTGTGGCTGAAGAAAGCTACACACTAATTTCCCAATAGAAAAGAGTCTAGGTTACCTGCAGGTAACCTAGACTCCGCTCAACTATTCATTGCTCTTAAAACCCAGCAATACTATAACTAGTCAAGGGCATCCTTAACCTTGTCCTTAGCATCTTCTACAGTGTGCTGTGCTTTGGCCTGAGCCTGCTTGGCTTTACCTTCAGCCTTATCTTCTGGGTCGCCGGTAACTTCACCCATTGCCGCTTGGGCTTTACCTTCAATGTTTTTAGCAGTTGCTTTTGCTCTATCTTCGGTACTCATAATTTATTAACCTTGCTATTTAATCAGCAACTGTCCTGAAGTTAATCAAGATACGTTCAGTTCAGTTCCTCTTGACGCTCTCCATCTTATTGGAAACTATCTAAATTATTCTTCTACCAGAAGTTATATTGATAAAAAAAGTAATTACGTCTTTAGATGTTGATAAACTATCTAAAATCATCTAGCTCTAATTAATCTCAGGATAATTTTGTATTTAAATATCGATACGTTACTTTTCCGTCGCTGGAAAGACAGGAGATTCCTCACTACTAGTAAAAATGGTTGATTGAGAATTGAGCGGTAAACGCACGATTCTTGCTGATCACTTCAATTTGCCGCTTTTCCTACCTTCTCTATCTAAAGAAGTATGCCAAAAGATAGATAATATTTGGAAGGTGCTGGCTCTTGAGATGGATGCGTAGAACTAGATTTGTTGTTTTAATACTAGGGCATCTCAAATTATCTTTAAGGAGATTTTATTAAATGGGTACGGCTAAAAAGATTGCTGACGAGAACTACGACAGAGGTATTACCCCGGCAGAAACAGCCGCTCGCCACGAGAGAGAAGGCGATGGTTACAAACACACTCCTGAAAAGGAAGGAGATATTGATACTACCGGCGGCTACACAGTAGACAAAGAAGGCTTAGCTAATAACTATGCTATCGAGCCAGAAATGTATGTTAACGAGCCTGGTGATTTAAAAGCTAAAGAAGAAGCCGAGGCTGCTGAGCGTGCTAAGGAAAAACAAGAGATTAATCAAACAGATGAAGAAGGAAAACTGACTATGGAAGAAGATAAGCGCAGCAAAGGTACAGGTCAAATCTAGGCTTTGCTACCCTTCCAAGCTAGCTCCAAGGAAAAGTGGTTGATTGCGTCTTCTCTTGGCGTAATAAGCAGCCATTTTGCTAGCTGAGGCTGATTAGCGCTGCGAATAGCCCAGTCAGTTTACCAAGCAGCTAGCTTTCTATAAAAGAGAAATATAAAAAAAACAAATTTGAACTCTCTCGTTAGCCTGGGGGAGTTCAAATTTTCTATTTTCCTCTCTCTAGATAATTATGTCCTTAGGCAAAATAAATTTTGTTTTAAAAACATTAACATCTATCGATTGGAGGGTGATTTACAGTAGTCAACTTTGTTACAAATAAAATGCACGCACTTTGTTAAGTTTATTTAAGGTATATGGCTGCATCACAAAAAACTAACCATTCCCAAATTCTCTCTGAATCTGCTGAAAAAGCAATCCAAGCCTTTGAAAAGTTAGGCACAGATGATAAACTAGCGCTGCTATATTATCTCTATGAGAAGATGGGGGATTCCATTACCCCTGCTGCCCCCACTGCTACTGACCCAGAAATGGCTCCTAGCTTACTAGGAGACTTCTTTGAGTTATCAGATGAAAAGCAACTAGCAGTAATGAGAGAGATAGTTAACGGTGAAGAGACAGAACTATCTCGTGCTTACGGTGGTTTAACTCCCAATAATCAGCTAGTCATTTGGTATGCCTGGGCTAAAGGTATGGGTGATACGGTAGTAGATTTGCCCTCCGACTACAAAGCGACAAAAGCTGTCAAGGATGCCTTATCTATGATTGAAGGCTTTGAATTTGAAGAGCAAATATCGGTATTGCGTCAGGCGGCTTCTGAGATGGGCTACAGCGAAGTGGGAGAGGTTCCCACTCAAGAGGAAACTGGCAAAACCCCAAGTTTGTAGGGTGACGATAAAAAGTTGGATCGGATGCCTTAGTTATGATTAGTTAGGTGATTTCGTTGCCACCATAGCTACAACTGGTACTTAGTATCCCCCATTTGCTTGAGTTCGATGTCAAAGACTGATTTACTAAAGAGTAAAGTACAAAGCTAACCGCTTTTGTCGAACTCAAGTTAATTCAAAATCCCAAGAAGTCAAAATCAAAAAGCTTATGGTTCCTCTTAGAGATGAAAACCCCATTAGCATCACACCCTATGTAACCTACGCTCTAATCGCAATCAACGTTGTTGTATTTATTTATGAGCTAACTTTAACCGGGCCGCAGTTAGATCAGTTTTTCCATTATTTTGCAGTAGTGCCAGGGGAACTAACTACCAGCTTTAATGGTATTGCTGTTAACCAGCCTGTACCAGAACCCTTAACTTTAGTAACTTCCCAATTCCTGCACGCTGGTTTTATGCATGTTGGTTTTAACATGCTGTTTCTCTGGATTTTTGGCAATAATATTGAAGAAGAAATAGGCGGGTTCAGATATTTAATTTTCTATCTAACTTGCGGTGTTTTAGCCGGTCTAACTCAGTGGTTTTTCTCTGCTCACTCAGGCATTCCTTCCCTGGGTGCATCTGGTGCGGTTGCTGGAATCATGGGTGCCTACATTCTCAAGTTTCCCGATGCGAAAGTAGTAACTCTTGTACCACTCGGCTTCTTTTTTCCCACTTTTAGGATACCAGCTATCTTTTTCCTCGGTTTTTGGTTTTTAGAGCAAGCTTTTAACGGTATAACTATGCTAGAAGTACAGGCTCATGTTGGTATGGAAGCTGGTGGTGTAGCTTATTGGGCCCACGCCGGAGGCTTTGTTTTTGGTGCGATACTAGGTCCCATGTTAGGGCTGTTTGAGGATAAAGCAGAACGGCTTTCTGAGAGTTAAGAGTTATTCCCAGGGAGTCGAGAGATTAGGGAAATAAATTTGAGAAACGTGATATTTATTATCAATTATGGCAAAAACTATTCTGATTACAGGTGTTAGTCGCGGACTTGGTCGAGCGATGACTGAGGGATTTATTCAATCAGGACATACTGTTCTCGGCTGTACTCGCTCACCGGAAGCAGTGGAAAAACTTAACCAAAAATATAGCTCACCTCACCATTTTGCTGCCGTAGATGTGGCTGATGAAAATCAGGTAGAAAATTGGGCAAAGCTCTTATTAACTAAGTACCAAGCGCCAGATTTACTAATTAATAATGCCGCAATTATTAACGAGTTAGCACCATTTTGGCAAATTCCTAGTGAGGATTTTTCTCAGCTGATTGATATAAATATTAAAGGTGTGGCTAATGTGCTGCGCCACTTTTTGCCAGCGATGATTGAACGAAAAAGCGGCATCGTTGTCAATCTCAGTTCTGGTTGGGGTCGTTCTACTTCTCCCCAAGTATCATCTTACTGTACTTCTAAATGGGCAATTGAGGGTATGACGCGATCGCTTGCTCAAGAATTACCTTCCGGTATGGCTGCTATCCCCCTCAGTCCAGGTATTATTCATACAGAAATGCTAGAGACTTGCTACGGAGAAGAAGCCGCTTCCTATACTTCAATTGAAGATTGGCAAGAAAAAGCAATTCCTTTTCTACTGGAACTGAGTCCTGCTGATAATGGCATGCCTTTAAGCGTTCCCAACTAGACTTTCAGCAGCTTTTTTAATCGACTCAAGCAAAGATAGGGGTAAATTCATCATATTGAGTTTGCTACTACTAGGGGGTTCACCCTTAGCTGTTGGTCCATGATAATCACTACCCCCAGTCCTTAGTAGCTGATGCTGATGGCATAAACTTTCTAGATGTTTAATTTCCTTGGAACTGTGACCAGGATGGTAAACCTCTATTCCCATTAAACCAGCCGCTAGTAGTTCTTTGAGAACATCCTCTACCTCACCGCCTCGGAACAAATAAGGATGTGCCCACACTGGTACAGCACCGCAACTACGCAACAAGGTAATCCCCTCCTCGATGGAGAACTTCTCGTAACGTACACAGGCTGGTTTATAGTCCCCTAGTAATCTTTCAAAAGCCTCACTAACAGACTGAACATGACCAGCTTTGACCAAAGCCCTAGCCAAGTGGGGACGGCTGGGGGCTACCCCCTCACCTAAATTTGGCAAAGTAATGGGATAACCTAGGGCTGCTAATTTAGCCACCATCTGATCAGCCCTACGTCGGCGGCCAGCCAAACGCTCAGATAAAGGCCCGCGCAACTTATCTGCATCTGGGTAAAAGCCTAAAATGTGCAAGGAACGAGCATTGTGAACAGTACTCAGCTCCACCCCAGGTATAATTTCCCGGTTATGTAGTTTAGCTGCGTTCAAGGCTTCATCCCAACCAGAGAGGGTATCGTGGTCAGTAATAGCTAGGGCTTGAACTCCCGCAGCAGCAGCAGCCTCAACTAGTTGTGTGGGGGTAAGAGTACCATCGGAAAAAGTAGTATGACAGTGCAATTCCAGCATGCTTGGGCAGATTTGGGTAGATAAGAAGTTTTCTGACTTATGTCGATTGACTAGCTATTTGTCACCGCACCTTTATCAGGTTGATGTAGTCTTGACAGATTAGTATCGCTTATCCCAGGACTAGGGTCAATTGAGCAGAGAAAATATCGTCTCATGCCAAATATATTTTAAACACCTCTAATCCAAGGTTTAGTTAAACAGTAAATACTAATGGCAACACTGTAGCGATTAGCCATTACTTGTAAATAGAGTTACTCAGAACTAATGACTAATGGCTAAGCTAGATACAGCACAACGAAAAAGCCAGAATCCCCCAAATAGCCATGATTGGCTAGTTATCGCCAAGTCCGATTTCCTTCCTCATCAGTACGTGCTTGACGAATTACATCAGAGATTTCCTCAGCATCCTTAATATGATGTAGTTGCTTCTGCTCCCCATCAGCTTCTTCTACCTCAAAATAGGTAGGAACTTGGATGTGATCTCCGGTAATATCGGGACTATCTACTGCTAGTTGCTCAGACTTTTCTTCCTCTGTCTGACCAGGCTGGGGAATATCGCCAGGATTGAGTACATCATTAGGTTTTGGTTTTTCTGTTTTATTGGTATTACTCATAATGCCTGTTTTTCAAAACTTATCTATTCACAGAACTTATCCTAGAGAAGAGTAAGGTGTAAATTCATCTTCCTTTGGGAATAGTAGCTTCTCTAACTCAATTAGTAATTAGTAACCGATGGATATTCCTCAAGAGACATCATCTAGCTTGGCAAGTGGTCAAATTATTGTTGCCCTGCTAGCAGGATTAATCATGGCTTTCGCTTTCCAAATACTGCTAGCTAATTTAGGTATTGCGGCCGGAATTACTGCTTTAGGCTATCGCCCCAGCACCAATACTAAAGAGGTTCCCTCCTCGGCAAATCTGAGTAGTGCAATTGGTCTACTAGCTGGTTTAGGTATCCTTTTAACCATTAACACTGTTGTATTTGCTGCTTGCTTTTTGGCTAGTAGACTGGTAGGAGTGAGTGATTCAACAGTAGGAGCAACTCTTGGTATCTTTATCTGGTCAACGTATTTCTTAATTCTGATTTGGGCAAGTTCTACAGCTGTCAGTTCTGTAGTTGGTTCAATCTTCAATACCGCTACCTCCGGTTTTCGAGGTATTATTTCCGCAATTAGTACAGCATTGAGTGATGAACAAACTAAGCAACCAACTCCTGTAACTGAAGAGAAAACTGTAGAAACTATTCGTCAGGAATTGAGAAAAACTCTGAATACGGCTGATATTAAAACCAGTATTCAAGATTACTTAGAAAGTATTGAAATTCCGAAACTAGACTCAACGGCAGTTCAAGCTGACTTAACCAATTTACTTAAAGACTCTCAATGGCAATCTTTAGCTAGCAGTGATTTATCCAACCAGCTGAATCGTCAGAGCTTCGTTGATTTAATTAGCGATCGCACAGATTTGTCTAAAGATGATTCTGAGCAGCTAGTAAGCCAATTAGAAGCCTCTTGGCAAGAAGTAATTAAGCAAAACCCGGAAAAAAAGCTAGAAGCAGAATTACTTAAATTTATTAAAGAAGCCAATACTGAGGAACTAAAATTTGAGCAGCTAACCAGCAAATTGGAACAACTTACCGCCAGTAAACCTCAACCAGGAAGCTTCCGCGCTACAAGTCAATCTAGCCTCTTGCCATCAACTTCCAACATTGACTTCAAGCAACTGACGAGAACTTTATTAACAAAAGTCGATCTATCTGATTGGGACATTGAGAGAATTTGGGGTCAGCTACAGTCTTTTGAGTCTCAGTTAACAGGACAATCCTCTACTCAACAGTTTTCCTCGCAACCTTTTAGCATGATTAAGGTTGATGTAGAAGACTACGTACTCAATGCTTATCCTTGGCAGTTCAATAGCCAAAAATTTAAGCAAGAATTTATTGAAGTGCTTTATGACCAACAAGCAGCTCCTGAAGAGATTCAAAGACAATTAGAACAGTTAAATCGAGATGATTTTGTAAAATGGCTAACAGAGAGAGAGGAGCTGAGTTCTACTCAAGTTGAAAAAGTTGCTAACCAATTAGAAGATGTGCGGCTAGAAGTTTTAGCAACCGTCAAAACAGCTTTTTCCCAGGAGCAATTTCAAGAACTGAAGTCTCGCCTTAAAGCTCAGTTGTATTCTCTTGATCAAGCCAATCTTAAGGTAGATGAATTACAACAAAGTTTCCAACAATTACTAAATGAGTTGCAATTAACTCCCCAGGAAAGCGAAACACACTTAAGAAATTTTGAACCAGGCACTTTCTCCGAGTTGTTAAAAGAACACTCAGGCTTGGGGGAAGAGGAAAAAGAGCAGTTAAGTCACCAGCTAACTCAAGTGTGCGATCGCCTCTTAGAGGAGAGAAAGAATTACCCAGAAGTTATTCAATCTTCCCTAGAAGAATTATGGCAGAAATTAGAAGCTTACTTACTTTATACCAGCTTAGATAAACTTGACTCTACCGGAATTGAACGTAAACTACAAACCTTACTAGAAGAGTCCTCCTTAAAACTGAATGAACTACAGTCAGAACTTCCTCAATTACACACTGCAACCTTAGAAGAGTTACTCACACGCAGAAAAAACCTAGAAGAAGAACAGATTAAACAACTCATTGAGGAGATGGAAACAACTTGGCAAAACTTACTCTCTAAGTCAGACTCTCAAACTAGATCACAAGAAGAAACTATCTCCAAAACCGTCGGACAATACTTACAAAAAGTTGACTGGTCAGAACTTGATCCAGAGGGTGTCAAACAAGATTTAGTCAAATTGCTCGATGAGCCACAAGGAGGAATGCAGGCTCTAAGAAGGCGAATTTCTCAATTAAATTGGGCAAGTGTAGTCGAAGAGTTCAAGCAGGAACAAAACCTCAGTGAAATACAAATTAATCAAATGCTTGACGGAGTACGTGGAGTAATAAATCAATTAAGAAAAAATCCTCGACGTTGGGCAAGCCGCGCTAAAGTTCAGGCGAAAGATTTACAAAATGATCTCCAAGATTACTTACTTTTAAGCGAAAAACAAGAATTTAACCCTCAAAGCATTAAACGAGACTTGCAACTACTCTTAAATAACACTCCCTCAACCTGGGAAGATAGGGATAGTTCAACTCAAGAGAAACTACGTGATCGTCCTTTAGAAGGCTACCCTCTGCGTAATCGCTTCTCAGACCTAAATCAGATAAACCTGAAAGAGACTTTATCCCAACGGCAGGATATTACCGAATTAGAAGCAAATAAAATCACCGAACAAATAGAGTCAATTGGCGACCAACTACTCGAACAAGCCAGATCAACTCAACAGCAACTTCAATCCCTTCTAGAAAATCTCCTGTCAACTCTCCGTAACTACATAAACTCTCTGAAACTACCAGAACTAGACTACGAACAAATTAAAAATGACCTGCAAAAATTCTGGGATTCTCCTCAAAGCCAACTGAGTACTTTAGGAAATTCCCTAAGTTCTGTCTTGTCTCAACTTCCCCAATCAGTCTGGCAAGACTCTACCTTAACAGAACTACGACAGCAACTCAGTCAAATTACTGACAATACTATTAATACCTTAGTAGAGTCTCGCCAAGATATTTCCGAAACTGTCTCCACTCAACTAAGGGAACTAGTTGAGGGAGCGCATGATACCATGCTCCAACAAGCCGACGAGTTAGAGCAAGCCGTTCAAAAACAAGTAGAAGAACTCAAAAAACAAGCCGAAGCCACAAGAAAAGCAGCCGCCATTGCAGCATGGTTGTTGTTTTCTACTGCTCTTACTTCTTGTATTAGTGCCGCGATCGCCGGTGCTTTATCTGTAAGATGGTAAATTGATAATTGCCAATTGTTTATCCAAGGGGAACAGGGAAATGGTTAATTATTTATCTCCCCCATCACCTCATTCTTCCGGTAAAGAAGCAGTCGCCGACTCCAAGGGATTGTGAAAAAAATCTCCAGTTTGGGGAGGTAGTTTTGGATCAAAAACAATTTCTGCCAGACTTTTTATGACACCAGTTAAGGGAATAGCTAAAATCACCCCCAAGAGTCCCCCAATTCTGGCTCCTAAAAGCAAGGAAGACAAAATAATCACTGGTGATAAACCTGTCAAATTGCCCATAATCCGGGGTGCAATCAAATTATCTTTAATCTGCTGAAAAATAATGGCAACAGCCAATAATTGCAGCGCTAGCCACCAGTTAATAAACGCTACGACAATCGTCACTGTGGCAATTCCCAAAGTTGCCCCCACAAAAGGGATAACTTCCATCAAACCAATAAAAATGGCAAATAGTAGGAAGAAAGGCACCCCCAATAACCAGAAAGCTGGAGTTAGGGTAGTTGCCATAAATAGACCTAACAGCAATTGACCAAAGACAAATCGTTGTAAGTTGCGTTGTAGTGATTCGGTTAATCCAGTTCTAATTTTTGGGGAAAAAATCTTAACTAGACCCTGCCAAACTCGCTCACCATCAATGAGCATGTAAAAAGAGAGGACTAAAATTAAAATCAGATCAATAAACCAGTTAAATGTTCCCAGTACTAAACCAAAGCCAGTAGAAGCGATCGCTTCTGCCTGAGCCTGTACCCGTGCTAGCATTTGGGAGGCTAAAATCCGAACATTAAAGGGCAAATTGTGTGCAACACTCCAGGTTTGGAAGTCGGCTAACTGCTGCTGACCCTGTTCAAGTAGAGATGGTAACCTGGTGAATAATTGCCGCCCTTGGTTAAAAACTGGCGGTGCGAGGGTCAGGGCCAGGAAGACAAAAGCGAAGGCTGCTAGCAAATAAACTAGTACCGCCGCCATAGTGCGGGGTAAGAAAGGACGCAAAATGTTAACGGCATAGTTAAGCAAAAAGGCAATTAGAGAAGCCGTCAGTAAAATGCTGATTAGTTCACCCACATAGCTTAGGGCATTCAGCGTCATCCAGCCAGTTACTAGGATGAGCAGCCAAGTGATTAGGGACCTTTGTAAAGGTGAAAAGATGGAATTCATCAAGGTTATCTGGTCAGACGATTGACTCCGAAGGCGCGTTGGCTCCTCTCTTGCAAAATACCATCATCTCATTCATTAGACCTCTTGATCGAGTCAGGGAACAGGGAATAGGGAATAGGGAACAGGGAATAGGGAATAGGGAATAGGGAATAGGGAACAGGGAATAGGGAACAGGGAATAGGGAATAGGGAATAGGGAATAGGGAATAGGG
>JBAUJE010000229.1:0-35819 GCA_049683475.1 Coleofasciculaceae cyanobacterium | reverse complement strand
TGCGCTCATTAGTAGAACGCTATGGTTGTATCGCTGGCTATCCTGACGGCACTTACCGAGGTAACAGACCGACAACTCGTTTTGAATTTGCCGCTGGTTTGAACGCCTGCTTAGACCAAATTGTCCGCTTGATTGATACTGGCGGAGAAGTCACCAGAGAAGACTTAGAAAGGCTCGAAAGACTGATTCAAGAGTTTGAAGCTGAACTGGCAACTCTAGGTACACGGGTAGATAGCTTGGAAGGTCGCGTTGCTTTCCTCGAAGACCACCAGTTTTCCACTACCACAAAACTCAGTGGTGAGGTAATCTTCAACCTGGCTAGTGCCTTTGAGGGTGATGAAAGGGCTGATCGCAGGGACGATGACCTAGATGGTGACACTGACGATATTGACGACGAGATAACTTTAAGCGATCGGGTTCGTCTCAACTTTGACACTAGCTTCTTCGGCAGAGACCGCCTGAGAACTCGTCTGCAAGCTGCCAATATCGTCAGATTTGACCGCGCTACCGGCACTGACATGGCTCGCTTAGGTTTCGACCAAAATAATGGAAACGATATCGAAATCGACGATTTGTATTATCGCTTCCCCTTCGGTGATAACCTCCGCTTCACGATTGCTGCTAACAGCGTAGATTTCCACAATATAGCTGATACCAAAAACCCCTACTTTATCAGCAGCGGTACAGGTGCTGTGACTCGTTTCTTCCGGCGTAACCCTGCCGTTTACCGTAACAGCGTAGAGGCAGGAGCAGGGGTCAATATTAAGTTGGGTGATGCGTTGGGTTTAGACCTCGCTTATTTAGTGGGAGATCCAGAAAACCCCGATGAGAAAAATGGTTTGTTCGATGGTACCTATAGTGCCCTTGCTCAGCTAAATTTTTCACCCTTTGAAGCTTTAGATTTGGGCTTTACCTACGCACGCTCTTACTATCCGGGAGGTGAGGCTAACCTATCTGGTAGTACAGGTAGTAGGTTGCTTTTAGATGATTTGGGGAATGTAGATAGTGCGGGGGCACGAGATCCATTTGGTGGCTTTGCAACTTCGGCTAACCGCTTCGGCATACAAGGTAACTTCCAACTAGCTCCTACCATCAGCATTGGAGGTTGGGTCGGTTATGTAGATGCTGAAGCTGAAGATGGTCCTAATGAAGACGATGATGCTGAAATCTGGAACTGGGCTGCTAACGTAGCCTTCACTGATTTAGGTAAAGAGGGTGCTGTGCTAGGTCTGATGGCAGGTATGCCACCTAAGCTAACTGATATAGACGGTGGAGCCGAAGACGATGATACTTCATATATGTTCGAGGTTCAGTACAGATTCCCCATCAACGACAACATCCTGATTACCCCAAGTGTTTACTTAATTACTGACCCAAATCATAACGACGGAAACGACGATATTTGGGTAGGTACACTCCGCACTACCTTCAAGTTCTAGGTCTAGGACGGAAAATAATCCGATTATTTAGGTCGTACTAACCCATGTTGTAGAGGCGTAGCATGCTACGCCTCTACGCGTATGTGGGCAGCTAATTATGGTATTATGATAAGCTGTGGCTTTTTTGCAAAAAAAAATGAATGCTGAAGAGATTATTCGCTCCATTGAAGCAGAGCATCTTAAATCTGACTTACCTACTATCCATGTAGGCGACACTGTTAGAGTCGGGGTGCGTATTCGAGAAGGCGGCAAAGAACGGGTGCAGCCTTACGAAGGTACGGTAATTGCCAAACGCAACGGTGGCATCAGTGAGACAATTACGGTGAGGCGAGTTTTTCAAGGTATTGGTGTAGAACGAGTATTTCTGATTAATTCTCCCCGAATTGCCAATATCAAAATTGTGCGTCGCGGCAAAGTGCGTCGTGCTAAGCTCTACTACCTACGCGATCGCATCGGTAAAGCAACTCGTATTAAGCAACGTTTTGACCGGAAATAAGGGGAGAAAAGCCCCGTTCCTTCCCTACGGTCTAGGATAAGTTTTCTAGGACGGCTTGATTGGTTAGCCGTTTTATCTAGTATTGAATTACCCCAGAAATCATTACGAGTGTCAAAAAAAAGTAGTAACTAGAAGGGAAAGTTAGTTGGTTTTTAGACCCTGATTGCGCTAAACTTTACCAAGTAAGGGTAAAATAAGTGAACCTAACTAATCCGTGCGCTCTTAGTTCAGTTGGTAGAACGCAGGTCTCCAAAACCTGATGTCGGGGGTTCAAGTCCTCCAGGGCGCGCTTCTAGGTTCTAACACTTTAGGACAGCAAAACTTAACCAAAGCCTAAAAGCAACAAAGCCCCCAGCTTAATAGAGAGCTAAAAACTTTTGGGTAGGATTGTGGTGTTAGCAAGTTTCATTTTCAAATGCGCTTCACTAACTCCGATCAAGAAGCTACCGTCAAAGAGCTAGCATAGGGGAAGTAGTTTACGCTGCATTGACGGGTAAGAAAAAAAAAGTTGTGGCAAAGAAAACTAAGTCTGAAGCAGAGATCAAAGAAACTAGTTCTGGGTTTAACCCGGTTAGGTTTCTTCAGGAAACCAAAGAAGAACTCGGTAAAGTAGTATGGCCGAGTCGGCAGCAGTTAATTAGTGAATCAGCAGCAGTGCTACTGATGGTAATTCTCTCTGCCACCACAATTTATTTTGTGGATAATTTCTTGACGTGGATATCACAGAAGGTATTCTGATGAGTTTTGCTGGAGACGAATCACACGATGGTGATCTACAGTCAGAAGCATCCCCCAGACCCCGTTGGTATGCGGTTCAGGTAGCATCTGGCTGTGAAAAGCGAGTTAAGACAAACCTCGAACAGCGCATTCAGACCCTGGATGTTGCTGACCGAATTCTCAAAGTGCAGATTCCCCAAACACCAACGGTGAAAATCCGTAAGGATGGCTCTCGACAACACACCGAAGAAAAAGTCTTCCCTGGCTATGTGTTAGTTCAAATGATCATGGACGATCATGCTTGGCAAGTTGTCAAAAATACTCCAAATGTGATTAACTTTGTCGGGGCAGAACAGAGACGTCGCTATGGCAGAGGACGTGGACACGTTAAACCAATGCCCCTCAGCCCTGGGGAAGTTGAAAGAATCTTCAAGCAATCCGAGGAGCAAGAGCCAGTTGTCAAGATTGACATGGCAACAGGGGATAAAATTATAGTTCTGTCTGGTCCATTCAAAGACTTTGAAGGTGAGGTAATTGAGGTTAGCCCCGAAAGAAGCAAGCTCAAAGCCCTACTCTCAATTTTTGGAAGGGACACGCCAGTAGAATTGGAATTTAATCAGGTGGAAAAAACAGGCTAGAAATGGCAAAAAAAGTAGTTGCAATGATTAAGTTAGCTCTCCCGGCTGGGAAAGCTAACCCTGCACCACCAGTCGGCCCGGCTTTAGGTCAGCATGGGGTTAATATCATGGCGTTCTGTAAGGACTACAACGCCCAAACCTCAGACCAAGTTGGTATGGTCATACCAGTCGAAATTTCTGTTTATGAGGATCGCAGCTTTACCTTCGTTCTCAAAACTCCACCAGCGTCAGTTCTAATTAGGAAAGCGGCTGGGATTGAGAAAGGAGCAAGTGAACCGAATAAACAAAAAGTTGGTTCAATCACCCGTGACCAACTCAAAGAAATTGCCCAAACAAAAATGCCTGACCTCAATGCCAATGATATTGAGGCAGCAATGAAAATTGTTGAAGGCACCGCTAAAAATATGGGTGTGGCGATCGCCGACTAGAAGTATAGCTAAAAAATCCTTGAGACTTTACTAGCTATCAAACTCAGTAAACATTACTAAAAGGGGGAGAGGAGTTTCTTCGTTAGTTACCCCAGGAGATAAAAATGTCGAAAAAGTTATCACGAAGATTAGAAGAACTGCAAAAAAAAGTTGAAGAACGAGCTTATGAACCTTTACAAGCACTTCAACTTTTAAAAGAAACTGCTACAGCCAAGTTTCCCGAATCGGCAGAAGCCCACATTCGCCTAGGAATTGACCCCAAATACACCGACCAACAGTTAAGAACAACTGTATTACTGCCTAAAGGAACGGGTCAGACGGTGCGCATAGCTGTAATTGCTAGGGGCGAAAAGGTGACAGAAGCCAGTGAAGCAGGCGCTGATATCGTTGGCAGTGAAGATTTAATTGGAGAAATCCAAAATGGCATGATGGACTTTGACCGACTGATTGCCACGCCAGACATGATGCCCCAGGTTGCTAAACTGGGTCGTCTACTAGGTCCGAGGGGTTTAATGCCTTCTCCCAAAGGAGGAACAGTAACCTCAGATGTCGCCCAAGCAATTCAAGAAGTCAAAGCTGGTAAAAAAGAGTTTCGGGCAGATCGTACTGGTATTGTTCACCTGATGTTTGGTAAGGTATCATTTCCAGCCGAAGACCTACTCGTTAACCTAAAAGCTTTGCAGGAAACGATTGACCGTAACCGTCCTTCTGGAGCAAAGGGTCGCTATTGGCGTAGTATATTTGTATCTGCGACAATGGGACCAGCAATTGAAGTAGAAGTCAGCGCCCTACGTGACCTGAAATTAACTGAAGCCGCCTAAGACGGAGGTTTGTAGAATTATGACTAAACCCACAACTAAATAGGCATGTACCCAAGACAGCAGGTGCAGATAGCTTAATATCCTGCCGAGGTCAATGCCCTGAGTATCGAAAATGCCTTAGCCATGAATCTATTTGGCTCACTTGGCAAGATACACAGTGCAACCCCGGCAAATTGTCCGGGGTTTTGTTGTGGTGATTGGTTCAGTTGCTCTACTTAATAGCAAATCGAAAAAAGGAGGTGAGATCAGGATGGGTAGAACGCTTGACAACAAAAAGGCAGTGGTAGCAGAACTCAAGGAAATCTTGAGTGAGTCTCAAATGGCAATTGTCATTGACTACCAAGGCCTGTCTGTGGCAGAAATTAGCGATTTACGCAACCGTCTGCGCCCTACAGGCACTCTTTGTAAGGTGACTAAAAATACCCTGATGCGGCGTGCCGTTGAAGAGGATGAAAACTGGCGACCCATGACGGAGTTCTTAGCCGGTGCATCTGCCTTCATGCTGGTGAAAGACGACATCGGCGGTGCTATTAGGGCTTACCAAGACTTCCAGAAAGCCACCAAAAAAACAGATTTTCGTGGCGGCGTGATGCAAGGCCGAGCCTTAAATCAAGAGGAAGTTAAGGCAATTGCCGACTTGCCGTCTAGGGAAGAACTTATTGCCCAAGTTGCTGGTGCAATCAACTCTCTGGCAACCAAACTTGCCGTCGGTATCAACGAAGTACCTACTTCCCTTGGTCGTGGTATTAACGAAGTACCTGGTTCCCTGGGCAGAGTTCTACAGGCAGTGGCTCAACAAAAGGAAGGCGAGAGCTAGAACATTCTGCTCTTGTTCCCTTGACTAATCTGCTCAAGCAGTGGATTAAACCGTAAATTAATCTCAAAGGAGTTTATCAATGTCTGCTACAACTGACGAAATTCTTGAAAAGCTAAAAAGTCTAACTCTGCTAGAAGCCTCTGAGTTAGTCAAGCAAATTGAAGACACCTTCGGTGTTAGCGCAGCGGCTCCCTCTGGTGGCATGATGATGATGGCCCCTGGTGCTGCCCCTGGTGCTGCGGCTGAGCCAGAAGAAGAGCAAACTGAATTTAATGTCGTCCTCGAAGAAGTACCCGCTGACAAGAAGATTGCCATCCTCAAGGTAGTGCGTACTCTGACTGGTCTGGGTCTGAAGGAAGCCAAAGACTTGGTAGAATCTGCTCCTAAGGCAGTTAAAGAGGCTGTTGCTAAGGACGCGGCTGAGGAAGCTAAGAAGCAGCTAGAAGATGCTGGTGCCAAGGTCAGCGTGAAGTAACAGATTTCTTATTAGGCAGAGGGCAATTTACTTGCCCTCCCTAGTTTTTCAAATCAGCTTCCCAGACAGCAATGTAAAGGCGACCATATTTATTGCGTTCAATTACACCCTGTAAACTATTGCCTCGACCACTAGAAAACTTATAGCGATCAGACTGACCCTGATACACGTCTTCTAGTCCTCGTTTTATATCGTTTGAAGCATTACTATTCAGCATCTGATCTAAGGTCTGAAATATTGTCTCAGCATCAACAGACTGGGCAAAAGTTGCATCTGTTTGACGTAAACGTCCGGAGTTTGGATCAAATAAATAGCCAAGGCCAACTTGATTAGGTATATAGTCCTCGTAAAGTAGGGCGCGGGTATTCCACAAGCCTCTTGATTCCTTCGTCGGTTGACCTAGAGCAAATTCTACTGACTTCCTCTGAGTACCAGGAGAAAATCCAGGAATTTTCTCAGTAACTGTAGAACCTCTATTGTTGTTTTCTGATGGGGTTGAAGGCACTTGGGAAGATTCTGAAGTTGAGGTTCGCTCTGGTGCAGTGACTGGTGCTGCAGAATCAGAGTTGGAGCGTTCTTGCTCTTGTTCAGTTGTTCTTGAAGTTGCAGAATCAGAGTTGGAGCGTTCTTGCTCTTGTTCAGTCGTTCTTGAAGTTGCAGAATCAGAGCTGGAGCGTTCTTGCTCTCGTTGAGTCGTTCTTGAAGTTGCAGAATCAGAGCTAGACTGAACTGGTTCTGACGGCTCAGAATCTGGTGTCGGTGTAACTGGCGCTTCTGTATCTTCCCCTGACTCGGTAGGCAAATCAGAAGTGTCAGAGGATGAAGCTTGCTCCGTACTATTAGTTTGCTCGGAGGCAGAATCCGTTGCTGGTGAGACTGGACTTGAGTCTTGATTGAAGCGGCTCAAACCAAATACAAGCAAAATTGCTGCAACTAGCAAACCTCCACCAATTAAAACTCGTTTATCTTTTGGCTTTGGGCTGTTGATTGCTGGCTGTTGTCCCCTAACTGGGGTCGGTGGGTTCCTAGCAATGGGAACAGTTGGGTCGCTAGAAGGTGTAGCTCCTTGCCCTACTTGTGGCAAACGACCCGGAGAAACCGCCACCGTGTCCATCTCAGAAACTGAGGTATCAGATTGTAAGGCACTAAGCATTTCCCTCGCATTGGCAAAGCGTTCACGAGGATGGAAGCGAATAGCTCGGTCAATTACCCCTGCTAAGTTAGAGTGTAGTTCAGGAGCCTCTTTACGCCAGAGAATCTCACTGCTGCTACCATCTGTCTCCAACTCTCTAGGCCATTTGCCAGTGAGCAGGAAAATGGCCGTCATGCCTAAGCCGTAAAGATCACTAGCATAGGTTGGTCTTCCGGCTGCTTGTTCACTCGGCATAAATCCAGGGGTGCCAATCACAACCGATTGGGTAGAATTGCCTTGGGAGTTGAGTACTGTACTCATCGCTTCTTTAACAGCGCCAAAATCAATCAGCACTGGCAATTTATCCCGTTCTCGAATAATAATATTGTCTGGTTTAATGTCTCTGTGAACTATACGGCGGCTGTGGACATAATCGAGTACAGGCAACAAACTGACCAGTATTTCCTTAACCTCATTCTCTGGCAGTTGCCTTCTCTTTTCCATCTTCTGCACCAGAGTGTCTCCCTCAATCCATTCCTGGACGAGATAAAACTGACCAGCTTCTGTAAAGTAAGCAAACAAACGAGGAATTTGGTAGTTTCCTTCTCCCAAGTCTTCTAAAACCGCTGCTTCTCGCTGAAATCGCTCTTGTATTCTCTTGTAAACCTCCGGGTCATGGGTTACCGGCTTAAGCTGCTTAATCACGCATCTACGTCCTGAAGGCATGTAGCTATCTTCAGCCAGAAATGTGTGACCGAACCCACCTTGACCTAGTGTTTGGATTACGCGATAGCGATTATTTAAGAGCGTTGGTGTCATGAGCCATTCAGGAAAGCTTCGGCGGACAAAAAAAGGTGAGTGCTATTCAACACCCAAAATATTGACTCAATTCTACTCTGAATTGAAGTACGCTGGTAGGACAGATGGAGATATAGAAGACACTAGGAGAGGATCTTAAAAACTGCCATCGGCAATTATTTCAAGTCAAGTAAGCCCTTTTCCTTCATCTTGGGATTGAAGCGAATTTCTGTTGTTACACCACGAGAATTTAGTTCCTCTAAAATCTTATTTTCCACTCGTCGAGAAACTTTTTTCAGTAGCTTGATTTGCATCAATTCATCGCTTTTTTCATAGCTAGCAATTTCATCAGCAGTCATGAATGGCTTAATATCAATCGGCTGATTCCAAATAGCTTCATCAGCAGCATTACCCGCAGGCATTACCCCATTTTCTTCAATCCAAGCGTCTCGGATCTTTTCCAAAAGTGTGCGACTAGGACGATCAATAGTTTTTACTTTTAACCAATGGCAGACTTGAGCTTGGCGCACTAAGTGTTGTTTGATACTTACATAAACATCCCGTGAGTAGTTGACTATTTGCAGTTTTTTATCTTGATCGAAAATTGCGTAAACGCCAATCTTTCCTTGCAAACTTTCCGGTAAATTTCCGCTTTGATCAAGATAGGGAATGTATTCTAAATCTCTCAGAGAGGTAACTGGCGTTGGGCTAGTCATCAGTGAAGGTAGAAAAAACTTTAAGCAAATTTGTGGTAGATAGCACAGAGGCGGCTAGGCTGAAAAATTTTGGCTTTGAACATAAAGTTAGGAGGTACATTAATAAGTACGTAATCGTCAGATTCGTGGTACTGTTCGTACTCTTTTGGCATACCCTTAGGAGTACCCGTACTATAGGGAACTGGTTGGAAAAGTAACTCGGTAAACTCAACCTTTGGACATGATGCCTGTTTAGCTACTTGGTTGAGAAAATTTTCACTTGAGAGCAGACTAAATAAATTATTGCGGGACTCTGGATCGAGGATAAAACCGCTATCGAAATTGTTAATAATCTTTAACTGAGCCATATCAACAGCAACTGCTTACTTCTGCACCACTTGGGTGATTATACCTGAGTTCAAGTTTATTAAACCACTTTGTTTATAATCTGTTGTAAAGCCAGCTCAGAAGTAAATCTACTTAATCTCCTCAGCTTAATTAGTAATAGCAATCAAGAAGGAGAAAATCCCCAATCCAAAATCTCAATTCGAGATTAAAGCTTAGTTATCTCTCTCTCGAATTTTATTTCTTTCCGCCCGACAATCGCGATCAACACTGTCAAACTTCTCTTGAGCTTTGCATTGCTCGTAGACAATCTGAGCTACAGAGTAATTGGGAAGTTTTGCCTCTTGTGCCAAAGCTTGTTTGAAGTATTCTAAGCTTTCTTTATACTTGTCTTGCTCTACAAAAATTTGCGCCTTTAGATATAGAACCTCTGGATTATTTGGGGTCAATGCTAGGGTACGCTCTACAAACTCCATTGCCTCGGTATATTTCTCTAAATCACGATAGCCTACAGCAATGCCACGATAAGCCAAGTAGGAAGGAGAAGCGTAGGTTTCTAACTTTTCGACGGCATCAGCTGGGTCAGAAAATGGCAAATTGACAGCTAGCATTAAATCCATGTAACCTTTCACCAGGTTTAGTTCAGGATCTTGTTTATCAATTTTTTCTGCCTCTTCAAGAGCTTGAAAAACCTTCTGCAATTTGCTTAGGGTGCTGAGAGGTCCATCCTTTTCAAATTTATAAGCACCTTCCAAGAAATGACCTACTGCAATATAAAGATTACCTCGCAAGGGATCTTCCGTGGTCAATTGCTGAGCTGTTTCCATAGTTTTGGCAGCGTAGCGATTTAGGCTATCCCAATCTCTCTCAGTATAAGCAAGAGAGGCTAACATGGCATAGACTAAGGGCTCACCGGCTTCAGTTGATTCTGCTTGCTGGAGGTAAAGCTTTGCTTCTTTGTAATCTCCCTCCTGAAAAATTGACTGAAAAGCTGCTTCAGTATTATTGCCAATGTCGCGAGGATTGCTGTCACGAAAGGGATCTCCGGCCCAAGCAGGTGAGGCAGACAAACCTACTATTAATGCTACTGAACTAAATAGGGCTGTAACTTTTCGTTGAGTTGTCGGAAACCAATTTATCATTGTCAACCTTACCAAAAATAATACTTGCTCAAGTCTGACGTGATGATTGATTGAGAGTTCCATCACTGATGTTGGCACAGTCTAAAATGTTAAGCTTGTCAGAATTGAAATAAAACAAATCCCCGTTCAAGTTAGCAGCTTCCGCTAAATCTTAATGCTGTATATCAAAGACCTGACTTACCATCCTCCCGCAACATCTGAGCCAATTTTAAAGGCTATTAACCTGGAACTGGCACCGCAAAAACTGGGACTGGTAGTTGGTTCTAGTGGCTCTGGGAAAAGCACTTTATTAGAAATTTTAGCAGGGCTAGCACAGCCAACAAGTGGAAGCCTATTTTGGGGAGAGCAGCAACTTACCAGCGAACACTTACAGCAATTGGGAGGATTGGTTTTTCAGTTCCCAGAGCGACACTTCTGCGCTGGTACGATTCTAGATGAATTGCGCTTAGGGCACCCGGAGCTCGGAGCTGATAGAGTCAAAGAAGCTCTGACAGAAGTGGGACTGGCTGATTTATCTCTCTATCAAGCACCCCAAGTTCTCAGTGGGGGACAACAACGTCGCCTTGCCCTAGCAGTACAGCTGATTCGACAACCTGGTCTGCTAATGTTAGATGAACCAACAGCTGGTCTTGACTGGTCAATGAAAAAACAATTGGTCAATCTCCTCGCTAAGCTGAAAAACCATTGGACTTTGCTCGTAGTTACCCACGATGCAGGTGATTTATTGGCAATTGCTGATGTCTGCTGGACTCTTAACCACGGTGAACTGCAAGCTGATAGAGCGATTCTTAGGCAGCCAGCAGCTTAAAGAAGTTGAATGTCACTCAATTAAGCAAATTTGATGAGAGTTTAAGGTTTTGAAGCCTAATTCTTTTTTGGGGGGCTAGCTCCCCACACCCCTGCCGCAAGGTGGCTTGAGTTGGGCGTTTTTTCCTTAAGTCAGTGCCATTGGCTTAAAGTTAATTAGAAAGTGGAAAATTGATAAAAGTTGCCCCATCATACCCAGCCTCAACCAACAATCTTTATTTTTTGTCCAGATACTTAGTATTGAGTATACCCAACTGAAAGCAACTATTCTTCATGACCGATTACCAAGACTCTTCGATATTACCCGACATGTCTCAGCTGTGGCAACAAACCCTCAGTTGGCAGCCAGCTCTTGAGCAACAAAATCTATTTGAGCAACTTTACCAAGAGATCTTACTAGGTAACCGCCAGTTAAATTTAACTCGCATTACTCAGCCAGAGGAATTTTGGGAAAAGCACTTGTGGGATTCCCTGCGAGGGGTAACACCACTCTTTTCAACTGTAAGCTCACAGCAGAAGATAATTGATATTGGTACTGGTGCCGGTTTTCCGGGATTGCCTGTGGCGATCGCATTTCCTGATTGTTCTGTCACCCTACTTGATGCCACCCGCAAGAAAATTAACTTTCTTGATACTTTAATTACCCAGCTAGGTCTTAAAAATGCTACTACTTTAATCGGTCGGGCTGAAGCTATTGGGCAACAAGCAAAACAACGAAAAACTTATGATATTGCCTTAGTTCGTGCTGTTGGATCTGCTTCTGTTTGTGTAGAATATGCCCTACCCCTACTCAAACCCCAAGGTTTAGCGATTCTTTACCGAGGTCATTGGACAGAGGAAGATACAGATAATCTACAGCCAGTGGTTAAAAAATTAGGTGGGGTAATTGAATCAGTCGAGGAAATTACAACCCCCCTGAGTAATAGTATTCGTCACTGCCTTTATTTGCGCCAACTTTTACCCACACCGGTTAAGTTTCCCCGTCCTGTGGGTGTGCCAGCACAACAGCCACTTTAATTGAATCTAAGTCTTTTTCTCCCTTGTCCCATCCCTAAATTATTAATCTTCTCTACTCCCGATTCCTTACAATCAAGGGCTTTCTGCCTTACCAAATAGAGAAACCCTATCGATATGATTACTCGTTTTCCACAAATATTGCCTCGGCTGATTTTATTGCTCGGATTATTATTAATTTTCTTCCTAGCTCAATTTATCCTAACTACCCCGCCAGCCAAAGCTGTTCTCAGGCAACATCAAGATGCACCAGGTATTATGCGCTATCATTCCCAAGAGTCTTTACCAGACGAATTGGGTCAGACTTGGCAGGTAGTGCTATTTAAAAAAGTTACACCTGGTCAGCCAATCCTCTACAATTTGCGTTTAGTGGGCTTTCCTGGTCTTGTCCAGTTAACTCATCCCCAACCTTTGGAAATTACGACGGCAGGAGGTCAAATTCTCACGGCAGCCGATCTCTTTCCTCAGGAAGCGCCAGCACCTAATGTAGGTCAGTACAATTTCACTGATGTACTAACTAAATTAAGGCCAGATCAATCTCTCATCCTCCAAGTGCCACTCAAAGCAGAACAGACCCTTTCTTTGAAAATTCCTCAAAACTTAGTTACAGAGTGGCAATTGCTAGTCACTGAGATCAAATAGTCTAAAAAACTAAAACTGCCGACCTTCTGCTTGGCCACAATCCTGTACCCTTTGAGTTGGAGAAATACTAAGACTACAATTGCTAAGGTTTGACGGCTTTATAGTATATATGTTCTAACAGCTTGAGAGGTTCTGTGGACAACTAAACAAATCTAGTCTTGAATTTAAAACAAGATATAGAGTAGGACAAAATGACCACCCACCCCAACAAAGGAGATGACTTCTCAACCCAGGTTAAGTATATTTGCCAAGATGAGTATTAGAGTGCATTGGTTACATCAGTTCAAACTGTCTATATAAAGCTACTATTTAGTGCAAATTAGGAGGAAAAAGTGATGAGTGATAATAGTATGGCGTTCCTGACAGGGGCTGCCGTTGCTGGGGTGGCGGTCTTGTTTATGATTAGAGGAGGAGGTATCGGTGGAGCAACTAATCTAATGCCTTCTCAACCACAGCAAATCTCACCAACCAATACTTACGATCCCTACAATCCCCAAGGGACAATAGCGCCAACCCCAACCCCTGTAACAGGTTTCACACCTAACAATTCTCTACAGGCTCTTGAGCTGGAAAAACTTAGACCAATGATTGAGCAGCAACGTACTGAAATTGAACAGCTCAAAGTACAAATGCAAAATCAGCAGTTGCTGTTGGATCATCTAAGTGCACGTAATGGCACTAACTCCCCTGCTAGCTGGGGTGCATCAGAGGGCGATATTATTCGTCCTGATGCTGTAGAAGAAGTTCAGAAAGAGGAAAATTCCTTGTTTTCCGGCAGTTCTCTGCTCTCCGGTGTAGTCTGGGCTTTAGGAGGCGTAGTTATTACTATGACTGGTGGTGTTGTTGTGATTGGAACTCTAGCTTTACTCTCGCGCCAACAACGTCCACCCCGCACAACTTATGTCGTACAACAACCCTACAGTGCCCTACCACAAACCGTCTCACCTAGACGGCGTACTGAATTTATCCAACCTCAGTATGAAGACAGGCATCTTGATCATATGGACTATTAATCAAGATATAGCCAATCTCGACATTGATGAGGTATATTCAATTTTCTTACCCTGACTGCCGACTGCCGACTCCCTAAAACCCAGTACTCTCTAGCTCACTAATATGGAAAATGGAAAATTATTAGTTGTTGATCCATTTTCCATTAACAACAAATTTTTCGTCTTTTAATAAGCTAGACAAAAAGTTAGGGCTTAGAAACCTTGACTAGAGCCTCTTGGAAGACAGGGGGCAGTTTACGCATAATTTTACCCTGCTCAGTATCAATTCCTACTAAAGTAACGCTACCAGTCACATAAAGTTCTTGCCCATCTGGGGACTTAATTTGATAATCCCAGATCAGACGGACACCTTTCATTTGGTCAATGCGAGTTTTTACCACCGCTGTCATACCCATGCGAAGTGAACGGTGGTAATGCAGGGACATTTCTACTACAGGCAACTCACAGCCTAAACTGACCAAGTAAGCATAATCGATACCAATGGAGCGTAGGTATTCCACCCGCGCCTCCTCCATCCAAGCAACGTAACTGCCATGCCAAACAACACCAGCATAGTCGGTGTGGTGTGGGTGTACATGCACAGGATACTCAAACCAGTTCTCACTGGTAGCTTCGAGAAAATGACTAGCGATCGCGCCAGCTGGTGGCAGTTGGGTTGATTTGGGCTGTTCTTCCGGCATAGGGTTAATTTTCTAGGTTGTAGTAACTAGTTGAGATTATTAAGATAATTGTCCTTGGCTATTCACCTTTTTGATTTTGCACGATCCTTGAAATGGATGACAATTTTATCCAGGATAAAATATTGGCAATTTTTTACAGAAAGACTCCTGGTTAGTGAGAGCAAATCGGTATAGATAGAGAAAGGTTCATCTAAATTTTTGAGTTCCAGTAACCAATGGCAATCAATCTTTTAGGTTTTCTTCGGGGGTAGATTATGTCCCAAATTAAACGGCGGCAGTTTTTGCAATTTTCTGGCTCACTGCTAGCAACTTTGGGTATTAGCCAGCTAGATTTTATCAGAACAGGTGATCGCTACGGTCGTGTTCTTGCTCAAGATACGCGCCGCAAGTTGGCATTGTTGGTGGGTATTAATCAATATAAAAGTAGTCCCTTACAAGGATGTGTAACGGATGTATTTTTGCAGAAGCAGTTACTGATTCACCGCTTTGGTTTTAATCCCAAAGATATCCTCATGCTTACAGATCAGCAAGCTACCCGCCAGGGGATACTAACTGCCTTTGAAGAACATCTAATTAAGCAAGGGCGAGAAAATGATGTGGTTGTTTTTCACTACTCAGGACATGGTTCTCAAGTACAAGACCCTGACTGTGACGAACCCGATTGCCTTAATAGCACTTTTGTACCCATAGATAGTGTGTTGCCCACAGACTATCCTCGCCAAGGAGGGACTGTCCGAGATATTACAGGACACACCCTATTTTTGCTGATGAATGCCCTCAAAAGTGAGAACGTCACCGCAGTTTTAGATAGTTGCTATTCCGGTGGCGGTACTAGGGGAAACTTTGCTGTACGGGCCCGTAGTGGAGGTTCTACACTTAAGCCTATAGCTGCCGAGCAAGCATATCAGCAACAGTGGTTAGAAAAGCTCAATCTTTCACCAGCAGAATTTAAGCAAAAACGCCGTAGGGGGGTTGCCAAAGGTGTTGTTGTTGCTTCCACTCGACGTGACCAATTAGCAGCTGATGCTCCTTTCAATGACTTTTTTGCTGGTGCTTTTACCTATTTAATGACCCAATATCTCTGGCAACAAACTGGAAGTCAGTCTTTTGCTAGTGTTATGCCTAATGTTGCCCGTAGTACCACCAGGCTATCTTTCACGGGGCAAGTACCTAAAGCAGAAGAAAAACCCAACAGCAATTACCTTAAAAGTCCTGTTTACTTTATCGAGAAACAAACTCCTCCAGCAGAAGCAGTAATTACCGAAGTAGAAGGGAACCAGGCTCAATTATGGTTAGGGGGACTCGATCCAGAAAGTTTAGCTGCTTTCAACCAAGGCGCTATTCTTTCGGTAGTCGATCCTCAAAGTCGTGAGATTGGGCGAGTCAAGTTGCAATCTCGCCGTGGTTTAGTGGCAAGGGCTGTGCTGTTAGATTCAGCCCAACCTGGCTCTTTTTTACAAGAACGGGTTCGCAGCATTCCCAATAACCTAACTTTGAAAATTGGTCTTGACTCTTCCCTGGCTGACAACATTAGTCTTGCCAGACAAGCTTTAGCAAACATTGAACACATCGAAGCACTGCCCCTACATCAGCAAGAGGTCCAATACATATTTGGTTCCATGACCGATGAGTACCGGCAACAATTGCGCTCTAATTCTGGTTCTGAGTTACCCAAAGTCGGTAGTTTGGGTCTGTTTTCTCCAGCCCAAGAACTGATTCCTGACTCCTTTGGCGCAGTTGGTGAAAATGTAAATGAGGCAATCCGTCGTCTCAGACCCAAACTTAAATCACTACTAGCTGCTCATATTATTAAAACAGCTCTCAACACTAACTCTTCTCGTTTAAATATCCTTGTCTCAATGCATCCGGAAGGGGCTCGAGAAGTATTAGCTACAGCTTTCACCGTTAGAGGTAGAGGTCTAGCTCAAGGAAATCGGGCTACACCAACCAGACCAGTCGTTGGCAGCAACTCTCGAAAACTGCCCGTAGGAACACCAGTTCAGCTAAAGGTTATTAATCAAGAGAGCAATGATCTTTATCTAAGCATATTAGTTATTGACCCCACCGGCGAGATTTCTGTTATTTTCCCTAATCAGTGGACTGTTGCCGAAGAAGTAACTTTGCTAGGCTCAGGTCAAACACTGCAAATACCTAAGTCTACAGATAGTTTTACTCTGGTTACCCAAGAACCAAAAGGTATTACCGAAGTACTAATTATCGCTAGCCAAAAACCTTTACGTAAAGCCCTTCAGACCTTACGGACTGTAGCTTCTACTAGAGGAATGCGCGGTGGTCCAGTTATCCTAGAAGCATCCGAGCAACTTAATGAGCCAACTCAGGTGATTGACAACTTGCTTGATGATATAAATAATGGAACTCGTGGCAGTGTGAGCAATGCAACTTCAAGCAGTCGTACTGTTCACAACTTAGACACAACCCAGTTGGCTGCTCTCTCAATTAGCTTCGAGGTTATTTAGGTCATCAGCACTTGGGAATTATATAGTTAAAAAATAACTTTCTTGATTGGCTCATCCCTGATTACTACTTCCTTGATTACAACGGGTTACAAAAATTTGCGGCAACAATTAGGCAAAGTCTTAAATATGTCTTTGGCGCTAGCTTGCCATGCAGCTAACGTGTTACCTTATTATGAGTGTAAATATTCTGTAATAATCAGAGTTGAAGGAAAGCCATTATATTTAATCCTGGCTATTGCGAATCAGAAGTCAAAATACAGTTCGTGACTGATAGGGTTAATGGTACATAGGAGTTTGATTTTACTGTATCGATCTGTACTGTTGAGGTTGGTAAGGGTAGATAAAAGATTGATCCGACCTAATAAACACTCGCCGTTCGTGCTTGTCTTGAGACAGCATGGTTGCTGGCATGAACAAGTTTTTTTAAAACCCTAGTCTGGAGGTATCTTTCATGTCCGTTCGTCTTTATGTTGGCAATTTGCCCAAGGAACAAGTAGACCGAGATGAACTACACGCTATTTTTGCAGAAGAATCTGATTCTGTTACTACTAAAGTAATCAAAGATCGTAAAACTGGTAAGTGCCGGGGCTTCGGTTTCGTCACTGTACCAACCGATGAGTTGGCCGACCAAATTATTGAGAAGTTCAACGGTCACATGTTTAAAGAGGCGGCTCTCAAAGTTGAAAAAGCGCAGCCGCGCGCTAAAAGTCAAGAGGGTGGAGAAACCAGCACTCCCAGCAGTAGTAGTGGTAGTAGCACTAAAAGTCCTGGGCGACGTGGAGGTGGTAAAAAGCCCAAGCGTAGTGGTACTAGTAACCAAGGCGGTCATAGTGACACAGGCTCTTTTCAGCCAGATCCCCGTTGGGCAGATCAGTTGGCAATTTTGAAGGAACGTTTAGCCGCTCAATCTAACTGATTTCCTGGCTTTTTTAATCGAGGTAAATTGAGTCTTTCTCAATCTATTTGGGAAATGGTTTCATCTTGCCCAACCATCCCGTCAAGCTCAACGGCGGTTTGCTCTGCTGCAAAAGAGTACAGTCTTGTCCTAAATCAAGGTTGAAGAACCGCCTTAAAGCTCAATCCTTAAAACTCAATAATTCAGATTGGCATAGTCACTAAAGTTTGTGCAACCTTAGAACAGGGGCTTGGCAAGACTAGAATGCCGTTTTTTAAGGCAGACTTCGCCTTAAAACCTGTTGCTCTAAGCATTAAACTCCCTTGCCTCATGCTAGCCAATCAATTGAGATAAATCAATGCTGAGGCTTTAAGCCAGTGCGCTTTACTACTCTTACTTAGGGTAGCGGGGCTGCGCCAGAAGAAACAAGTGAATCGAAAAGTTGAAGAGGAGCTAATTTCCGGATGAGTGCAGAAAATGACCCTATTAAGTTAATGAAAAGGGAAGTTGGCAAAGCAGCCGCAGAGCGCGTTCAATCAGGTATGGTTGTGGGGCTAGGCACTGGTTCTACTACAGCCTATACAATTGAGTACTTAGGAGAGCGCCTCAAGCGGGGGGAAATCCAAGATATTAAGGGAGTTCCCACCTCTTTCCAGTCAGAAGTGTTAGCAAAAAAGTACGGCATTCCTCTAGTAACTTTAGACGGAACTGACCACATTGATGTGGCTATTGACGGTGCAGACGAAGTAGATCCACAGAAAAATTTGATTAAAGGAGGCGGTGCAGCCCACACCCGCGAGAAAATAGTTGATTCACTGGCTAAACAATTTATCGTTGTAGTAGACAGCGGTAAATTAGTTGAACACCTAGGTTCTACTTTTCTGCTTCCAGTAGAAGTAATTCCCATGGCTATTTCTCCTGTAATGCGTGCTATTGAAAAACTAGGTGGTAAGCCGGAATTACGTATGGGTATTAAAAAAGCTGGTCCAGTTGTTACTGACCAAGGGAATCTAGTAGTAGACGTTAAATTTGATACTATTGATAACCCAGCAGAACTAGAAAAGACTCTTAATAATATTCCTGGTGTTTTAGAGAATGGTCTATTTGTTGGTGTAACAGATTTAGTCTTAGTTGGTGAAGTTAAAGATGGAAAGTCGGTTGTGCGCGAATTTTAAACATCACCGCTCATCATAAGTTTTTATCCCTGCCTGTGCAGAGATGCGCAGATAGCAGGGGAAATGTAATAACTATAGGTTTAATTTACCAATGGATAATGGATAATTGATAATTAATTGATCAGTTTTAAAGCCTCTTCTTTTAAGACGAAATTGTCAAAACTTTCTTCCATTGTGTCAATCCTCTTCCTTAAATGGAGAGGTAATTATCAATTATTGAATTTTTACTCCTTGAATTAGACTTACAACTTAGTAACTATTACTTTAATTTTTATAATTTTGCACAGGTACCTACAGAATTAGAATCGGCTAAAGCATTATCGGCTCAAAGGAACGTCCTTGGAATTTTTTAGAGCAAAATAAAGGCTAGCACCTTCTTTGACCGTCCATGAATAAACCAACCATTCTCACAGTTGATGATGATCCTGAAGTTCTGCAAGCTATTGCCCGCGATCTGCGACAGAACTATGGCGATCGCTTCAGAATTGTTCGCGCTGATTCTGGAAATTCGACCCTAGAGGCAATACAAAAGCTCAAGCTCAGAAATGATACTGTCGCCTTATTTTTGGTAGACCAGCGTATGCCTCAGATGACCGGGGTAGAGCTGTTAGAACAAGCCAGTGAGGTGTTTCCGGAGGCAAAACGAGTCTTGCTCACTGCTTACAGTGATACAGACGCAGCCATTCGTGCCATTAACGTTGCTAAGCTCGATTACTATCTGCTCAAGCCTTGGGACCCTCCTCAAGAAAAGCTCTATCCGGTACTCGATGACTTACTCGATGACTGGCGCGCCAGTTTTCACCCAGCATTTCAGGGCATCCGTGTAATAGGCGATCGCTGGTCCCCCGATTCTCACCGTGTTAAAGACTTTCTAGCTCGCAATCAATTACCCTATCGGTGGCTAGACATTGAGCGAGATCAAGAAGCCAAGGAACTACTGAGCTATACAAAAGTTGAGTTTCCCTGTCTACCTGTCGTCTTACTACCTGATGGTTCTCACCTAGCTAAACCAGATAACGTACAAATTGCTCAGAATGTGGGGCTGCAAACCCAAGCAGCCAAGCCATTTTATGACCTGATTATTGTGGGAGGAGGGCCGGGTGGTTTAGCTGCAGCTGTTTATGGAGCCTCTGAAGGGCTGCGTACAGTAATGATTGAACGGGAAGCCCCTGGAGGACAGGCAGGTACTAGCTCCCGCATCGAGAACTATCTAGGTTTTCCTGTCGGCTTGAGTGGTGGAGACTTAGCTCGTAGAGCGGTGACTCAAGCAAAGCGTTTTGGTGTCGAAATTCTTACACCCCAAGAGGTAGCAGGACTTCGTATCGAAAACGATTATCGTATCATCACCTTAGAAAACGGAGAGGAGTTGAGTTCGCATGCTGTTATTCTTGCCTTAGGAGTTTCCTGGCGGCGGTTGAACCTTCCTGGCATTGACAAATTTACCGGGGCAGGTATCTATTACGGTGCAGCTCAAACTGAGGCACTCGAATGTGTAAATGAAGAAGTTTATGTAATAGGAGGGGCAAATTCTGCTGGACAAGCGGCGATGTATTTCTCCCGATTTGCCCGCAAAGTAACCATGTTGGTGCGGGGTGATTCTCTGACCAACAGCATGTCTCAGTATCTGATTGACCAAATTGATTCGACAGACAATATTGAGGTCTGGACACATGCGAACGTCATTGAGGTCAAAGGAGAGACGAAACTTGAAGCATTGCTGATCAAAAACTCTCAAACCAATCAAACTGAGCTGGTTAATGCTAAATATCTCTTCATCTTTATTGGAGCCGTACCTAGCACAGATTGGCTAGATGGACTGGTTCAGCGCGATGAGAGGGGGTTTATCCTGACAGGTCCCGACTTGCCGCGCAGTGCTACTCGTGTGCAAGGTTGGGAACTTGAGCGTGAACCATATTTGCTTGAAACCAGTGCCCCTGGCATCTTTGCAGTAGGAGATGTGCGCCACGGCTCAGTCAAGCGGGTAGCATCGAGCGTTGGTGAAGGCAGTATTTGTGTGCAGTTTATTCACCGCTATCTGAGTAACTTATAAAGACTGACCAATAACGAGGAACAGACTCGTGCTGTGTATTGATGACTTAATCAAGCTAGAACCCTTTCAACATCTCTCAAAGGAGCAACTAGAGTGGGTCTGTACTCGAACCCAAGAACTAGAGGTATCAAGTGGTACAATCCTGGTTCAAGAAGGCGATGCTCCCAATGGCTTTTTTGTTCTCATGTCAGGACGAATTAGTGTTACTCGCCTCAGTGAAGGGGTGGAGATGCCCATTGGTCAGCACGAAGCACCTGCCTTTTTTGGTGAAGTTCCTGTGCTAACCGATAGTCCTGTTCCCGTTTCTCTGAGAACCTTAACCCAATGTCAGCTTTACCAAATATCTTGTAGCGACTTTCTAAAACTGCTGCACGAGTGCCGGGACTTTGAGCGAGCTATTTTCCGAGAGGTGCAGAAACGGCTGAGGGGACTTGAGTCTTTCATCCGTAGTAGAGAAAAGATGGCGGCTTTAGGCACCCTCTCGGCTGGACTAGCTCACGAACTCAACAACCCTGCTGCCGCTTTGGTACGTGCCATGCGAGAGGTTGTACCTGCCATGCGGGAATTAGAACGGATGAATCTTATCTACGGACAGCGTAATGTTGAACCGGAGCATACCCAAGACTGGCAAGATACTCGTGAGCGTGGATATGAGGTCATCCTTAATCATCCCATTGACCCAATGACCTTGAGTGCGAAGGAAGATGAACTACTCGACTGGCTAGAGGACTACGGAGCAAAAGATGCCTGGAAGCTGGCAGAACCCCTGGCAACCGCAGGCATTGATATTGCCTCCCTCGAAAGGCTCACAGAAAGATGGCAGGATGACCCAACTGAACTTAGAGATCAGGGTATTCGCTGGTTAGCACTCTCCTTTGAAGTGATGTCAATGATTAAGAGTGGCTTACGAGGAGCAGAACGTATCTCAGAACTGGTTCACTCGATGAAATCCTATTCCCATTTAGACCGGGGAGTAGAGCAGCTCATCGACATCCACGATGGATTAGAAGATACTTTACAGCTCTTTTCCTACAAGCTCAAATCTGGTGTCACCATTGAGCGTAAATATGATTGCACCTTGCCGAAAATCTGTGCTTACGGCAGCGAACTTAACCAAGTATGGACGAATCTTATCGACAATGCCATTGATGCAATGGAGGAAAAAGGTATCCTGGAAATTGTGACTGGTAGAGACGGGCAATACCTTCGCGTCGAAATTACCGATTCTGGAGCAGGAATTTCTCCAGAAATCAAATCGCGCATCTTTGAACCTTTCTTCACAACAAAACCAATGGGGGAAGGCTCCGGCCTAGGTCTTGATGCTGTTCGGCGTATTATTGAAAACCGCCATCAGGGAACAATTACAGTCAGCTCAAATCCTGGAAAGACCTGCTTTACTGTCTGTTTACCCCTTTCGGGTGGTCTAGCTTGTAATAATAAGTAATAAGTAATGAGTAATAAGTTTAATTTATTGTTCAGTACTTGAATTGGACTAACTTTTGTACCTATTACTTTAACTCTCACTTATCAGTTTAGAGCATATTAGTGAGCATGCAATACCGAAGATTTGGACGTACCGAATTGCAGATGCCTGTTTTTTCCTGCGGCGGAATGAGGTATCAGTTCAAATGGCAGGATTTCCCTGCCTGGCGAATTCCCAGAGCTAATCAGCGGAACTTAGAAGCAACGATTCGCCGTTCTTTAGAAGTGGGAATTAATCATATAGAAACGGCTCGCGGCTATGGCACTTCTGAGATGCAGTTAGGGCGAGTTCTACCTAAATTTGACCGAGAAAAGCTAATTATTCAGACGAAGGTTTCTCCCAAGCCAGACCCCAAGGAGTTTAAGCGTCAGTTTGATAAATCCCTAGCTTTCCTGAGGTTGGATTATGTTGACCTATTGGGACTACACGGGATTAATACTGATGAGGTATTGGATTATAGCCTACGTCCTGGTGGCTGTCTCGATGTAGCACGACAGCTACAAGCTGAGGGAAAAGTGCGATTTGTTGGCTTTTCTACCCATGGTCCGACGGATGTTATCGTCAAGACGATTGAAACAGACCAGTTTGACTACGTTAATTTGCATTGGTACTACATCAACCAATTCAATTGGCCAGCCATTGAAGCTGCAACTAACCATGACATGGGTGTCTTTATCATTAGCCCTTCAGATAAAGGAGGAATGCTCTACAAACCACCCCAACGTTTGCAGGAACTGTGTGCGCCTCTTAGTCCCATGGTGTTTAATGATTTATTTTGTTTGAGCCATCCTCAGGTACATACCTTAAGTTTAGGGGCTTCAAAACCATCGGATTTTGACGAACATCTTAAGACTGTGGAACTATTGGAGCAGGCTGAGGAAATTTTGCCGCCAATTTTAGAGCGTTTAGAGCAAGAAGCGATCGCTAGACTAGGAGCAGAGTGGGTGCAAAACTGGTATGTTGGTTTACCTCGCCCTGAAGAAACTCCTGGGGAAATTAATATTTTCGCTATTTTGTGGCTGAGAAATCTGGCCGTTGCCTACGATATGGTTGAATATGGAAAAATGCGCTATAACCTGCTAGGCAACGGCAGTCATTGGTTTCCTGGTAATAAAGCGGAGGGGGTTGGAGAGTTAGATTTGTGGCAATGTTTACGCAAGAGTCCCTTTGCAGAAAAAATTCCGGCTTTATTGGCAGATGCTCATAAGTTACTAGCTAGTGCAGAAGTTAAGCGTTTATCTCAGCAATAAATTTGCTCAGGATAAACTAAAAGAGTTGGCACTCCAGGGATAGCAGCATGACGATAGCAGCATCCAAATCAATTACTCTAGAGGAATTCCTAACACTTCCGGAAACCAAGCCAGCAAGCGAATATATCAACGGAGAGATTATCCGAAAGCCAATGCCAAAGGGTAGACATAGCCGCTTGCAGGGCAAACTTTGTACTGTTATCAATCAAGTCACAGAAGAACAAAAAATTGCCTATGCTTTCCCTGAGTTGCGGTGTAGCTTTGGGGGACGGTCAATTATTCCTGATGTAGCGGTATTTCAGTGGAACAATATTCCCTTTACTGTTACCGGGGAAGTGCCTGATAACTTTGAGAGCTATCCAGATTGGACTATCGAGATTCTCTCTCCCGACCAAAAACCAAATAAAGTGATTGGCAATATTCTTCACTGTTTACGTCACGGATGTCAAGTCGGGTGGTTTCTCGATCCTGATGATTTCAGTATTTTGGTATTCTTGCCTGACAAACAACCAGAACTGCTGGAAAAAAGCGATCGCTTGCCTGTGTTAGCAGGAATTGAATTAGAACTAACAGTAGATAGAGTTTTTGGATGGCTGAAGATGGCAGGTTAATCGGACCGCGGTCGGGCAAAAGAAATTAGACTTCATAACCGTGATGATGGTGAGTAACTTTTACAAATTTTCCGGATCTACTCCTAACTCCCTCAACCTTGCTGCTAAACGTTCTGCCCGTTGGCGTTCAGTTTCCGCTCGTTGATGTTCAGTTTCCGCTCGTTGATGTTCAGTTTCTGCCCTTTGATGTTCAGTTTCTGCCCTTTGATGTTCTGCCTCTTCCGGTAAAAAAACCAAATCCTTTTCTTGAGTGTAAAATCTCAACCAAGGGGCTGTTTCTCTTTGAATAGTTCCCTGCCAAACCCCCAACCAAAATCCCAAGGCTTGACACCATAACCAACCATCTTCATTGGGAACTAAAGGTTGATAGCGAAAATTTACATCTAAATGCCATCCTTGCAAAGAGTTGGGGTCAAAGGGGTCAAAAACGAAATAACCTCTAGTTCTAAAAGTTCTTTCGTAAAGCTCTTTTTTCTTACCTAGGTCAATATTTTTAGTAGAAGGAGACATTAGCTCAATAATCACATCAGGATAGCGTCCTCCCTCTTCCCAGGCTACCCAACCCTGGCGTGATTTCTCCCCATCAGCGTTGAGAACTACAAAAAAATCAGGTCCTTTGAAATCTCGATTTCTTACCTGACTACTACTGTAGTAAACAAACATATTGCCACCAACAAAGTAGTCATCACGGTCTGACCAAGCTTGTTGCAATAACTCGATTAAAACATTGATGGCGATGCGGTGGCGGTTACTTTCCAAAGGTTCTCCGTCATCAAAAATTAAGTCGGTAGGAGGCAGGGGGGGTTCCCATTCTGCCACAGGGGTTGTTTGAGAAGGCTGATTTTGGGTTGTCTCGGTTGACATGGTTTAACCCCCTTAGGTCATCTCGATTTTGGATTTTGGATGTTCTATTTTTTATTTTCTATTATCGACTTGAGAGATTGACAGAACTCGCCAATTGCTGATAAACCTTCTTCTGGTGTTCCTTCTGCTAGGCGTTTAACGAAAGCAGAACCAACAATTACTGCATCTGCGCCCCAGTTTTTCACCTGTTGGGCATGTTCTGGTTGGGAAATACCGAAACCCACACCGATGGGCTTGTCTGTGATAGTACGCATTTGAGTTAGTATGTCTTGCACTCGCGATTCTATCTGGGTTCTCATCCCCGTAACACCAGTAACACTTACCAGGTAAATAAATCCTTGAGACTGTTTAGCGATCGCTTCTATTCGTTCTGGTGGTGAGGTAGGGGCAACCAATAAAACTACTTCAATGCCAATTTCTGCCGCTGGTTTTAATAAAGACTCAGCTTCTTCGAGGGGCAAATCTGGTACTACTAAGCCTCGAACACCAACAGCCGCAATTTGCCTGAGGAATGTTTCAATACCTCGGTTGAGAATCGGGTTGTAATAAGTGAAGAGAATTAGAGGAGCTTCCAGTTTAGGGGCAACCTCTTTTACCATCTCGAGCACATCGTCTAAGCGTACACCCCTTTGTAAGGCTCTAGTTGCTGCTGCTTGAATTGTTGGCCCATCTGCTAAGGGATCGGAATAGGGAACGCCTAGCTCTATCATGTCAGCACCAGATTTGTCAAGCACTTCTAAGGCTTGAGCTGTGGTGGTCAAATCTGGATCACCAGCCGTGATAAAAGGTATCAAAGCGCATTGGGAAGACTCCCGCAAGGACTTAAAGCAGTCAGAAACCGAGTTCATCTAAAGTTATAAATTATGAGTTATGAAATAAAAGAATATACCAACGGTTCAACCCGGTGGTTTAGACTGCCAATTTTTACTTTTCCTCCTCCATCCTTTAAACTTCAGACTTTTTCTGATTTTCTTCTTCAATTTCTGCTTGTAGCTTGGCGAGTTCTTCCGGTGTCAGTTCTTCGAGGCGCTTTTCTAGAAAAGCTTTATCGTACTCCTCCCGCTGCTGATGGTAGGTCATATTTTTTGTACCAGCACGGAACAGATAGGTTAGTAGCCAGAGGATTACACCGCCGACTAACACCGCCTGCGACCAAATACCAGCTTGCTGGCTATCGATACCAACTACCTGCAAGAAGAGGTAGATAATACCACCAGCAGCAAAAACACCGAAACCAATTGTAATTGCGTCAATTTTTCGCATTTAGCAAAAATAGACTTCTTGCAGAAGTCGGGAACGGGGAACAGGGAACGGGGAATAGAGTTCGCATAGTCTTGCCTTAGGCTACAGTGTGACAAGAATTTGCGACAACATCAAAATATTTTTGCAAGAGGTCTAACTTAGACTACGCTTATCCTTGAACTTGACGCTTTTTGGGGCGTAAATTCAGGAAGGGACTGAGCAGTAACAAACCTGGAAAGAAGAAAAAGACCAGGAAATACATAAACGCTCGCTCAAAAGAGCTAACAACGTACCAGCGTTTTTGCAGGTAGAGGTAGAGTGCAGCAGGTATTACCAACAGATAAACTCCACTTAAGGCTAAATACAGCAGGGCAAGGAACATAATTTTGCGCTCTAGGCGAACAACAAGCTAATTTATCTAGATTTTGCGCTTGGCATGAGCAGCTTAATCGCTTAAACTCTTCTGCCAACGCGGTTGTAATTGGTCTTTACTTAACTTTATCACCTTACCAAGGCTGTTGCCTTGGAGGGAACAGGGAACAGGGAACAGGGAACAAATATTTATTGTTGCCTGGTTCTGTGATCGTTGCGGGCGCACTCTTAGGGTGACGGTTTAAAGTCTCTCCTTTTGAAGATGAAAGGGGTAACAATCCTCTTTCAAACCAGTCACTGTTGCCTGTTGCCCATTCCCTGTTCCCTTGAACTTGTGATGTTTCTTTAAATTAGGTATTGCGCATAAGGCACAATTAATGTTGGAATAGATAAATGCAGAAGTTTAGTCTGGAAAGTCTGACTACTGCAATCTGAATACGGGGGCGTGGCGGAATGGTAGACGCTACGGACTTAAGTAACTTGAGCACTGTTGGAGAAATCCTTCATGTGAATGCTCTCAAATTCAGGGAAACCTAAGTCTGGTGACAGATAAGGCAATCCTGAGCCAAGCCGGGAAGAAAGACTCGGAAGGTGCAGAGACTCGACGGGAGCTACCCTAACGTTAAAAGGCGAGGGTAAAGAGAGAGTCCAATTCTCAAAGCCTAAATTATGGCAACAGTGAAAGCTGTAGGAGAATGAAAATCCGTTGACCGTAAAGGTCGTGTGGGTTCAAGTCCCACCGCCCCCATAGTTAAGTTGTAATAGAGCTAGTTTTCCAGTTGGGAAGCTGTAGATTGGCTGATTATTTATTGGTATTTGTGGCAGTCACCGCATTTTTGTACCAAAAAATAATGGTTAAGTCTCCTTTACGCAGTGTTAAAGGATTATGTGCTGATTTGAAGGTAGATATCACTGAAGAGGAGATTGCTGAAGCGCGAACAGAAATGTGGGGTAATATCCCAAGGGATATTATCTAATGACATCAGTAGTAGCAGATACACATGCTTTAATTTGGTACATTTTTAACTTAGCAAGATTATCAGAAGAGTGATCACACGACCAACAAAGCCAGTATATGCAGCATAAAAGCGCCTGGGGTTCAAACCCCAGGCTCATAGCGAAAGTCCTCTTTGAGAGGACTAAATGCAAACAATATTTGAGTTTCCGTCCACTTAAGTGGACTTGTGCTATTAGCCGTGGACTTAAGTCCACGGTGGGAAAAGCCGCTTACTGAGAATGGCAAAAGATCTTAGAAGTCAAGGCTAGAATCTGATTAAGCATGTGATATTTCCCTCCCTTCATGAGTCAACCAATTTACATTTCTCGTCAGCAGGCGGATTTTGCTAAGGTTTCCTATGGTTTTACAGAAGGAATTGGCACGCCTCTTAAGTTGATGGCAAAGCTTTATGAGGATTTGCCTACCCCTGCTTTACCTAGTCTCTGGAAACGGGATGTGCGGGAGTTGCGGCCAGCGCCTGATCCTTTTAATTCTCTCTATGAAGAATATCGGCAGGCATTATCAGCACTGCAAACTCAACCTTTGCCAGGGAAACAAACGGTTGATGGAGAACAGCAAGGTGCTTTAAAAGATTTGCTGGAATTGGGAGTTATTACTTTATTTGCTCCCGCAACTACCCTAGATGCAGCAGTGGCGGGTTTGGCTAAGGGGGTGGGAATGCTTAGAGATGCACCCCAAGCATTAGCTACAGGTAAGGAAAGGGTGCAACAATTATTACAGCAGCATCCGGCGACTAAGGGGAAAAAGGAACTTCAGGAATTACTATTAGAACCTTTGCCTAAGTTAACTCAGGCATTTGCTCAAGGATTAATTGAGAAAGCTCAAAAACATCCGGTGGTATTGGTGCTAGATACCTATGAGAAAGCACCCTCTAATTTTGACCTCTGGTTATGTAAATCTCTGCTAGGAAATACAGAACTTAATTCTCATCCTGTCTGTTTAGTGGTGGCGGGAAGACACAATTTACTGAAAACTGAATATTGGCGGAAATTACAACAGGATCGCAATTTAATTTACGAACAGTCTTTAGAAAGATTTGACCAAGAAAAGACGGCGGAATATCTGGGGCAAATTAGCATTACAGCAGTAGATAAAGTTGGGGATATTTATAAAGCGACTAAGGGTTTACCTTATTATCTCGACTGGATTAGACAGAAAATAGAGGAAGGTCAAGAGTTAGATTTTTCTCAGGGTAATGATGAGATTGTTAAACTACTGCTGCAAGGACTGAACTCTCAACAAAAACAGGTACTGCAACTGGCGGCTTGCTGTCGCTGGTTTGATAAGGGATTAATTCAATACTTGATGAATAATCAGGGTTTAAATTTTGATAGCGCTGCTGATGATACCCTGAATTGTTTTGACTGGTTAACTCAACGAGATTTTGCTGAATTTGCTCAACATCGTTACCGTCTTGATGATGTGGCGCGGGATGTCTTTCGCTTATCCCTATGGCAGGAAGATAAGCAGCAGTTTTATCAAGTTCATGGTTTGTTGGCGGATTATTTCCAGGAGTTAGCAGAGGAAGAAGTACCAACACCTGTAGGGGCGAAGCATTTGGATTACATCCCTTTGGTTTCACAGACAAATTATCCCCCAAATGCTTCGCCCTCTTCTGCCCAATATAATAATCCTGATTGGCGTGAATATACGGCAGAATTTCTTTATCATGCCCTATTTGCTCGACGCAAAGATATTCAAGTTCAGTTTATTTCTCATTTATTTGCCTCTCGTTATCTTGGGCAAGATGAGGTGGTGAAAATTCCTGTCAATGGGATTATCGCTGAGGCTGATTTAGCAAAACATCCTTTGTTAAAACATGAAACGCGGCAGTTTCTGAGCAAGATTAAACCTGCGGTTGAGTATGGTTGGGAAGTATTAGAACAAGAGAAAATTGACTGGGAATTTATGGCAAGTTGTAATTTTTCTAAGTCGCAAATAGAGGATACTTTACGAATTTGCTTTAGTCAGATTGACTTACTACAAGGATTAGCGAAATTTGCCGCACTTTTATATAAATCTCGGCGTTGTCCTGAGAGTCAGTGTGGGAATTGGTTGCAAAAAGCGAAAGCTCAAGCAGAACAAATTGCCACTCCTGCTGATCCTGAATTTAGTAGTGGTTTATTTTTGTGGGTTGGCTATTCACTATATCAGTTAGGACAATATGAGGAGGCTTTAGCCAGCTACGAGAAAGCACTCGAAATTAAACCTGACTTACATGAAGCCTGGTACAACCGAGGCGTTGCGCTGTATAAGTTGGGACGATACGAAGAAGCGATCGCCAGCTACGAGAAAGCACTCGAAATTAAACCTGACAATTATGCAGCCTGGAACAACAAGGGCAATGCGCTGGGTGAGTTAGGACGATATGAAGAAGCGATCGCCAGCTACGAGAGAGCACTCGAAATTAAACCTGACAATTATGCAGCCTGGAACAACCGGGGCAATGCGCTGGGTGAGTTAGGACACTACGAAGAAGAGATCGCCAGCTACGAGAGAGCACTCGAAATTAAACCTGACGATGATACAGCCTGGTACAACAAGGGCATTGCGCTGAGTGAGTTAGGACGCGACGAAGAAGCCATCGCCAGCTATGAAAAAGCCCTCCAATTTAAACCTGACGATGATGCAGCATGGTACAACAAAGCTTGCTGCTACGCTTTACAAAACCAGATTGACCTAGGCCTAGAAAACCTGCAAAAAGCCATCAATCTCAATCCTGAAGAAAACCGAGAGATGGCAAAAACTGACTCAGATTTTGACAACATAAGAGCACTGGGGCAATTTCTCAAATATCAACTCGCCCTAGAACAAGTCCAGCCCGATCGCATACTTTACCTGGCGATTCCGCTTGATGCTTACGACTCTTTCTTTACTCTAGAGCTACCACGATTATTGATCGAACGCTATCAAGTCCATCTAATTGTTTATGAACCTACAGAGGAGGTTATCGTGCGATGGAAAAAGTAGAACAATATCGACAACTCATTCAAGAATTATTACAGGCTTATAGCGAGATTAAATCTAGTAACGAAGAAGTTGAAGCCGAAGCAATCTTTGATACAGTGCGAGATCGCTACCAAGTCGTTCATGTGGGCTGGTCAAATAAACGCCGCGTTTATGGCTGCATCTTACATCTAGATATCAAAAACGGAAAAATCTGGATTCAGCACGATGGTACAGAAGGCGGTATTGCCTATGAACTGATAGAACGAGGAGTACCCAAAGGAGACATTGTTATAGGATTTCATTCTCCCTTTAAACGACAATTTACTGAATTTGCAGTGGGATGATGAGGTGATGGGGTGATGAGGTGATGAGGTGATGAGGTGATGAGGTGATGAGGTGATGAGGTGATGGGGTGAGAGTTTTTCCAAAACCTGCTAAATATGCAATTCAAATGTGCATTAGTTTATGAAGGCATGAACAACACAAATCGCAAAGGCTTAACCAAATATGACAACCATTTCAATCGATATTGGCACTCTGATTACACGCACACCCGGACTAGACGGGGGTTGTCCTCATATCGCAGGCAAAGGGGTCACTGTTCGCCGCATTGTCACCTGGTATAAACGAGGATTAAACGCTGAAGAAATTAGCGATCGCGTTGCGCATCTTACCCTAGCAGAAATCTACGCAGCTTTGGCTTATTACCATGCAAATAAAACAGAAATCGAATCCGATCTAGCTATCCAAGCTGCTGAAGCCAAGCGTCATCTACGTTCTAATTAATCATTAAGAGGTTATTCTGTTATAGAACAATTCCCCATCTCCCCCTGCTTCCTCATCTCCCTTATCCCCCCTATCTAAACCCCCATGTCCCCTCTACCCTCATACCGTCCCAAACAACTTTCCCTCGGCCCTTTGGAGAAGGAAATATTAAATATAGTTTGGGAACTTGGTTGTGTAACAGTTAAAGACGTTCACGAAAAGATTTTAGCTAACCCAGACCGAGAATTAGCCTATACCTCAGTCACCACCGTTCTACGTCGCCTCACCAAAAAAGGTTGGCTAACTTGCAATCAAAAAGGACGGGCTTTTTCTTGGCAACCCCTAGTATCTCGCCATCAAGCAGAAGTAATCACAGCCCACGAACAACTTAACCGCTTTCTCGAAGTAGGCAACCCAGATCTCATTGCCGCCTTTGCCGATAGCTTAGATACAGCCAGTGTAGAGCAAATCGAAGCGATCGCCGAACGCATTCAAGCCGCACGTCGAGCTAGAAAGGGGGAAAAATAAATGCATCTGCTGATGATTCTGACATCATTGGGATTAGCTTGGTTACTAAGAAGTAATTGGTCTAGACCTACAGGCAATTGGACACAACGCTGGCAAAAAACCTTGTTTTTCTTCATTTTGCCACCCTGGCTAGTACTCATGACAGTAGTTGCCATACTATCTATGGGGCCGCAAGGGAAAATGGCTGGTTTGCACACTGGCTGGTTTAGCTATTACTTAGTTATGGGTTGTGCCGCTTTAGTCATTTTCGTTTACCTCAAATTAGCAAATGAGGCTAAGCAGTCCCTAAAAAACATCCGCACTTATCCCCAAATTAATCTCAACGGTAAAGCCGCCCGTCTTCTTAATCAACCGATTCTATTTATTGCTCAAATTGGTTTTTGGCAACCAGAACTAGTTATTAGTCAAGGACTGTTACTCAAACTCAAACCCGAACATTTAGAAGCAGTCCTCGCCCACGAACAAGCCCATTACCACTACCGAGATACCTTCTGGTTTTTCTGGTTAGGCTGGCTACGTCGCCTGACAACCTGGCTACCTAACACAGAACAACTCTGGCAAGAACTACTACTACTGCGGGAACTCCGCGCCGACAGTTGGGCTGCAAAACGGGTAGATTACTTACTGTTAGCCGAATCCCTGCTAACCGTAGTCAGCACCTCACTAGGAAATTCAGACAGCTTTTGCGCCGCCTTTAGCCGCCCCGCCCTACGCAACCGCTTACAAGAAAGAATAGATGCCCTCTTAGATGAACCAGATGTACCTAATTCCCCTAATTTATGGGCTTGGAGTTGGCTACTGTTGGGGTTAGTTCCTTTGTTGGCCCTGCCGTTTCATAGTTAATGAGATGATGGGTTGCACGTAGAGACGTTGCATGCAACGTCTCTACAACAGGGACAGACAATTTTCCATTTTCAATTAACAATTTTCCATTCACAATTCAAAACAAATCTGGTGATATCCAAAACAGACATAGTAGGCTAGCGAGGTCTAGAATTAAGACAAGGAATTTAGGCAGGAAAAGTCCAATAATAATTACTATAGACACCATCTAACATCTCCCCCTGCCTCCCCTGCTCCCCTGCCTCCCTCCCCCTCTTCATCCTCATACAAAAAAGGAGTGAGCCATGCTAAAACCCACTACTGACCCTGCCTACGATATTCTACGCTCGGAACGCCGTCCCCTCAATGCCCTCTTTGCCCCCGAAACTGTTGCTGTAATTGGTGCTACGGAAAAGGCTGGTAGTGTGGGGCGAACTCTGCTTTGGAATTTGATGAGTCATCCTTTCGGGGGAACGATTTTTCCCGTTAATCCTAAACGGCGTAGTGTTTTGGGAATTCCGGCTTACCCTAACATTAAAGCAACACCAGAACCAGTTGATTTAGCAATTATTGCTACCCCTGCGCCAACTGTGCCAGGGGTAATTAGTGAGTGCGTGGAGGCGGGGGTTAAAGCAGCAATTATTATCTCTGCGGGTTTTAAAGAAATTGGTGAAGAAGGCAGAAAATTAGAGCGGCAAATTTTGGAGACGGCGCGGGGCAAAATGCGTATTATTGGCCCTAACTGTCTGGGTTTGATGAGTCCCCGCACAGGACTTAATGCCACCTTCGCCAGTACTATGGCCCGTCCTGGTAATCTGGGTTTTATTAGTCAGAGTGGGGCTTTGTGTACTGCTGTCCTCGACTGGAGTTCTTGGGAAAATGTTGGCTTTAGTGCCTTTGTTTCCATTGGTTCAATGCTTGATGTAGACTGGGGCGATCTGATTTATTACCTAGGTGACGATCCTCATACCAAGAGCATTGTCATCTATATGGAATCAGTAGGGGATGCCCGTTCTTTTCTCTCAGCGGCCCGGGAAGTGGCCCTAACTAAACCAATTATCGTCCTGAAAACGGGACGAACGGAAGCGGCGGCTAAGGCTTCTGCTTCCCATACGGGGGCTTTGGCCGGTAGTGATGATGTGCTCGATGCTGCTTTTCGACGCTGTGGGGTATTGCGGGTTACGCGTATTTCTGAACTATTTAATATGGCAGAGGTACTAGCCAAACAGCCCCGCCGTACTAAAGGGCCACGTCTCACTATTATTACCAACGCTGGTGGCCCAGGGGTATTAGCAACGGATGCTTTGATTGAGACAGGAGGAGAACTGGCCCAACTTTCTACAGAAACTATCAATTCCCTCAATCAAATTTTGCCCACCCATTGGAGTCATGGCAATCCCATTGATATTCTCGGTGATGCTGACCCGGAACGCTACACCAAAACCCTAGAAATTGCCGTTAAAGATACTAATAGCGATGGCTTACTGGTAATTCTTACCCCCCAAGCAATGACCGATCCTACCCAGACAGCAGAGCAATTGAAACCCTATGCTCAACAAGCAGTGAAACCTGTATTTGCCAGTTGGATGGGAGGTTCTGAAACTAAAGCTGGTGAAACTCTCCTCAACTGTGCCAGTATTCCGACTTATCCCTACCCCGACTCAGCAGCCCGCTTATTTAATTTGATGTGGCGCTACAGCTATAACCTCAGCGGCATCTATCAAACCCCTGCTTTGCCAGCAGATGATACCCGAAAGGATGCCAAACTGGCTCAAAAAATGATTGAAACGGCTCGTAATGCTGGCCGCAATCTCCTTACAGAGTTGGAATCGAAACAGCTTTTAGCAGCTTATGGCATTCCCATTGTACATACAGGGGTGGCCAAAAGCGAAAAGGAGGCGGTCAACTGGGCAAATTCCCTTGGTTATCCGGTTGTTCTCAAACTTTTGTCAGAAACCATTACCCACAAAACTGATGTGGGTGGTGTGCAGTTAAATCTCACAGACGAAGAAGCTGTGCGCTGGGCCTATCGCACTATTCAAACTGCTGTTAATGAGAAAAAGGGAGCTGAGCATTTTTTAGGGGTGACAGTTCAACCCATGGTCAGCCTTGATGGTGGCTATGAATTAATTATTGGTAGTAGCATTGACCCTCAGTTTGGGCCAGTTCTAGTTTTTGGTTCAGGTGGACAGCTAGTAGAAGTATTTAGAGATCGCGCGATCGCCTTACCTCCCCTCAACACAACTTTGGCAAAGCGCATGATTGAAAATACTCAAATTTATAAGGCGCTGCAAGGAGTACGAGGTCGTCAGCCAGTCGATTTAGAAGCACTGACCCAGTTGCTGGTAAAGTTTAGTCAGCTCATTGTCGAACAACCTTGGATTAAGGAAATTGACATTAATCCTCTGTTTGCCTCCAGTGATAACCTAATTGCTCTAGATGCTCGCGTCGTGTTACATGGGCCAGAGGTAGAAGAGGAGCAACTACCAAAACTAGCAATTCGTCCCTATCCTAGCCAATACGTAGCATCCTGGAAACTGAAAGATGGCACTCCTATTACTATACGTCCCATTCGGCCAGAGGATGAGCCACTAATAGTTCAATTCCACCAAACTTTGTCTGAGGAAAGTGTTTATTTCCGTTACTTTCATCTAATGAAACTAAGTCGGCGCATTGCCCATGAAAGGTTAACGCGCATTTGCTTCATTGATTATGACAGAGAGATGGCCCTAGTTGCAGATTATCTGAATCCCAGCACAGGCAACCATGAGATTTTGGCAGTTGGTCGCTTAAGTAAATTGCACGGCATTAATGAGGCTGAATTTGCCATGTTAGTTAGTGACTCTTATCAACGCCAAGGTTTGGGTACTGAGTTGCTACAAAGATTATTGCAAATTGGTCGTGCGGAAAAACTCAATCGCATTACTGCCGAAATTCTTGTCGAGAATTTGCCGATGCAGAAGGTGGCGGAAAAAGTAGGTTTTCGTCTTCAGCGTGCTGCTAATGATTTAGTTAAGGCAGAGATTGAGTTGTAAAGACTAGGGAATAGGGTGTTAGTATTCCCATTCCCTATTTCTTGCTAAGTGAGAATTTACAGCATTTCCCGCTGTTAAAAGGTACAGTGACAGCAATTGGCAAACCAATTTCTTAAATGTTTAGGATTCATTAAGTCAAGGGCAACTGCAATAATTTTGTCAATCATGGAGGTGGTAGTTGGAG
>JBAUJE010000228.1:0-6398 GCA_049683475.1 Coleofasciculaceae cyanobacterium | reverse complement strand
TATTGCTTATTTAATCTCTTTACAAAGCATAACATGTCTCATTTTTTTAATTGAGGCACTTTATCAAAAAATCAAAAACACTTTATCTGATCTTCATCGTATCTTTAAAAAACAATTCTCCTGAATTAACACCAATGTGATAGATTGTCAGTCTTATATATTCTTTCTAGAAAGAATATATGTATTGCGTATTTTATGGGTAGTTTATTGCTAGATATCATCTCAAAAATTTACTTTTCAGCTTAGTGAAATCCTGGCAAATAAAATAATCGTTATGAGTGCAAACAATATACTTCAAGTACAGCCAGCAAGTTATAATAAAAGGTTGGCAAACTCTTGCCATCGCCCAGAACAGGAGTATTCTACCCGTGGTAGTACAACTAGAAAAAAGCACTTACGAAGCCAAAACCCAGGAAATTGCTCAACAACTCCTCGAAGCGACGCGGGAGCGGCGTTCTTTCTTTGCCCAGATGCGCGATACTATGCGTTGGGATGATAAACTGCTAGCTTGGGCGATGAGCAACCCTGGCTTGCGGGTGCAGTTATTCCGCTTCATTGACACTCTGCCTGCTTTGCGATCAAAAACAGAAGTTGCTCGTCATCTACAGGAATACCTAGGAGATGAGTCGGTAGAACTGCCGAGTGCCCTCAAAGGTATTCTTAATTTCACCAACGCTGAGTCGATGCCGGGACATTTGGCAGCGACGACGGTTTCTACTGCCGTTGAAACCCTGGCTCATAAATATATAGCAGGTGAAAATATTAAGCAGGCTCTCAAAACCATCGAGCGTCTGCGTAAAGATAAGATGGCTTTTACCCTAGATTTGTTGGGTGAGGCTGTTATCACAGAGGCAGAAGCCCAATCTTATCTACAAAGTTACCTGGACTTGATGGAGCAACTAACAGAACAGGCACAACGTTGGTCAAAGGTAGAAGAAATTGATACTGCTGATGGTGAACCTCTACCACAAGTACAAGTATCTGTTAAGTTAACAGCATTTTACTCCCAGTTTGACCCCCTTGACCCCCAGGGTAGTAAAGAGAAAGTGTGCGATCGCATCCGTCAATTACTACGTCGTGCAAAGGAACTAGGGGCAGCAGTTCACTTTGATATGGAGCAGTATGTCTACAAAGATATGACTTTCTCTATTCTTAAAGAGCTATTGTTAGAAGATGAGTTTCGCGATCGCACAGATTTAGGTGTAACGATTCAAGCCTACCTCAGAGAATCAGAGCGAGATTTAAAGGACATAATTAATTGGGCAAAAGAAAGAGGGAACCCCGTCACAGTGCGCCTAGTTAAAGGTGCTTACTGGGATCAAGAAACAATTAAAGCAGAGCAAAAAGATTGGTCGCAGCCAGTATATAACGATAAAGCTGCCACCGATGCCAATTTTGAGCGACTAACTCAGCTGATGCTAGAAAATCATCAGTATATTTACTCCGCAATTGGTTCCCATAACGTGCGTTCTCAAGCCCATGCGATCGCAATTGCTGAAAGCCTCAACGTACCCCGCCGTTGTTTTGAGATGCAAGTACTCTACGGTATGGGTGATCAATTGGCAAAAGCTCTAGTTAAACGAGGACATCGGGTGCGTGTTTATGCGCCTTATGGGAAACTGCTGCCGGGAATGGCTTATTTAATCCGCAGACTGCTGGAAAATACCGCTAATAGTTCCTTCCTGCGGCAAAATATGGAAGATAAACCCGTTGAGGAACTGTTAGCACCACCCCAGCCGAAAGAGGAGGAACAAGAAAGAGAGAGAAATTTATCTTTCCCCAATGCTGCTGATACAGACTATGCAGATAAAGAAGCTAGGGAAAAAGCCCAACAAGCTTTGCAAAAAGTTCAGCAACAGCTAGGTAAAAAATACTTGCCTCTAATTAATGGAGAATATACCGAAACCTCTGCAACGGTAGACTCCGTTAACCCTTCTAACCCCAGTGAGGTAATTGGCAGCATTGGACTAATTTCTGTGGAACAAGCAGATCTTGCAGTCGAAGCAGCTAAAGCAGCTTTCCCTAACTGGCGGCGCACACCTGCCAAAGAAAGGGGCAAGATTTTACGTAAAGCGGCTGAGTTAATGGAACAGCGGCGGGCCGAATTATCAGCTTGGACATGTTTAGAAGTGGGTAAAGCTTTGCGGGAAGCAGATGCAGAAGTCTCTGAGGCGATTGATTTCTGTCGCTATTATGCCGATGAGATGGAACGCCTCGAACAGGGCCACAACTATGACATTGCGGGGGAAAATAACCGCTACATTTACCAACCACGGGGTATTGCAGTAGTGATTTCCCCCTGGAATTTTCCCCTCGCTATTGCCACAGGGATGACAGTCGCCGCCTTAGCCGCCGGAAACTGTACCTTACTTAAACCTGCTGAGGTATCCTCAGTTATTGCCGCTAAATTAGCAGAGATTTTAGTGGAAGCAGGAATGCCACCGGGAGTATTTCAATATGTCCCTGGTAAAGGTTCCCAAGTCGGTGCCCATTTAGTTAAGCATCCCGATGTCCATTTAATTGCTTTTACTGGTTCTCAGGAAGTGGGTTGTCGTATTTATGCCGATGCAGCAATTGTGCAACCAGGCCAAAAACATCTCAAGCGAGTAATTGCTGAGATGGGGGGTAAGAATGGCATTATTGTTGATGAAAGTGCCGACCTTGACCAAGCTGTAGCGGGTGCTGTACAGTCTGCCTTTGGTTACAGTGGTCAAAAGTGTTCTGCTTGTTCACGGGTAATTGTCCTAGAACCAGTTTATGATGCTTTTGTAGAGCGGATGGTAGAGGCGACGCGATCGCTTAATGTTGGCGTTGCAGCAGAACCTAGTACTCAAGTTGGCCCCGTTATTGATGCTAAGGCACGCGATCGCATCTTGGAATATATTGAGCAAGGTAAGCAAGAAGCAGAATTAGCTTTAGCAATGGAAGCACCGGAAACTGGCTATTTTATTGGCCCAGTTATCTTTACTAATGTCTCGGCAAATGCCACCATTGCTCAAGAAGAAATTTTTGGTCCGGTAGTTGCTATCACACGGGTGAGAGATTTTGCTGAAGCGCTAGAAGTAGCTAACGGCACCAATTATGCTCTGACAGGGGGTTTATATTCCCGCACTCCTTCCCACATTGAACAGGCTTGGACTGACTTTGAAGTGGGTAACCTTTACATTAACCGTACTATTACCGGGGCAATTGTAGCGCGACAACCCTTTGGTGGCTTCAAGATGTCCGGTGTTGGTTCTAAAGCAGGTGGCCCAGATTATTTATTGCAGTTCCTCGAACCTCGCACTATTACGGAGAATATTCAACGTCAGGGTTTTGCACCCATTGAAGGAGTAGATTAGACTTCTTTTTGCTAGAAAGGGGTAAAGGTTGTTCACAAACACCTTTACCCTGTTGCCTGTTCCCTATTTTTTAAGATGAAAGTTAAATATCCCATTAATCTACACAAAGGTACTACCTTCATTGTTGTGCTAGCACTGATGGCAGCCTACCAAAATTTCAGCCTTGGCCCTTGGGTTTACCTAGCCCTGCATGGCACCTATGGAATGATGTGGTTACTCAAAGATCGCATTTACCCAGATAAACAGTGGGAACAAGAAGTACCTCTTGGCTTAGGCATTTTCACATTCATCTTGCTTTTACTTTACTGGGTAGCTCCCTTTATCTTAATTAGTAGTGGTTCTGTACCACCTCTACCCCTAGTCGCCGCCGCCATCTCTCTAAATATAATTGGCGTATTTCTGCACTACAGCAGCGATGCCCAAAAATACTACACTCTCAAATACCATTCTGGACTAATCACAGAAGGATTTTTTGCCCGTTGTCGTAATACCAACTACCTAGGAGAAATCTTAATTTATGGTTCTTTTGCCATGCTTGCTCAGCACTGGCTACCCTTTTTAATTCTGGCAGGTTTTGTTGCTGGCTTGTTCCTTCCCAATATGCGCAAAAAAGACCAATCCCTTTCCCGTTACCCAGAGTTCGAGGACTACAAAGCACATTCTGGGCTACTCTTACCCAAACTATTTGTACCGACAAACTCTGAGGTAGATGGTGAATTGAAAATTGAAAATTGAAAATTTTTAAATTGAAAATGGAGAATTGTTAGTAGTTTATCTCCCTGCTCCTCCTCCTCAGTTATCCGCGAGTCAGGAGGACAGAATATTGGTGAAAATTCTCCCTCATCTCCCCCTGCTCCCCCTGCCTCCCCTGCTTCCCTACTCCTCCTCTGGTTCAATATCATAAGCAGACATGCCATGTTCACCTAAATCAAGGCCTTCAAGTTCTTCTTCTGGTGACACTCTCATACCAGTTATGAAATCAACAAGGAACCAACCCAATAAGCTAAATAGAGTGGTAAAAATACCCACTGAAATAATGCCGATTAATTGAGAGAAAAGTTGCTCAAAACCACCTCCAAGTAGTAATCCCTTAGTTGGTCCGGAATTTTCCCCATACCAAGAATAAACATTAGGTCCAACACTAAATAGTCCAACTGCCAGAGTTCCCCATATGCCACAGGAGAGATGAACAGAAATGGCACCGACAGGATCATCTATCTCTCTTTTCTCTAGGAATATTGAGGAAAAAACCACAATCACCCCAGATACTAAACCAATCAAAATAGCATGGTGAACACTGACAAAAGCACAAGATGCCGTAATCCCAACTAAGCCAGCCAGAACTCCATTAATCATAAAAGATAGGTCAGGTTTACCGAAATAAAACCAAGTGGTAACAGTCGCGGCAATTGCGCCTGTTGCTGCTGACATATTAGTAGTTAGTAAAATATGAGTGATAATTGGGGGATTGGCTGCTAGGGTTGAGCCAGGATTAAAACCAAACCAGCCTAGCCAAAGAATAAAGCAACCCATAACCGCCATTCCCAGATTATGAGCTGGCATGGCAGCAATTTTTTTACCAGAACTACTGCGGCCTTCTTGAGAGTAGCTAAACTTCCTTTTTTCTAGGGAACTTTCCCCTTGATATTTGCCTAGGCGAGGTGTTAGTAGTAAAGTTCCCATTAAACCAGCCCAACCACCAACAGAATGAACTACCGTTGAACCAGCAAAGTCCCGAAAATTCAGATCTGATAACCAACCATCACCCCAAACCCAGTGGCCAGTGATGGGATAAGAAAAAGCGACAAGTAAAAAGCTAAATATAAGAAAAGCAATAAACTTAGTCCGTTCAGCAACAGCTCCAGAAAAAATAGTTGCAGCGGTTCCGGCAAAAACTAGTTGGAATAAAAACTTTGCTTGAAGAGGAATATTCGCCCAACTAAGTGCATTAAAAATACCTCTATAGTCGCTATTAATGGCAGGACTATTATCTACCCCATTCAAGAAAAAACAACTGCTACCAAATAAAGAATTGCCGTCTCCAAACATAATGGCAAAGCCAAATAACCAAAAAGCTACTGTAGAAATAGCAAAGACAATTAAATTTTTGGCTAAAATATTGACTGCATTTTTTTGACGACACAAGCCAGCTTCTAGCATGGCAAAGCCAGCATTCATAAAGAATACTAGAGCACTAGCAAATATAACCCAAATTGTATTTAGAGTAACTCGGACTGCTTGGTAATTCTGCTCTAATAAATTGAGACGCTCTTCTAAGTTAGAGTAATCTTCTGCTATAGCATTATTGCTCCAGACTAAAATAATTATGGAAAAAAACAAAAAATAAAAATACCAGTTTGTTGTAGGTATTTTCAATCGCACTCTTAATTTCTTAAATTTGCGGATAGACATAAACCCAGCATCTATTGTATTTTAAGGGAATAGGCAACAGATAACAGTTAATAAAACTCGCTTGACTAGTTAGACAGAATGCTTATTTTTACAAGCTAGCAAACTGAAGATCCGGATAATTTCAAAAAAATATTTTTTAGTTTAATAACTAAAGTTATCAATATCTTATTGTTTTTATTGCCTTTTAGCTTGAATAAGTTTAGTAAGAAATGCCTCTATATCTCCTCACTCGTCGTTTCTTTGAAGGTTTTTTATCATTTTTAGAGAAATCATTAGAGCTATTCTTGTCTAGTTCAGAATTAGCTTGAGGCTGAACTAGAGTTTCAATATTTGTTTCTGACTGAGGGATCGATTTTTCTAAAGAAGATTCTTGTTGCTCATAATTTTCTGAGACTTCTTGTGAGTCTGGTGGCTGAGAATCAGACGGAGAGTAACTATCATTAGTGGTTATGTCTTTATCAATTTTAGACTTTGCTGATTTAGACAAGACTTTGGTATGATTTTTCTCAGTACTGGTGGGCGTATTTATCTTATTATTTATTAAATTTGCCTTCTGATCTTCAAGCCAGACAGTCAGATACCAACGATGTTCTGCCAGTAAACAGACAAACCCAGAGTCAAGATAATATTGAGCGAACTTGAGAG
>JBAUJE010000227.1:0-10472 GCA_049683475.1 Coleofasciculaceae cyanobacterium | reverse complement strand
GGATTTCTCAATTTTAATAATCAAGGGTTTAGTCCTCTTGAGAGGACTTTCGCTATTAGCCAAGGGTTTGAACCCTTGGCGGGTTTGAAGCGATAAAACAATCTGTCTGCGTAATTTCAACTGAAATAGGTGAAGTAAAAATAGATAACAGAGATTAAAGTAGACGCGAGAGAAGCTAGTTGCAGCTATGAACCAAACTATTAAATTTTCTTCACTTCAAAGGAAATTACTTTTCGGGTTGAGTCGTTCTAGTCTGAGTTTATTAATTAGCCTTCTCTTCTTACCTGTCGGAGTAAGGTCTGCTTTGTCCTTACCTGATAGCGTAATTGCACAGACAGAACAACAACCAGCAGCAACTGAGCAAGAGGAAACCCTTGCTACTGCGAAGCGATTATTTGCAGAGGGATGGCAGCTTTACAAGCAGGGTACAGCAGAATCTTTGCGGCAGGCAATTGTTAAATGGGAAGAGGCACTTCCACTCTTTCAGACAGTGGGGGACAAAGGATGGGAAGCTGTTGTTCTCTTGGGCATAGGTAGAGTCTACAACGATTTGGGAGAAAAGCAAAAAGCCTTAGAGTACTACCACCAATCCTTACCTTTGAGTCAGGCAACTGGGGACAAGGCAGGGGAAGCCATTACCCTCAATAATATCGGTAGTGTCTACGACGATTTAGGTCAAAAGCAAAAAGCCTTAGAGTACTACCACCAATCCTTACCTTTGAGACAGGCAACTGGGGACAAGGCAGGGGAAGCCGTTACCCTCAATAATATCGGTAGTGTCTACGACGCTTTAGGTCAAAAGCAAAAAGCCCTAGATTACTACAACCAATCCTTACCTTTGAGACAGGCAACTGGGGACAAGGTAGGGGAAGCCGCTACCCTCAATAATATCGGTGGTGTCTACAATGCAAGCCATAGGATTTGCAGCTTCTCGCCTCACCGCTACTAGTTCTGATTTATCTCAATATCAAATTGTCCACCTCGCCACCCACGGATTACTCAATACAGAAAAGCCAGAATTATCTGGTTTAGTATTATCTCTCTTCAACCAAGAAGGGGAAGAAAAAGACGGCTTTCTCCGTCTCCACGATATTTATAACCTAAATTTACCCGCCGAATTAGTTGTCCTCAGTGCCTGCGAAACTGGCTTAGGTCAAGAGATTAAAGGAGAAGGATTAGTCGGTTTAACCAGAGGCTTTATGTATGCAGGTGCAAAAGGAATTGCCGTTAGTTTGTGGAGTGTTAACGATGCCGGAACAGCCAAGTTAATGGAAAAATATTACCAGAAAATGCTCAATGAAGGACTAACTTCCGTTGCGGCAATGAGGGCAGCACAATTAGAAATGTGGCAAAGTCAGCAGTGGAATTCTCCTTATTATTGGTCAGCTTTCGTCGTACAGGGAGAATGGAGATAGTAAGCTTTCCCATCAGGAGATAGACAATGTCATTAGCCAATCCACTAACCTCACTTCTCATATTTGCTGCCCTACTTGGTTTATTTCCAGCCACAGCTAACGCCAACGAGGTCAAAATCACACCCCTTGGTAGTCATGATGGTGAGTTTTGTTCTCGCGATCGCGCCCTTGTCCTAGAAGATCCCAACGGACTTCGCATTCTCTATGATGCAGGTAGAACCGTTGCTGGGGCTAACGATCCACGCTTAGGTGATATTGATGTCGTTCTTGTTAGTCATGTCCATGGCGATCATTTAGGCGATCGCCGCATCGCCCAAGTCAATGATGGCACCTGTGCTCAACCCCAAACGGAGATTAGTACCCTACCCAACTCAAACAGTGTAGAAATTGCCACAGCTAAGAATGCCCGTATTATCGTCGGTAGTGAAATGGCAAGTTTTTTAGCTAATAAGGTAGCTAAGCTGGGTGGTAATCCTGATTTGGTGCAACTTGTTCGCTTTGGTGCATCTCGCACAGTTGAGGGCGTTAGTTTCACTACAGTACCTGCTGTTCACTCAAATGGTTTGAGTGGTGATTTCATCGAAGGGGAACTAGGTGAAAGTCTCAACGCAGCCGGACTGAGTGCCTACGTTGGCCCCCCCACCGGTTATGTCATTACCTTTTCCAATGGATTAGTGGTGTATCTGTCTGGAGATACGGGGGTTACGGCTGAACAGGAAACAGTAGTAGGTAACCAATACGGTGCAGAACTTGTGGTGATGAATATTGGCGATACCTTCACCACTGGCCCCAAGGAAGCAGCTTACGTTATCAACGAACTCATCAAACCGAATGCCGTGATTGCCTCCCACGCCAATGAAGCTGCCACAATTGGCGGTCAACTTCAGCCAGATACAAGGACAGCAACCTTTATTGAAGCAACAGAAACACCTGTTTATATTCCTCTTAGTGGCAAGACGCTTTCCTTTGACCTCGACGGGAATTGCACCGATGGTTGTACGAAGTGATGATTTACAAGCACTGATCGAAAGGCTTTGATGCAACATATTGATAGCTTTAATCTCAACCTTCTTTAAACTATCCAAAATTGCTGATTAAGTAATAAGTAACAAGTAACAGCAAGATGACTCATTACTCATTACTTATTACTTATTTTCTACCTAGGTTCAGAATCTCTCATCTCACAACTCAAACTAGAACAAGCTGGGTCTTGGGGCCCTGTTTCTGGTAACTGACTTTGTTGTAGATAGCCATTGAGACTTTGAGAGAAGTGGTCTGACTTTCTGCGCTTTAAAACCGCACTTTTCTGGGTAAGGTATTCCTCCCTAGAGATTCTCTCAAAAGGCAAACGTGGAAAAGGTGCGTCAAATTTGGCTAGCAGGGCAGATGAAATATAACCTTCATCATCCCTAATCGCCTCATAAATTCGCTTCCCTAAAGATTCAATTTCTGCTTCTGTGAAGAGAATTGTACTGCTAGTATTATGGGTTGTCCAGTTCTGTTGCACACCTATATAAAAGTCAAACATGGCAGCAGCGCTGAAGTCTTGAATCTCAATTTCCTCAACTCCAGGGACATTAACCCAACTAACCTCAACGGGTATTTCTACCAGCCATTCTTTTACCCTTTCATCAAAAGGATCATTAAGTAAGTTACCTTTCTCATCCCTATCTGACTGTCCTGGCACAATGGCATAACCGTAATCAAGACAAGCTAAAGCAACAGGGTCGTTTTTTGCAAAAGTAATACGTCTGATCCATCTCAAGCCAAAGGGTGGATGCCATCCTGGTGAAGCATTTGTGAGTAAGGATTTAGTGCCAGAAGGCTGCACAGTGGTACAGCGATTGGGGTGCTTGATGCCGTGGCGATCGCAGTACTCCCAAATTACCCGATGGACAATTTCTTTCCAGCGGGATAAGTATTCTTTTTCTTGCCGTTTAAACTCCAATCCCAGGTCTGTCTGAGGTCGTCCTTCAGACCACCAACGTAACCAATCTACACCAAAAGCTTTGACAAAAAAGTCAAATAAACCAGTGAAGGAAACACCAACAATGGGGTCTAGTTCACGAGAGAAGTGATAGCGCGGTTCAGTGAATTTGTGGCGCAATAAAGCAGCCACCGATAAAGCCCCGGCACTAAAAGCCTCCTCTTGTTCTTGATAGTTATGGGGGTCAATTTGGTTAAGATGAATTTCACTAAGGTTACAGTGAAAATTAGAACCAATGATTTCCAATTGTGTTACCCTAGAGGCTTTTTATCCCCTAGTTCTACTGCTTGATAATTCGCAGTAGTTCCGCGTACATTTTCATCCTTATGGATGCCCCACACTCTTGGAGATTTATATTCTAGAATACAATTTTTAGTATGATTTTTATTGCAATCTAGTTTCATTCTCTACGCTGTACGGTGTCAAAAGTTCTTTAATTCTTTTGATTACCTCGGTATTAGCGTGAATCTTGCCAAGTAGTTCACCAATGGATAATTGACAATGGATAATTGATAATTAATTAGGTTAAAGACTCTCTTTTTAAAAAGAAAACGATAACAAATTTTTCTCTACTGTATCAATTCCCTTCCTTTGAGGAAGCGGTAATTATCAATTGTTCATTATCAATTATTCATTATTAAATAGCAATATCAACATCTCAGCCTTCACCGATTTTGCGGGGTTTTTTACGTGAGGCAAAAGTATTAATTACCACACGGATTAAGTCCGAACCTATCTAAACGATGGTCAATTTCATTTTGGTCGAGATAAGAATATTTTTTCTTTAACCAATCTTTACCCTTACCTTGTTGATAAGCTTGTAAAAAATCAGTTTTCAATTCTGAGGTGGTTAGCAAATCGCGGTTTGCTCTTGCTATTGCTTCACCTGCCCATTGAATTGCCCCTTCACCACTGTAATATTGCTTGCGAACTGCATCAACACATTCTTCTAAGGTCGGTTTTTGGTGAAATACTCGGGTATGGTTGGCCATGCGTAATGCATCTTTTTCAGAATCTATACGCCAACTACCATCTTCACATTGCTGCCATAAATTTGCTTTGGCATCTGCAAATGAGGTATCTTCGCTATTTCCCTGACGCATTCCGGCTGAACGCCTGACGTTCCCCGCTACTACTACCACTGCTGCTTCGTCAACTAATAAACAGCATTCCAGGGAATTTAATTGCCGTCCTAGGGCATTATTCAAAATTGTCGCACAGCGCTGATAGAGTTCTGGTAACTTGACTGGATTAGCAACACCTCCAAAACCTTTCAGGGGTTCCCCTGCTGGACGAACATCACTTAAATCGATGGAAACTTCCACCTCTGCACTAAATTGCTCAGCAGTGGATAATTCCAGCAGAGTTTGATAGGAACCTACCCAACCTTGACGGGAGTCTCCTACATAAAGGGTTACCTGGTTCCCTTCTATTTTGACTTCTGTTTTTTGGCGACGTTGTACTGTTGGAGTAGAACCAATTTCCCCCTGCACCCTAATCTTGAGGTGATTGCGAATTGGTGGCAATTGGCTAATGTATCTTGGTTCTAGGACAGCCCCAGTACCATTAAACTAAGCAACACCCTCACGAGTGCTACTCGTCTCCAGAACCGGACATGAGACTTTCACCTCATCCGGCTCCTCAGAAAACATACCCTTGTCATGGGAGCTACTCAGACAGCCAGAGATGGCTGTCTTTTGGTCATGGCAATGTCTATGCAATGCTTGAATGTTATCGAACTTCCTTTTTTCGCCCAAGCTGATTGGTTGAATGTGGTCGAGTTCAATTAGGTCTTCTGTTGTAAAACTCAGACCGCAATTGGCACATTTTCCTTTCTGCTTGTGTAAGACTTTGGCGAGTAAGGAGGGAATTTCTTTAGATTTCCCAGTTCTTGAACTCCAGTAAACGAATTCCCCATTAAATGGTGAGGAATCGCCTTTAACCTTGATATGGCGAACAATCTTAGTCCCGGTGTGCTTTGACAAAACGTATCTTTCATCTGTGTCTGGGTTAATGTAAGCAAATACCCAGTTATCCCCACCCACTTTTGTCCAGTATTTATCAACTACCCATTTACTACCCTTATTAGGGTGTCTGTATCTTGCCCAAGACATCAATTTGATGTAAATCAGGTGATTTAGACTCCTGAAAACATCTGTTGAACAAACTCCGGAGTAGTAGTTAGCCCATCCTTGAATAATGGGATTAAGTTTCTGAATTAGCACTTTTTGTGGTGCTGCTTTATGGGAGTCGATTAGGTCAGATATAGCCAAGTAGTGACGTTGTACTGCTTTTTTACTAGGTTGGATGATTGTGCAGAATCCAAGAGTTTCCCCATTGGGACTCCTCGCGCTTGTCCCATCGTTGGATGAAAATTGCCGGATATTAAAACCTAAGAACTCGAATCCAGGTTTTTCCCCTTCATCTTCTTCTAGGGTGTGGCAAATTCTCGTTTTGCTTGGTTTGAGTTCCAAGCCGATGTCTTTTAAGAAACCTTCAATTACGGCTTTCGCCCCTAACACAACATTGAGCTCTTTATGGATAATCACAAAATCGTCTGCATAGCGAATCAAACTGAGAGCATTTCGGTTTTGCTTTTTCCCGTGGTTCCTATAAGTAGGTAGGGTGTTGGCATATTCCTTGATGACCTCTTCCATCCCGTGAAGAGCAACGTTTGCCAATAGGGGAGAGATGACCCCTCCTTGTGGCGTACCTGCTTTCGTTGGGAATAGATCTTGCCCATCCATAAAACCAGCTTTTAACCAGTTACGAATCATCCGTCTCATCGATGGGTAAGTGTTTAATTTACTTAACAGCTTTTGATGGTCAATCTTGTCAAAGCATTTGGAAATGTCAGCATCTAGGACATACTTACTTTGGCAACGAATTGCCAAGAAAATGGCTTCGATAGCATCATGTGTTGCCCTACCTGGTCGAAACCCATAACTATTTGGCTCAAATTTGGCTTCCCATTGTGGCTCAAGGACTAACTTGGCTAATGCCTGATTGGCTCTATCTGCCATGATGGGGACTGAGAGGGGGCGTTTTTCGTCCGTTCCCGATTTAGGAATCCAGATTCTACGGGTTGGTAAAACCCTCCTCGTAGTTCCTAGACTTTTAGCTAATTTCAGACGTTGATGGTATCCGAGGGATTTTAGACCATCTACCCCTCCTGCCGTCTTCTTGCCCTGATTGTCTTGGGTTACTTGTCGCGTTGCTAAAAGCTTAGCGCACCAGGATTTCATCAAGGTTTTCTGGAGTCGTCGCATTGCTTTGACATCCCCACGTTGGGCAGCTTTATGTATGCGCTTTTGCAACTTAAACACCATCCTCTGAACTTTCTTCCAGTTGATGTTGTTCCATACCACCGTAGTCTTGAAACTCGTTTTAGTCGTTTTCATTGCTACTTGTACCTACATATATCTGTTTCCCGTGAGTCCGTCGGCGTATCCTACGCATTACCGTAGGCATTAGCTTCTGACTCAATCTCGCCACATAGCTCATCCGGTTAGCACCTACTCAGGTTATCGACCTCCTGAGAGAAACTATGTGGTTACTTCGTTCCTGATAGTCATTGGTTGAGAGGTTAGGTTCCTACTGTTCACCGGGGTTGCGAGTGGTGCAGACCAAAACGGATGCGATTTCAGTCACTCTACCCTTGCCTTTTGGCACAGCCTGTTAGTCCACTAGGCTGTTTTGTATGATCACGATGATTCAGACGTAGATTCGCTTTCGCTAACCATACTCTCTTGCTAGTTGGAGTCGAAGTCTGGACTGACCTCTTACCACCGTTCATTCCCGCTGCACGGATTGATGGCTAGTCGCTACCGTGGGGAAAGTGCTTTCACCCTTGCACTTAGGGGGTTGGACTTCATCGATTATTCTGATGTTTTCCAGGTTTATCATTGGATATTCTTTTGGTTTCCCCTGTACTAACTTTTGTTTGAAACGATGTCACCAACATGACTATCAAGTTGTCAAGGTTCTTGTCTATTCGACAGATTTACCTTGCGGCTAATCCTCCAAAACCATTATGGTAATTGGTTTCTAGCCAACGAATCGCACGCAGCCCATCATCGCTAAGTCCATCATTAGACCAAAAGCAGGCCAGTCTGTCACATTAGTACTGGTACAGTTATAGGCTCCAGATACGTTCTCTGACCTGTCAATCCATTCTGTGCCACCTACCCATAACCAGCGACCAGAGGGCAGACTTTTGAGCTGCTGCATCATCTTCTTGAGGAGTGCCGTTTCTTGCTCTGTCAGCTTTCCTAGCTCACTGAGTCCGCCAATAGTACGCTCACATACCTGAGGCCAAGTCTCCCGTCCTTTAGGAGTACGGCGGCTGTAGGTTCTAAAAAATACCGGATTGGCAGTTGTTGCATTCTGGGGAAATTCGCTGTCGAGGCGTTCCCGTTTAAGTTCTCTAACCATAAATTAAGTCTTTTGTCTGTTTCCGCTGAAACATGACTATAGGCGATATTGTATGTGGTGGTAAAGATTGAAAAATCCCAGCATATGCGCTATGTATAGTGTTTTTCTTAGAAGACTTGGCGGGTTAGTACACTCAACGTAACGGGGATAATGAATTGTCTAGCAACCCACAACTGATAACTGACAGCTGAAAAAAATGTCCCTTGCTCCCTGGCGATCGCTCCTATCGAGTGCCTTACACAGGAACCGTAGTTTAGTCTATTCTCGCTACTTCCAATTGGCAACAGTTTGTCTGAATGGACATCCTGCTAATCGCACTGTTGTCTTTCGCGGCTTTGTAGACGACACTAACCAACTCAAGATCATTACTGATGGACGCAGCCAGAAAATTAAGCAAATCCAAAACCAAGCTTGGGGTGAAGCTTGCTGGTATTTTCCGAAAACTCGTGAGCAATTTCGCCTAGCAGGTCAATTAACTCTGGTTGGAGAAGGTAATACTAACCCCGTCCTAAAAACAGCACGCCAAACTGTCTGGCAAGAACTTTCTGATTCTGCCCGTTTACAGTTTGCTTGGCCTTGTCCAGGTATTACCAGAGATGACAAAGAAGGTGCTTTTTCTCCAACGCCACCGGATAGAGAAAAACCTCTAGCCAATTTTTGTTTGTTATTGCTAGAACCTTTAGAAGTAGACCATTTAGAACTAAGGGGAGAACCACAAAACCGTTGGCTTTACCATCTAGATAGTTCTCAGCAATGGCTTAGACAAGCCGTCAACCCCTAACGGAATGCTTAATGGTTAATCGAAAGAAATACCGTCAACAATTAATCATTAGCGGTTTCCTCTTCAGATGCCAGAACCATCCAGAAATTGCTGAATCTCTTTATCTTGGAGACGACAACTTGTAGTTAGTGGGACACTCCCTTGGGTTGTATCTCTTTCTAAAGAAGCTGCAAGCAAAGATTTCTCTAGATTCTTTTTAGCAGCTAAGGCCTGAATTTCTTGCTCAAGGGTTTCTATGCGGTCTACTAAGGCGCGAATAACCGCAGCTTCTGAATCTGGCAGACTACCATGTTCGAGGGGATTAACGCGAACGCCAGAGCGGTATACGACTCGACCAGGAACCCCTACCACCGTACAGTCAGAGGGGACATCTCGTAATACTACCGAGCCAGCGCCGATCCGAACATTGTTACCGATTTGGATATTACCCAGAACTTTAGCACCAGCACCAACTACGGCGTTTTCTCCTAGGGTAGGATGGCGCTTGCCACTCTCTTTACCTGTACCACCGAGGGTGACACCTTGGTAAATGAGGCAGTAGTCCCCGACGATAGCAGTCTCTCCAATAACAACGCCCATACCATGGTCAATAAAAACTCCTCGCCCAACTGTGGCACCGGGATGGATTTCAATACCAGTTAGGAAGCGGGATGCTTGGGAAATTAGTCTGGGAATAAAGGGAATACCAAGAATATATAGCCCATGGCAAAGACGGTGGAGTACTAGTGCCTGCAAACCAGGGTAGCAGAACAAAACCTCCAACCAGTTGCGAGCTGCTGGGTCGCGATCAAAGATGATACGGAAGTCAGCAATCAGCGTAGATAACACAATTAATTTACCCAATTAATGGTAAACAATTCTCAGATTATCCTATCTTCCCTGGTTACTCTTGCACAGTTAAGGTGTAGTTCCAATTTTGACCAGCTTCAACGGAACCAACCCAAACTTTGTAGGTTCCAGCTGACAAGTCTAAGCCTCTTACACTGGCATCTTCGCTCGGGCCTGTATCATCGCCGCAGTAAAATTTACCGTCTGGGCTCTTAACAACCAAAGTGGTATTTTCTCCCCCACTGTTAACTAATAGGCTGAAATTGGAGAAATTTTGTTCCAAGACTATAATATGGTCGGGAGTTTCGTCACCATAGCCATAGCAAGGCTTGTTGTTACTATCCCTATTGGCTATCGATGTTAAAGGGTAGTTACCACCTGTGTGACCAACAACCTGCACTGAACCGGGAGGAAAACCAGGGGCTAAACTCACCTCGCCAAAATTTGAGTCTTCAGATAAGGCAGGTGTGGAACTCAAAACGGCGATTAAAAAGGTGGCTAAACTAGTTTGCAGCTTCAGCATTGCTAAAATTCTCCTGAAACACTGGGAATTAAGATTAATTAGTGTCGAAACATCCCAGACCTCATGAACAATTAGACCTGTAACATTTGGAAATCTCAAAAACCAGGGCATGTCCCGTTAGTAACTAGTCAGCTGTGTTAATTAAAAAGTTCCCATCAGCCCGCCTAGTGAACAATTCACTGGTAGCGCCCTCTCTTCTCACTAGGAATTATTATTCAGCTAACTAGTTTATCCTCAGGTTCTTCCGGAATAGGTCACGGCAATGCTGTCTCCCTATTTCTTGTCCATGAGCTGGGGTATATGCCCTTAGTTAAATAGGTATACAGTTAGACTATCTGAATATATTATTAACAGAACTTAGGTAGCCATGGTCTACTGACAGTGACACTCTTTTGTCTGCCACACTACTACTCTGTCAAGTTGGAATTGAGAGGTTGAGGCAGACACGGTGACACGGGGACGCGGGAACGCACAGAGCGAGTTTATCTATCCTTTCTTGATTGA
>JBAUJE010000226.1:0-26614 GCA_049683475.1 Coleofasciculaceae cyanobacterium | reverse complement strand
CTAAAAACCTGAGAGAAAATGGACGTTTCATCGGCTAAACCAGTACCAAGAAAAGACTACCAGCCTCCAGAAGAGAAAAAGTTAGACGTCTCAATCGTTGTACCTGTCTACAACGAAAATAACCCAGAAGACCCCAACACCGACCCCATCGGTGAACTAGTCGAAAAGATTGCTCTGAGTTTGAAAAACACGGGCTTGAGCTATGAGCTAATTTGCATTGATGATGGCTCGAAAGACGGCTCCGACCAAAGGCTCAAAGAACTGACTCACCACTACCCCCATCTACGAGCATTGCTGCTGCGTCGTAACTACGGTCAAACCGCAGCGATGGCGGCAGGTTTTGAGTATGCTAGGGGTCGTAACATTGTCACTTTAGACGGTGATTTGCAAAATGACCCGGCTGACATCCCCATGCTCTTAGCCAAGCTTGATGAAGGCTATGACTTAGTTAGTGGTTGGCGCAAAAATCGCCAAGATGCTGCTTTAACACGCCTCTTGCCTTCCAAAATTGCCAACTGGTTAATTGGCAAGATTACTGGGGTACAAGTCCACGACACGGGAAAAATACTCCATGACTACGGCTGTTCTCTCAAGGCTTATCGCTCAGAAGTAGTAGCTGACATGAAACTCTATGGGGAGTTGCACCGCTTTTTGCCAGCTTTAGCATACATTGAGGGGGCGAGAATAACGGAGCTACCAGTACTTCACCACGCACGCCAATACGGTAGTAGTAAGTATGGTTTGGGGCGAACAACTCGAGTAGTACTGGATTTGTTCACGGTCTTTTTTATGAAAAAGTTCCTGACCAGACCGATGCATGTGTTTGGCTTGCTAGGAATTTTTTCCTTGGTATCGGGAGTTGTCATCGGACTCTATCTGACAATTCTTAAGCTGGGGCTAGGGGAAGAAATTGGGGATCGACCTTTACTGATTTTGGCGGTGGTATTGGTCTTGGCAGGTGTGCAGCTATTTTCCTTTGGTTTGTTGGGTGAATTATTAATGCGAACTTATCACGAATCTCAGGGCAGACCAATCTATCGAGTTAGAGAAGTTGTTGCCTCGGAAGTTGGCAAGATTACCCCAGGGAAATAATCAAGTCTTTCCCTGATTAGCTATCACGGCAAGAGTACAACTAATTTTTGTATCTAGGGTGAGGGGAAGCCAGCAGAGGATTTGTTATGATTGCCGGTTGAAAAGCAGTGCTGCCAAAACATGGTGAATACTAGATGAATGCACTAATTAAGCAAGTTGCTTCGCGCCTCAAACCATACCTACGCTGGATAATCCTGGGTGGAACCTTATTCTTTTTGGTGCAGGCTTTTAAGACTCACTGGCGCGAAGTGGTAGCAATTCGGATCAGTGGGTTCGGCTGGGCTTATTTGGCACTAGCTTTGGCCGTGACGTTGCTAGCACATGTCTGGTCTGGCTGGGTTTGGGGTTGGATTATCAAAGAATTTAACCAGCCAGTACGACGTTGGTGGAGTATTCGAGTCTACTTAAAAACTAACATTGCCAAGTATTTGCCAGGAAACGTTTGGCACTTCTACGGTCGAGTCTTAGCAGGAAAGTGGGAAGGAATTCCCATTGAAATAGCAACTCTGAGTGTGTTGATGGAACCACTGCTGATGGCTGCAGCAGCTTTGCTATTTGCTTTGATTACTGGTCTGGGAATTAACAGAGGACTGGAAATCTTGAGCCTCGCTGCTGTTTTAATGTCTGTTCATCCTCGAATTTTAAACCCGTTGTTACAGTACTTGAGGAAAGTCAAGGCAAAGGCGAAAGGAACTTCACAAGAAGAGAACCAGACACTGCGAGTCAAGCGTTATCCCCTTCGTCCCTTAATCGGAGAACTGTGCTTTTTGGGATTGCGAGGTACCGGGTTTTTGCTAACAATGCTAGCCTTGGGTTCGTTTACACCTGCTCAAATACCTTTATTGCTCAGTGCTTTTAGTCTCTCCTGGTTGCTAGGATTGGTAGTTCCCGGTGCCCCAGGAGGCTTGGGTGTCTTTGAAGCAACAGCTATCACACTTTTGGACGGAAACTTTTCTAGCGCATTTGTACTCAGTACTGTTGCTCTGTATCGTTTCGTCAGCATTATGGCGGAGGTTAGTGGTGCTTTTGCAGTTTGGGTTGGTGAGCGTTGGAGTCCTATTTCCCCTCAGAGAAAAACCAAAGATTCTAATTAAGTGTTAAGAATAGTTAACTAGAGGATAATCTCTCCGAGAAAATTTTGTAGGGAATCTCTAGTGTGAAAGTTTTTATGCAGTTGGAGGCGCACAAACGCCGAAATTTACTGATTTTATTTGCAGGTGGTCTTCTATTTTGGTCAAGTTTAGCTTCTCTGCTGCCCACCCTACCTCAGTATATTGAAGATGTCGGAGCAAGTAGACAGCAGATCGGTATCGTGATGGGCTGCTTTGCTATTGGTTTGTTGCTCTCTCGTACTAAATTAGGACATTTAGCAGATCAACACAGCCGCAAGCTAGCATTAATTGTGGGTACTAGTGTCGTAGCACTTGCCCCTCTAGGCTATCTACAAGTGGACTCCATTGGCTGGTTAATGTTACTTAGAGCATTTCACGGCATTAGCCTTGCTGCTTTTACCACTGGTTATAGTGCGCTGGTGGCAGATTTGTCGCCAAGATACCAACGAGGTGAGTTGATTGGCTATATGAGTTTGGTGACTCCTACTGGCTTGGCATTAGGACCTGCATTAGGTAGCTTTCTACAAACAGAGGTTGGTTATTCAGCTTTATTCCTCGTGGCTGGGGGACTGGGTTTTCTCAGTTTAATCTGTTGTAGCTTTGTCTATGAGCCGAAGAGAATGCAGACAGATAAGGAAAGTTCACAGCCCAATTCCCATAATATCTGGCAGCTGTTACTCAGTCCTCGCTTGCGAATTCCCGCTTTAGTGCTTCTGCTAGCTGGTTTTGCTTTTGGGGCAATTGGTACTTTTGTTGCTTTATTTATTAGAGAAACTGGTATTGCCTTAAATCCCGGCTTGTACTTCACTACCGCTGCTATTGTTAATTTCTGTCTGCGGCTATTCACAGGTAGAGCATCTGACCGTTATGGACGAGGACTATTCATTAGTGGTAGTTTAATTTGCTATGGATTAGCAATGTTTCTACTCTCAACTGCTCAAACTCCCCAAGGTTTTTTGTTAGCAGCTATGGCACAAGGAGCGGGAGCAGGGACTTTACTACCAGTAATGATTGCTTTGATTGCTGATCGCTCTGCCGCCAATGAGCGTGGTAGGGTTTTCTCTGCTTGCATTAGTGGCTTTGATTTAGGCATTGCCCTCGCCGGGCCCATCTTTGGTGCTTTAGCTGATCTCTTGGGATATCAGGGAATTTTCTCGATTACAACAGCCTTTATTTTAGTAGCACTGATTATTTTCGTTACTCAGAGTAGCCAAGACTTATCCCACTCCCTGCGGTTTGCTATAGGTCGTGAACAGGACATCTATGCTTTGGAAAAAAGAATGCAATAGCTCTAAAAAAAGAAGGTCGTTTGAAGCCAAACTCTAACATCCAAAACCTGTGTAGTAAAGCTGCCAATGAATTTAATTAATAAAGGAAGTTTGACTCAATTCCTCATATTTTGCAGTGAAATACAACCAGAGGCAAAAGAAGATATTGGGAGGTTTTTTGAAGGAGTTATCTTTTTTCCTTATGACAATGAACTTTTGCTCCAAGCATTCCTATTTCTCAACATAAATAAACTATTGCCAAACTGCCGTAAATTACTTTTATTTGAAAAATCTCCGGTTGATGGTAAGAGTACCAACCTTGGCAAATGTGACTTTGTTTATTTACTAGATAATAATCATTTGCTATTAATTGAAACAAAATACATTGATGTGCAGTCTTCAGGAGCTACTGAAAGGGCGCGAAGGAATAAACATCGTAAAAAAGTATTCGAGCAGGTAATTGAATGGAAAGACTGCTTTAGTCAATACTGGCAAATTCCTAGTGAGTTAATACAGTGTACAGTCTTCACCACAGATTCAGACCTAAGAACCCGTGGAGAAGAGTTAAATATTGCCACTCATTCAATCACGATAGAGGAGCTTGAGCAGTGGAGAAAGCAGCAAAAACATGAACTAAAGGGTCGCTAGTAGTTAACACTTTAGTTGAAAGCAATCATCTCTTCATTTCCAGCGCTAGTTCAACGATACCTCGCCTTAATGAAAACCCCTGTAAGTTTTGGATACACCCGAAAAACAGACCAATTTCCCAAAAATTTAGCAAATCATCCGGAACGAGACGTATTTACTCGGTAGGAGAATATATTCCCGTAGTAGCAGAAAAAACTCCTACTGCGGTGAGATGTACGTTGAGTGCCTACCATGGGAAAGTTAGTTGTCCTCAGGCTTGATGGTGATTCACAACAAGAGGGGTTTAGAGTGACCTTCGCAATTGGTGCTGAAGAGACACTCCCCGACATAGAGATGACTGGCTATCTGCCTCCTGCTCCCGATTTAGCCACTCAATTGCAGCACCATTGGCTGGAAAAATATCGCACTTTGGGAGCGCCTTACCGCATTACAACGAAAAGAATTATTTACGATGGTTCTTTTCGAGAGCGTATCGTAGCTTGCCAAGAGTCAGCACGGACACTGCGCGATCGCTTAGCTCAATGGCTTGATTCTCAGTCCTTTCGTCCCCTAGAAAGGCGACTGCTGCAAGAATTAAATCGAGATGATCAGATTCGGGTCTTAATTCGCACAGATGATTATCAGTTGCAAAAACTACCCTGGCATCTGTGGGATTTTTTCGAGCGCTATCCTAAAGCAGAACTGGCCCTTGCTCCCCTTGAGTCTGAATCATTACCTCCACCACTGCCAACAATTAGTAAACACCAAGTTAGAGTCCTGGCTATTCTCGGTCATAAAGAGGGCATTAATACTGATGCTGACCAGAAGTTACTGGCAAATTTACCTAATGCAGAAGTAACTTTTCTCGTTGAACCAGAGCATCACACTATCAATGACCAGCTTTGGGAACAAACCTGGGATATTATTTTTTTTGCGGGTCATAGTGAAACTGATGGAGAAACTGGTCGAATTTATATTAATCCCACAGATAGTTTAACCATTAACGAACTGTGGTACGCCCTCAAGAAAGCAGTTGAAAAAGGCTTAAAACTGGCAATTTTTAACTCCTGTGACGGTTTGGGATTAGCGCGGCAGCTCAATGATTTGCACATTCCCCAACTAATTGTCATGCGGGAGTTAGTACCAGACTATGTAGCCCAAGAATTCTTGAAATATTTTCTCACCGCTTTTGCCAGTGGCAAGTCTTTGTATCTGGCGGTGCGGGAAGCGAGGGAAAGATTGCAGGGACTAGAGAGTGAATTTCCTTGTGCTAGTTGGTTGCCAGTTATTTTCCAAAATCCAGCCTTGGTGCCTCCTAGTTGGCAGGAGTTACTCAGACCCAAGCTACCATCTACACCATCTCATCCTTGGCGAGGTGGTTGGCAAGAGGTTTTGGCTGGCAGTATCTTGGTCACTGGTCTAGTGATGGGAGTGCGTTTGCTGGGGGGACTACAACCCATAGAAATTTGGGCTTTTGACCATATGCTGCAATTGCGACCCCAAGAAGAAATCGATCAACGTTTGCTAGTGGTCAAGCTAACAGAGCAAGACATCCAACAACAAGCTCAATATCCCCTCAGTGATCAAGTCCTACTGGCTACCCTACAAAGACTGGAGGAGCATCAACCGCGTGCCATTGGTCTAGATATATACCGAGACTTACCTTCTGAGCCTGGCCATGCCGATTTAGCCACCTATATTGGGAAAAGTCAGCGCTTAGTTACTACCTGTTTTGTCGGCTCATCAGAGTCTGGTCAACCTGACCAGGTAGGTGTTTCTCCTCCTCCCACTAGTCGGCCAGAAAATCAAAGTTTTAGTGATTTTTTGCCAGATGATGATGGAGTTATTCGCCGTCATTTGTTCTATTTAAATCCAGAACGTAGTTCCCCTTGTCAGACTAATTATGCTCTGAGTGCTGAATTAGTATTTCGTTACCTCGAAGCAAAAGGTATCAAACCCGGAAAAACTACCCAAGGAAATCTAAAACTAGGTGATGTTGTTTTTGAGCGTTTAGAAAAACATACTGGTTTTTATCACAATATTGACGATCGCGGACACCAAGTACTACTTAATTACCACTCTTCTTACCAACCCTTCCGGGAAGTTACTCTTACCGATATTCTCAATAATAATTTTGATGCTAGTTGGGTTAAAGACCGCCTGGTTCTAATTGGCGTGACGGCCCCCAGTGTTAAGGATTATTTTCCCACTCCCTATGGCAAGGGAACTGAGCAGAAAATGCCGGGGGTCGTTATTCATGCTCAAATGGTCAGTCAAATGCTTAGTGCTGTAGAGAGGGGACGACCACTCTTGCAGTTTTGGCCCCAGTGGCTAGATGCTCTTTGGATTACTGGCTGGTCTTTAGTGGGAGGCTTCGCAGTTGGACAACGGCAATTATCGTTGCGTCAGAAATTAGCTTTTGCTGGTGTCATACTCATTCTCTTTGGCTCCAGTTTGGGTTTATTGCTCTGGGGTGTGTGTGTACCATTTATACCATCCCTATTGGCTTTAGTTGGTAGTGGGTGGTTGATTAAGAGTTTTCGACCTAGCAGTACTATTGACAACTAGGAAGGTTAATCATGCAGTTTTTTAGCTGGCAGAGAAAAGCATTTGGTATATTCACTTTAGTCATAATTAGTATAGTAAGTACTTCTCCTCAATTACAGGCAAAGTCCACGGAAGCAGACATTGCTAATGAGTATTTAAATCGACCTACTTTATCTAATCAAGGAGTACCTGGTAAACGAGAAGAAGGTGGAACTCGTAAATTTTAGTAACCAATTATAGTTGGCTCAAGTTTAAAGGGAGATTTTGAGGGGTTGGGTTACGAGCTGCTGAAAGCAGCAGCGCTTCGCTATCGCCTAGACTCAGACTATAACAGTAGTGATTGAGAGAAATCTAGCAATGAGTGTCACTATCCCTGATGCAGTTTTGGCAGCAACCTGTATGAGTGAAGCTGAAATGAAGCGAGAAATTGCAATCATGCTTTTTCAAATGGAAAAACTTACCCTTGCTCAAGCGAGTCGGTTTGCGGGTATAAATCGTATTGCATTCCAGCATTTGCTTGCTAGCCGTCAAATCTCTGTTCATTATGGTGTGGAAGATTTTGAACAAGACATTAAAAACTTACGGGAAATGGGTAGGTTGTGATTATTGTCAGTGACACTTCACCTATCAACAACCTTGCAGCAATTAATCAACTTGATCTTCTTCGTCAACTATACGGTAGTGTGGTTATCCCTGAAGCTATTTACCGAGAGTTAACTGAGCCTGATTTCCTGGCAATAGAGGTGAAGCGATGGATACCACCACTAGAGAGCGAGATCTTGTAAAGCAGGTGATTAAACAATACGCTCAGTTCAAACCTTCTCATGGTGATATTCGACTCGATACTGTATTTGACGATGCGCAAAACCGCTATGCACTGATGCAGGTAGGTTGGGATAGAGGACGACGGGTGAGGGGGAATTTAATTTATATAACTTTGAGTGAGGGTAAAGTTTGGGTGGAATATGACGGGATGGAACAGGGAATTACGGTTGATTTAATCGCCGCAGTTATTGGGCCAGAGCAGATTATTTTGGCATTTCTGCCGGAAGAGCAAACTGCTGCAACGGCTTGAATTTAAACTTGTTGTATCAAAGCAGTAGTAAAGTCAATCAAGCTAAGTTTCTAACGCGTTAGAATTCAATCTTTGATTAAAATTTACGCAGTAGTAGCAGGTAGATTTGATAGTCCAATATCACTGACGCAGCTTGAAATAAAAAACATCTTATCACCATTAGCTGGGCATGGAGAGGCGAGAAAACACCCAAAAGTTTGCAATCTCTTTCTATTTACAGAAGGAAACATGAAGGTTGCATCTAGTTTTTGAAACTGCCGTCGCTTAGATATAGGTTATAGCAACAAATTTATATTACCAGAAAAGGAGTTTTTAGAAAACTTAAATACACTTGCTCAATTATTGGCAGATGTGTTTCCATCAATGAATGAGTTACTGATTACTGCCTCGCTATCACGAGATGATGCATTAGCTTTGGCTAATGCATTACACAATACTCGCTCTTGGAAACTAATTGAATAGTCAAGATCCCCTCACGGTTAAGACTGTGGGTGCTTACTTTAAGTAATAAGTAAGAAGTAATAAGTAATAAGTTTAGAAAAAGGTTGAAAGTGAACTTGATCAGTACAGGAATGACTCTAACCAAGTAATCAAGAATATTCACTAAATAGTTTGGGTCAAGACATTACCGAACAAAGCTTGTTATTTTTTCTGTTGCCCATCATATCGTCTTTCTATAAGAGCCGCATTCATACCATTTCACGATATATATAAGTTATGTCATTACTTTCAGGAAATTTATGTCTCAGCTTGACCAATCTGCCTTGAAAGCTCGAAATAAATTGCTGACTATGTTTTTGGCGCATATTGTCTTAGATACTATGCTTGTGGCTATTGCCAAAGACCTATGGGCTATTGGTCGCATTTTAGTCACCATTGTAGTGATGTCTTTTGTTTTACAAGGGCGCAAATGGGCTAAGTGGGTTCTGGTGGGGATTTTTGGTTTTCTGGTTGTTGCTTTAATAGCATTGGTTGTTGCTCTTTATTCAAAGCTCTCTACCGTTCTTATTGTAGGAAGCTCGATTTTGGCGTTTCTTAGTGCAATTATTACGATCTATATCGCTTGTAGTAAAGATTTGAATCGTTATTTTTCTTACAAAAGACAAGCTTCTTTGCTTCGCTAAGTAATAAGTAAGAAGTTTAGAAACTGTATGATTAAAATCCCCTTCAGTTCCTTTTCTTGGCAATCATTAGTGCCAGCTTTTTCTAACAGTATCTCGGCTGTTTTTTGAGCCTGAGCTGATAAACTCTCTTGTATAAGACACCATTGTTTAAAAGAACTGCCTAAGTTTGGGTTAGCTTCTTGAAGAACTCCACAACTTAATAGTCATGTACACATTGAGAGGGTGTAAATACTAGTCCATTTCATTTCTCTAAAAATAATTAATATATTAAGGTTCACAATATTTCATTTATAGCACTTCCTGTTGCATAGCTATGATTTGATTACATCTTTCGATAGAGAAAAAGGTGTTCTAGTTGTGTATTTACCCTGATACCCACGATAGCAATACTAAAGCAGCAATGGTTGCTAACACAACGAGGCTAAAAATAATTCCCTCTTTTGAAGAAGTTAAGCTATAGAAGATACCGTCAAGAACAGTTCCTACTACTACAAACAAGCCTTCACATATCGCTTCTGCTAAGAAGTCAAACATCTTTAGTTATATAGAGAAATTAAACCTTCTTCTAATTACTACAGTAGTTTTGTGCTAGTTTTCCGGAAGGTCGAGAGATTCAATTAACTTCCTCTACTTCCTTGACAACTATAGGAAGTAAGCTTACAGCCAGTTAGCAACAGGCTGACTAAAGCCGCAGTAGGGGATATCTCAGAGAATGTCAGTATTAAGGATGTTTTGGGGATTGATGAGTAGCTTATTTTTAAAGCTATCTCCCCACTCGCTGGGAAAACAACTTGAATGGAAACCCTCACGGTTAAGGCTGTGGGGTTTTCCGTTTCCAGAGTGCCGGTGTTGAGAAATTTCCGGAATTGGTTGAGGCTGACTTTGCCAGATAGGTAACCAGTTGTTCTAACCAGTTACCTATCTGGCAAAGAATAACCAGTTAAGGTAAATCTAACCAGTAGCAGGGTTGAGGTTAGTAGGCCAGAAGCCAAAATCAAACGGTTTTTATAGATTGATCGTCAGGATTTTTTTCTTGCTTTTTTTGTCGCTCAACACTACTGTATTGTAGGGTGATGTATCCGTTCCCGGCGGAATTGGTAGCCTAAAACGGGGGCTTTTATAATCGAGTTCACCTAAATCAATGCTTTTCGTTATGTCGCCATCTGTTGCCAGATAAGCGGCAAGTTCTCCTTCATAATCTTCAATTAAAAAGTCTCTAAAGGAAAGGGCTTCCCCACCATCAGGATCTATACCAAGGATGACTATGCCGCTGAAAGTTGCGCCTTTTCGTTCTTCATCAACCGTGCCCATTATGATTTTCGAGGGGTCTTGACCGGACGTATCTGCCATAAACTTTTTCCTGGGCGAATATATCAACAATTGAAAATAATTTTACCTAACGCTATAAGCGATCGCAAAACTCTTAGGACGTATTTCTGCATCGGTTTTACAACTCCCCACTCGCTGAGGAAACCAATTGAATAACCTGGAAGCCCTCACGGTCAAGGCTGTGGGGGTTTTCCCAGCGAGTGGGAAGGTCTGGTGGTGGAGTTAAACGGGACATCCCAACAACAACCCACCACTAGGTCTGTTAACTGGAGAATTTGATGAATTCGCTTCTCTAGGTTTTAATGTCTCAGTTTGAACAGGAGTTCCTTGAGAATCAGGCTGGGCGAAATGCAGGATATCGCTTACGAGCAGAAGGTTATAGTCTACATAACTTATACAATAAAAAAAACCGCTTCTTGTACAAGTAAGAGTAAGAGTAAGAGTAAGAACAGCTCTTGGTCAAATAAGGTAATGATGAACAGCTCCTTCAATCTAACCAACACATCTACTCCTCAACGGAAATTGGAAACTAACCTTAAGCCTCAACTACCCAAGAACAAGCGCTGCTTACTAGAGATAGCCGAACAGGTATCTCTTGTTGGAGCAGTTGTCGGTACATTAGTTGCTGCGGTGTCTCAGCAAGTCTTTTTCTCTTCTGTTCCCCTTCTCTCTCTCACCCTGATGAGTCAAAGTAACCGTCGTCGGTTTGAAATGGAACAAAAGCTTCGACACAATCAGGCGGCTACCATTGTCAACATTCAACAGTTCGCCAATTCCTTAGCACAACAACTTGAGCAACTAGAACAAATCCAACACAATCAAGCAGATACTGTTGTTAGCATTCAAGAGTCTAATCATTCCCTAGAACATCAAGTTGAGGAGCTACAGACAGCCATAACCCAGCTTGAGCAAAAACCTAAAAAGTATTTAACCAGAACGCATTTATCACCAATCAATGTCAAACTACGTGAAATCCAGCGTCGGCTGAAAGCTTTGTCGCTACGTGAGGTAGGGGGTTTAACACAGCAGGTTAAAGAGCTACAGCAGCAGATGGAAAAGCTCGATTCCAGCACTGAGGCTCTACATGAACGTGGTGCAAATTGGGAGCAGCAGCCAGTAATACCAACAAAACACGTCAACCACCGATGCCCAGGGAAAAAATTACCCTATCGGGGTCAACATGACAGAGTGGCAATCTTCATTGATGGCTCTAATCTTTATCACACAGCTTCAGAACTAGGCATCAATATTGATTACACTCAATTACTCTCAGTCCTCAATGCTAAATCTAAGGTATGCCGAGCTTTCTTCTATACTGGTGTTGATTCAACCAACAACTTGCAAAAGAAATTCTTATCCCGGATGCACCACAATGGTTATCAAGTTATCAGCAAGGAAGTCATAAAACGTGCTGATGGTTCTAAAAAAGCCAACCTGGATGTCGAACTAGCTTTGGATATGGTGAATTTGCTCAACTCTTACGATACAGCAGTTTTAGTCAGTGGTGATGGGGACTTTGCTTGTGCAATTCAGACTTTGCAAAGTCAAGGTAAAAGGGTAGAGGTAGCCAGCTTGGGGAGCAGCACTAGTAATACCCTCATTGATGTGGCAGATTCCTACCTAGATTTAGAAACTATCCAAGACCAAATTGTTCAGTCTTCTTGGAGTCACCAAACTTCTTCATCCCTTGTGTCTTTTCCTCACAAACAGCAAAAGAAAGTTAGCTAGTCAGTTGTGGGGCTGACGGGCGGGGAAAACTGATTAAATACTCAAAGCGCCCTCACGACTGAACTTCCCCCGTTCAAATGTACTACTGTGCCACTCAAGTCCCCTTTCTCCAAGGGATATAGCGATTGAGCCTTGAAAACACGTACCCATGTAGGTTTGGGTTTGATACTTGCAATCATGATAAGATCCAAGAAATAGCGATGCCTGCGGCGGTTCGCAAAGCGACCATCACCTCAAATCCTTTTTAGGAGTCGCTTTCAAATGTAACCAGTGGCGGTAGCTTAAAAATGGCAGAAAACCGCTCTAGCTAAGGGTTTCTCTGACAGCGTTGGGGGGAAGTTCAGTCAGTGATAGTTGGCATAGATTACTGACCAATTATTACTCTCATGTCTACCTAATATTAGTTGTACCATTTCAGCTTAACCATTCCTGCTGCCGCATGTTGCGAACCCATTGGCTTCTATCTTGCATCTCTTCCCAGTTTTTTCACATCTTGATAAAAGGTTCATCTTGCAAACTCAGCGGCGTGGTTTCAGCAGATGAAGATAGCAATCCTAATTTCACATAATGAATTTCGCTTTTCTTCTGGAAGAATTGCAGCTGGAACTCTCCACGCTCCCGATGTCGCGACAAACGTTTAAGATTGAAACTGATTCAACAACCAAGCACTCACTTTGCCATGATTCATTTGCCGACTGCGCCGAAAGGCTTCTTCTAATAACTCGATCTTCAAACCTGGCAAAACTTGAGACTCTTCAATTCTACGACTACCTCGATTCTCAATTTCAAAGGCAATTACCTGAACATTTTGCACATCAATAATCCAATACTCCCGCACTCCGAGTGATTCGTAGAGTAAACGTTTCTCACCCTTATCATCTGCCAGGGAAGAATAAGCAACCTCAATCACTAAGTCAGGGGGTGGGTACTTATCAAGGTCAATAATTGTTGCATCCCAAGGAACTACTTCTGCATTGACACCCACATAAAATGAGACATCTGGTTGCGCTTCCTGATAGCCGGTTTTACGGTAAGTGCAGTTGTCGTGACCATCGAAGTCAATTCCCTTGAGTCCTGCAAATAGACAAACAGCATGGATAACAATTAGATGATCACGGGAATGGGGGTTACCAAGTGGAGACATCTCCAACCTCATACGTCCATTATGGTAGTAGCCTCTGGCATTTTTGTAGAGAGGATTACTTATTGCCTCAATGTACTCGTCCCAAGTTGCCTTTACCCAGGTATCGGTTGGTAGTTTAGCTTGTACTTGGCTCATAACAAACCTTTGGACCACTGCTCATTCAGATCTTAACTCAGAAGTAATATTGCCAAACAAAGGCTAAGGTGCGATTAGCTTCTCGTCTACAAAAAACGATATTCCTAAACCACTACAAAATTGACCAACTTCCCAGGTACAACAATCACCTTTTTAACTTCCTTACCTTCAATGTGGCGCTTAGCTGCATCAGATTCCCTGGCATATTTTTCCAAGGTTGGCTTATCAGTTGAGGCTGGTACAGGAATTGTGCCTCGTACCTTACCATTAATTTGAATTACCAAAGAAATTTCATCAACAACTAAAGCCGCAGGTTCAAACTTAAGCCAATTTTGTCTGTGTATCGATTCAGTTTGACCAATAACATGCCATAATTCCTCAGCAATATGAGGAGCAAAAGGAGCCAATAATTTAATTAATGTCTCAATTCCTTCTGCATAAACTGGAGAATTCTGGCAACTGGCATCAGTAAGAGCATTACTGAGTTTCATTAACTCGGAAACAGCAGTATTAAATTGGTAATCTCCCTCCAAATCCTCTGTTACTTCCTTAATAGCAGTGTGAATTGCTCGCCGCAAATCTTTCTCTGCTTTATCTAATTTTTTCGGCGTAGCAGTTGAATAATTAGAGGATTTTGCGGCAAATTCTGTAACTAAACGCCAAACACGATTCAGGAAACGGAATTGCCCTTCAACATCGGCATCATCCCATTCCAAATCTTTCTCTGGTGGTGCCTTAAACAGGATAAACATTCGTGCTGTATCTGCCCCATACTTTTTAATTACTTCTTCCGGGGCAACACCGTTATGTTTAGACTTGGACATCGTCTTATAAGATGCCTCTAAAGTTTCCCCTGTTTCTGGGTCTTTCGGTTCAGCAGGATTAACCTCTGCTGAGGGAATCCATTTGCCAGTTTTGGGGTTCATGTAAGTTAGACCCTGAACCATTCCCTGAGTTAAGAGGCGTTGGAAAGGTTCGTCGAAATTGAGCAAACCGCGATCGCGCAAGACCTTGGTAAAGAAGCGGGAATACAACAGGTGCAAAATTGCGTGTTCAATTCCCCCCACATACTGGTCTACTGGCATCCAGTCGTTAGTTTGTTTGGGGTCAAACACCTGCAAATCGTTCTTGGCATCAGGGTAGCGCAAGTAATACCACGAGGAATCAATAAAAGTATCCATCGTGTCTGTTTCCCGCTGTGCCGATGTTCCACAAATAGGACAAGGTACAGTTGCCCAATCTTTTAGCTGAGATAAGGAGGGAACCCGACCACTAGTAAATTCCAAGTCTTCCGGTAATTGCACTGGCAAGTCTTGCTCTGGCACTGGCACCGTGCCACACTTAGGACAATGAATGACTGGTATCGGCGCACCCCAGTAACGTTGCCGTGAAATTAACCAATCCCTGAGACGATACTGTATCCTTGCTTTGCCCCAGCCTTTTTTCTCAGCAAACTTAACAACCTCTTCCTTTGCCAAAGCTGATTCCATACCGTTGAACAGGTCAGAATTGACCACAATTCCCGGTTCAGTATAGGCTTGCTTCGGGGCCGCTTTTGGATCAGCAGCATCAGCACGCACGATTACTACCTGGATAGGTAATTTCTTTTCTGTTGCAAACTGGAAATCCCTGCTATCGTGGGCAGGAACCCCCATCACCGCACCTGTACCGTATTCATACAGCACATAATCAGCAATCCAAATGGGTATTTCTTCCCCGGTAAAAGGATTAATTGCCTTGCCACCCGTGGGGATACCCTGCTTGGGTTTATCCTCCGCTGTCCTTTCTAGTTCGCTTTCTTGGGCAACTTCTTGAATAAACTTTTCAACTGCTGCTTTCTGTTCAGTTGTGGTAACTTGTGCTGTTAAAGGATGTTCCGGTGCCAGGACTACATAGCTAACCCCGTAAACCGTGTCAGGGCGAGTGGTAAACACGCCAATCTTTTCATCCATCCCAACGATGGGAAATTCCAGATATGCACCAACGGATTTACCAATCCAGTTAGCCTGCATTAACTTAACTCGTTCCGGCCAACCCTCTAACTTATCTAGGTCGTTGAGCAATTCTTCTGCATAGTCAGTAATTTTGAAGAACCATTGCCGCAACATTTTACGTTCAACCAAGGCACCACTGCGCCAAGAACGTCCCTCACTATCAACTTGCTCATTTGCCAAAACTGTTTGGTCGATGGGGTCCCAGTTCACAGCAGCTTCTTTCTGGTAAGCTAGTCCTGCCTGTAAAAATTGCCAGAAAATCCACTGCGTCCACTTGTAATAGTCTGGGGAACAGGTTGCTAACTCACAATCCCAATCAAGAGAAAAGCCCAAAGGTTGTAGCTGCTTCTTCATGTGGGCAATATTTTGGTAAGTCCACTTAGCCGGATGAACTTGCCGTGCGATCGCTGCGTTTTCTGCTGGCAAGCCAAAGGCATCCCAACCCATGGGGTGCAGTACTCGATAACCTTGCATCCGGCGTACCCTAGCAATAACATCCGTAATTGTGTAGTTACGAACGTGACCCATGTGCAGGTTGCCTGATGGATAGGGAAACATCGACAGGGCGTAAAACTTAGGCTTATCCTTGCTAGTGGGCATTTTATCTAAGCCAAGTTCTGCCCAAGTCTTCTGCCACTTTTCCTCGATTACTGCTGGGTTATAACGGGACTCCACACTAAATGCTCCTACTGGATTTGCTAAGGGCTTCTGTATTCCGTATTCTGACACATCTTAGATAACCTATCCCCTGGAGTTTCTCTTTACCTATTTTTCCTGGCAATTTTTTCGGATAGGATTGTAGTGCTATTATGGGTTATTATACACTACAAGCATACTACAAAAATAAGTTTAGAGACTTTGAGCAAATTAAAAGTCTTTGTCTACGGCACCCTTAAACCTGGAGAGAGCAATTATCACCGCTATTGTGCTGGTAAGGTGGTAGAGCAGAAACCAGCGATCGCGTACGGTCAACTCTTTCATCTTTCCCTAGGCTACCCTGCTATGACCCTAGGAAATGGTCGAGTTTATGGTTATTTGCTTACCTTTACTGATTTAAATATTCTGGGGTTATTGGACAAGCTAGAAGACTACGAACCTAATCGTCCTTCCCAAGAAAATGAATATAATCGACAACTTTTAGAAATCTATGATCTAAAAGGTAAAATCCTCGGTTCAGCCTGGACTTACTTAATGACTGACGAGCAAGTGCAGTTTTACCATGGTGTTGCTGTAATCTCCGGAAGTTGGAGCAGCACGACTAATCTTTTCACCCAATAGGTGTTAAGGCAGCTCTTGTTTCTTGGTGGGTAAACTCAACTTAACTGTTTTTACCCTTATCCCCCTTCTTTACTGCTTAGTATAGTCTGGCATCCCCAACTGCTCTGAAGAAGTTACCGCTACCTTGGGAATTTCTAACAATGGTCTATTCACAGCAATCATCAACCTTTCTGAAGCAACCTCTTGTTGTTCTGGAGATTGAGCTAACTGTGGTTTAAGTAACTGACCACCAGAAATAATACCTGATAAGGCACTAACGAATAACGCAGCAAAGGCTAAGCCTCCCCAGGCAAAAGTTCTTTGACTTCTACGCTGATTAATGCGAGCAAACACTTGACGTGCTGTTTCTTCTGCTGTCGTTTCAGCCACGGGTACTGGTAACCGTTGTATTTCCTGGCGTAGCTTCATCAACTTAGAATACAAGTGCTGCATTTGAGGGTCTTCTGCCAGCATACGCTGCACCTGAGAGCGCTCTGTAGCCGTTACCTCACCATCGATATAAGCACTAAGTAATTCAAAGCGATCTCGCTCTAAACTATCCATTTCTACGGCGACTTCCTGCCTAGAGTTTTCTTGAGCGTCAATTTTATCGGTCATTCCTAATTCACCGCCGAATCATAGCAATCGCTCCATCAAGGATATTTTACGTATCCCATCCTAAAAGAACAACCTGTAGGGGAAAATGTTCCCCTAGAGGAGGTCAAGGCTCACTCTTCCAAATAATTTTTGAGTTGGGATTGCAGTCGTGATCTCGCTCTAGCAATTCTTGATTTGACTGTACCTAGAGAGACACCAGTAATTTCGGCAATCTCCTCATAAGCCATACCCTCAATTTCCCTGAGAACAATTGTGGTACGAAACACTTCTGGTAGGTCAGAAATTGCCTCATGCAGCTGTTCGTAAAACTCCCTCGTTGTCATGTCCTCTTGGGGGCTAGCCTCATCTGAGGCAATTTCCCAGTCCATCTCACCATCATCTAGGTAACGTGGGGCATCTAGAGACAGGGGACGAGCAATCCGCTTGCGCTTACGTAACTCGTCATAGAAAAGATTTGTCGCAATCCGACTCAACCAGCTTTTAAACTTGACTGGTTCATTTAAGCGTTTGATATTACGGTAAACCCGAATCCAAACTTCTTGCGCCAAGTCAGCTCTATCTTGCCAGTCGGGAGCTAAATGGTACAGAACCCTATCGACATGGGATTGATAGCGGCGTAATAGTTCTGCAAAAGCAGGACGATTAGGACTTCTTCCTTCCTGACAGCGTAGGATTAAGTCATAGTTAGATAGTTTTTCTACTGGCAGTGGTAACTGTGAAGAAACCGCTGTTTGAGTATCTGTTGGCCAGGATAAAGAAATTGGTTGGTTCATAGCTAGAATTGTTGCTGGAACATCCTCTCTCCCACAGTCGGCTGACTTCCTTTTTGCTTTTCCCAAGGAGCAGCAGATATCTGTTGGCGTTTTCACAGGTTTTGATTAAGTAGTAGCTAGCCAACCATCATTTCCCTTAATCTCTCCCTATGGCATCCTCCAAATTAAGGAGTTTAGGGAGAACTTATAGAGTTGTGTCTGGTCAATTTAACCAATACAACTGCTTAGCAATTAAGCGAAATGTATTGGAGCGCTTGCCTTTCGTCCCATTAGTACAGAGGCATAACCTTAGTACTACTGTCGTAACTCAACTTTTTCTTGTCTGAAGTCCAAGGGATAGATATACTTGGGAGCTGCTATTAGTATTCTGACCGGCACAGGATGCTTTCAAGACAAGTATCGTGCCAGAATTATGATCGGCACACAACTTTTTATGGGCAAGTACTTGACAAATGAACAATGACCTGGTTTTTGATTTCTTGAATTTGCGACTCAGCCTCTTTAGGGTAGGGTTTGAGGAAGAATAGCCCATACCCCTGAGATTTTGGATGGACAGAAAAAACTTACTTAAGAGCAGTTGGATGGTTGTTTGCTTTGGTTGTGCAGTTGTCTTTTTGTCAAGAGTTCTGCCAGTACCGGAACCTAAACCCAAACCCAAACCTGTAAAGGCAGAAAGTACCCTTGTCAGTCCAGCAACTCCTCCCCTGACTAAAGCCCTTGCCAATTTCCGTTATCGACTAGTAGTTGATTTGAGTGATGCAATGGTCTACGGTTACTGGGCTAATAAGCGCCTCTCAAATCATCCAGTTGCCGTTGGTAAACCTGGTTGGGAAACCCCTACAGGTAACTTTCAAGTAAGACAAAAACAACGGAACCCAGCTTGGCAGCAACCAATTACAGGTGAAATAATAGCTCCTGGCCCTGATAATCCCCTAGGCCAGAGGTGGATTGGTTTTTTTTCTGACGGCATTCATCAAATTGGTTTTCATGGTACTAACGAAGATCAACTAGTAGGACAGGCCGTTTCCCACGGTTGCTTGCGGATGCGCAATGAAGACATTAGGGCTTTATACGAGCAAGTAAGTATCGGAACGCCAGTCATTGTGCGCGATTAAATACTGGGTGCTCTACCCTGGTAATCTTGCAACAATTGACTAACCTGAGTAAGAACCCCTGTCTCTGCGTTTTTGGTAAGTGCTTGACGCTCAGCACCAAAGTCAGGCCGATCCAAGTTACGAGCAATTGCGGCTTTGACTTGCTGAGTAATCAGCTCTTCCAATTCCTCTCTCGCTCTCTGACGTTGATATTTGGCACCTTCTTCAGTGGTGGCATAGAGGGGGGGAAGACGATTGAGGGCATAGGCAGCAATATCTCCTACATCCAGGATGCGATCGCTCTTGTCTTCAATTTTGGCAACCTGAGATACTGCCTCTGTTAGTACCAACTCCTCCATTAAATTAATGAATTGCTTGCGAGGTACTGCTACTACTTCACCTGTAAGGAGTGCTCCCATTAGGCGATCCAATGCCATATATTCTTCTATGGAAAGCTCCGAGACAGTATCACAAATACGCCCCACTTCAGTTTCCATGAGTGGAGTTAGGTAGCCATCTTGCAGAGCCTGTTCTACGATCTTCTCAATACTACTCATAATCTTAGAGTGTGCTGCCTATTAGTAGCAAGGAAGGGGGTTACCCTGCCACTATTAATACCACAGCGAAGTAATATCCTCCATGGGCTTACTCTCAAGGCTCTCCCATCATCATCTGTGATTTGATGGCGAGAGTGTCAATCAAACCCCACAAATCTCCAGGGTACTGGATCAACAGAAACTCCGTGAACATAGAGTCCCCAGTGTAAGTGAGGTCCGGTCGATGCTCCAGTAGAGCCGACAGTACCAATCCTTTGACCAGCTCTAACAAAGTCTCCCTCCTTAACGTCAATCCGGTTTAAATGCAGCATAATACTCTGTACTCCTTGACCGTGGTCAATTCCCACTGTGTTGCCATGCAGCCTGAAACCTTCTGACTCGAGTCCGACTAAAGCCACTCGTCCAGCTGCTGGTGCTACTACTGGCGAACCTGTGCCAGATGCATAGTCAACACCGCGATGGTAATAGTCTTGGGCAAAGACACCGTTGTAGTAACGGCGGACACCGAAAACAGTTGAGACTCGGCCGCTATTGGGTCTAAGAAAGGGACCATTCCAGAATTTTTCTGGTGTCTCTAGTTTCTTGAACTCGGCGACACGGTTTAATTCTAGCTCTGTTGCATTCGAGCCTCCTCCCTTTACCGAGATACGTTGAGTTATAAAGGAGCGATTCCTCAAAGGTACGGCGATGTTTTTCATCTCACCATCAGCACTGACTCGAAGTTGCAGGGTTCCTGGTTTATCTAATGGTGTTGTTGGTAGCAGTGCTCGATAGCGATTTCCCTGTACAGAAAAGACTGGGTATGTCTGATCCCCCATGACAACTTGAGGATCTGAATTAACCGTATCTGTCTGAATTAGTACCGACAGAGTATCGCCCAGTTGGGGATTTTGCGGTGTAACTTGTACTTGCAAAGCTTGCACTGGCTCAGACAGCAATGCCAAACCAGCAGCGATACCCATTGCCAAGGTTTTGCTCAGCCAATTGCTCCAAGCTGTGGTAGGAGATAATGTCTGCTGAAGTTTGGTAGATATTGTTGGTGAAAGAGTTGAGCAACTTGTTGCCGTTTTTTCAATTTCTCTGGGGCAAGACTGAGGAAAGGAGGTCATTGGCACTACATTCATCAAAATTAACAGTTGACAAATTAAAAATTAGCTGAAGATAAGCATAAAAAAGCACCAGGCTTCAATTATCTCTAAAAAAGTTAACTTAGGCGCTAAATCACTCTGACTTTCTCTGTTAGGGTTAGTTACTCGAAAGCTGAGTACAAGGGACTTTCTACTTATGTACACCGACGGATAGAAAAAACTTTTGTATCCTAAAGTTTATAGAGCTTAATAATTTTATAGAATAAGGTTCCGGTGCAAGAAGACTTTCGACTAATTATAGACTTTGTTTCTGTGCTCGCGGCTGCCGCGACTGGTGGTCTACTGGCGGCGTTGTGCCGTCAACCAGCTCTACTGGGCTACATTTTAGGCGGAATGATTGTAGGTCCTGCCGGACTCGGTTTAATTAAAGAGTTAGTACAGATAGAAACCCTAGCTCAGTTTGGGGTGGCATTTCTGCTATTTGCACTAGGGGTGGAATTTTCTTTAGCAGAAATAAAAAAGGTTCAAGCGATCGCCTTGGGCGGTGGGGGACTACAGTTATCTCTAACTATCCTTGTTACTACCTTAGTTGCCTTAGGGATGGGTTGGGTAACCTCACCAGCCCAGGGAGTTTTCTTGGGTTCCATTTTGTCCCTATCTTCAACGGCGGTAGTTCTCAAATGTTTAATGGAACGCAACGAAACAGAGACTCCCCACGGCCAGATAATGTTGGGAATTCTGGTTGTACAGGACTTAGCGCTGGGCTTAATGCTTGCTGTCTTGCCAGCACTTGATCAACCAGCAGAAGCCATTGGTATAGCAGTAGGTTTATCACTACTAAAAATCGGCTTATTTGCTGCTGGTGCTATAGCCGCAGGCATCTGGCTAATTCCTTCCATGCTTAGGCTTCTGGCACGTACAGAAAGCCGCGAGCTATTTTTGCTCGGAGTTGTGGCGTTGTGCTTGAGTATTGCTCTGTTAACAGACGAACTAGGTCTTTCCATTGAAATGGGGGCTTTTGTTGCCGGTTTGATGATTTCGGAGGTGGAGTATGCCGACCAAACCTTGACTTATGTAGAACCCCTGCGGGATATATTCGCCGCCATATTTTTTGCTGCCATTGGCATGCTCATTGACCCAGTTTTCTTGTGGAATAACTTGGAATTAATTCTGGGACTAGTCTTGCTGGTATTCGTGGGCAAGTTCTTGATTATCACGCCTTTGGTGAGAGTCTTTCGTTACCCTCTCAAGACTGCCATTATTGCTGGTTTAGGACTAGCGCAGATTGGGGAATTTTCCTTTGTACTTGCCAGTGAAGGACAAGCTTTAGGTCTAGTTTCTCGGCGAGTTTACCTCTTAATTTTGGGTACGACGGCTGTGACATTGGTGGTTACACCCTTTGTCCTGCGTCTAGTTCCTATTGCCTTTAATTGGTTGGAGAGTTCACCACTTTTCAAACAGTACTTTGAGCAAATGGATGCTCCCCAAGAAGTCTCAGCTGAAAGTAAGCAGTTGTGCAATCACATCGTAATTTGTGGCTATGGACAGGGAGGGCACAATCTCGGGCGATTGATGCAGGAACGCAACATTCCCATTTTAGTAATTGATCAATCAGAGGCGGCAATTCAGGAATTGCGGGAAGCAAAAATTCCCTACGTTTATGGCAACGCTGCTAGTTTGCATGTTTTGGAAAAAGCTGGTGTGAATAAGGCGCAGTCAATGGTAATTGCTCTGCCAGATGCCATGAGTACGCGACTTAGCCTCAAGCGAGCCTTGGAGCTAGACCCCAATCTCGATATTGTAGTTCGTGCTAACAACGAGCGAGATATTGAACTACTCTACCAACTTGGAGCGCGTGAGGTGGTTCAGCCTGATTTTGAGGCAAGTTTAGAGGTGACAGCTCATTTGCTCTCTGGTATGGGATTACCTGTTTCCGTAATTCAACTGGAAATGGAGCAAATTCGTAATTCTCATTATCTAGATTTGCGACCTTCCCAAACCCAATCCAAGATTGCCAAGGATTTGCGCACTGCTACTGAGGTGATGAATAGCAAGTGGTATAGCCTACCAGATTACTCTCCATTGGTAGATATGAATTTGGCAGAGGCAAACATCCGTCGCCTAACAGGTGTTAGCTTAGTGGCTATTCGTCGCACTTCAGGGGAAGAAATTGATTATCCTGAAGCAAAAGTACAACTGCTCATAGGCGATCGCTTATTAGCAGTAGGAGAACCGGACGAACTGGCAGCCTTTAATGAACTGGCTAAGGGACAAGTAGCAATTCCTGCTGTGACAACACCTTGTCAGTGGTTATTTGTACCCCAAGACAGTCCTGCTGATGGTAAAATTCTTTCCCAACTGCATTTAAGACGTAAATACGGTGTTCAGGTACAAGCAATTCGACGAGAAGGAAAGTTTATCCGCTTTCCTGATGGTCGTGCTGAGGTTCGTGCTGGCGATCAACTGCTTTTATGCGGTGGTAGCTATCCTCTCAGGAGATTAGAGAAATGGCTCGCACCTAAACCGAGAAAACCAATTGAGGGCATTCCCCAGCTCAATGTAGGTACAAGTGAAGGTAAGCAAGAATTATTACCCCTTGATGGTCAACTCAAAGGCGATTAAGATTGATTTTCTAGTTGCCAGGAAATTAATCCTAGCTCCGTAGGATATTGTGTTCGTTCATATAGCTAGCAGTTTTCATTTTAATAATGATTATCTCTCTACTATTGGGCTGTGTCGGATCAGCCAGGGCTTTTTCTTCAGTGAAAGGTTGTTAGGTCAGATTCGGTATTAGAGGAAGCTTAAGGCTATGGTAAGAAATCTGTGATGCTAGTTTTGCCCTCGTTCAGTTGACTAAATAACTGCTCAGCTAATACAGAAATCGGCGATAGTCTTAGTCTATGGTGACTCGCATTGGCAAAAAAACTTCGAGGATTTAAGTGATGGCCGGTTTGATTATCAAGCTGCACGACTACATCGGCGAATTAAATTTCATGACCGTTTCTCTAATTGCAGCCATAACTTTTTGCCTTTGGTTAATTCCTAAGACAACTGACTTGATGGTCAACTCGGCAGCAGGTCTAGCGGAAAAATTCTTGGGTCGTGATCAACGCACCTTGGTAATCAATTCCAGTACCAATAATCCTGAATTATTGTTAATGATTGTCTCTTTTGGTCTACGCCGGCTAGGAGGAATCGCCACTCCCCTTGGCTCCAATTTTGCCAATATCTACCTGATGTTTATTGTGGCACCCGTTATTGTTATTGGTAAATGGTTGCTCTTAGGTAAATTCGATCAGGTAAAAGTATTTTTTCGCATCGCCAATCGGGAAAAAAAACTCATCCTTTGGCATTTTCTGATGTCCTTGGCTATGTTTTACTTTGCCAGTACAGCCTATTGGTGTATGACTGGAGTATTGCAGTTTAGTCCTGTTTCAGAAGATTCTTCCCTCAGAACTTGGGATTGGTTATTGGTAGGAGGATTGACGTGCCTCATGGGGATTTTAATGTTCTTCTTCTTTGAGAAAAGGTTGAAGAATAATCGCCCAGAGTTATTTGATGATATTAGCAATGAAAACTTTGAGGCTAGTTGGTGGCATTTATCTTTGGGGACAGCCGGTTTAATAGCATCTTGCTATGTCCTTAATTCCTTTTTTCTGGCTTGGACAGAACTTTACAGTTCAGTATTAAGTACAATTTTTGGTAAGGGTATTTTCGTCGGATTACATTATTTCGTGGGTAGCTTGATATCTTCTTTGCCAGAAACAACTGTTGCTGTAGAAAACTATGAGCGTCTCACCTCACCCGACCTCAATACGGCTCTTGCTTCAGCCAGTCAATCTAACATGACAAATCTTGCCATTGGCTGCTTAGGGAGTATTTTAGCCAGTATCTTTTTGCTAGTGGGACTAAGCTATAGCTTATAAGAGAGGGAATAGGGAATAGGGAGAATAGTTGGAGAACTTTAGTGGTCAGCAAAAAAACCACTTTAAAAAATATTTTTTGAGCAGCAAAGCGCTACGAAACAATATATCTGGCTATTTTCCACTTCTTCATTGTCCCCTCCTTAGAGCGGTCTTAGGTAAGCAATAGCATGACGCCAGATAATTATCGTTTGTTGACTAGCAGTAATTAGACAGAGACAATTTGTATCTTGCCAGCGTAGCTTGCCACTAATTACGTCACTAGTGGTAAGTCTTAGTTCAACCTCATTTCCTACTTTGATCAAACCTTGAACTTGGCGAATGCTAGGTAAACCAGTCTCGAATTCAGACATAATCAAAACTTTAGGCAGGAGATATTTATTTTATGGAGCTCGAATTTACAAAGTACCACGGTCTGGGTAATGACTTCATTCTGATTGATAACCGTACTTCTAGTGAACCAATTATCACTTCAGAACAAGCTGTGCAGCTATGCGATCGCCACTTTGGCATTGGTGCTGATGGCGTAATCTTCGCTTTACCAGGAGTTGATGGCACCGACTATACCATGCGGATTTTCAATTCCGATGGCTCGGAACCGGAAATGTGTGGCAATGGCATTCGGTGTTTAGCCAAGTTTCTCTCTGAGCTAGAAGCAGCAGATGCTCTAACTCATTCTAAAACGCAGTATCACATTCATACCTTAGCCGGTGTAATTACTCCAAAACTAGGTAGTGATGACAAAGTTACGGTTGATATGGGGATACCTCAACTTTTGGCTGCACAAATTCCTACAACCCTTGCTCAACCTGACCAAAAGGTTATCAATAACCCGATAGAAGTTGCAGGAGAATCCTGGCTAGTTACCTGTGTCAGTATGGGTAATCCCCACTGCATAACCTTTGTTGAAGATGCCGAGGCGATTCCTCTGACAACCCTTGGTGCTAAATTTGAGCATCACTCAGCTTTTCCTCAACGGACTAATACAGAATTCATTCAGGTGGTACGAAAAGATTATCTAAAAATGCGGGTTTGGGAACGTGGTGCTGGTATCACTTTAGCTTGTGGTACTGGTGCCTGTGCTTCCGTTGTAGCCGGTGTATTAGCAGGTAAAAGCGATCACGCTTGTACGGTTGAACTCCCTGGTGGCAATCTCGAGATTGAGTGGTCAGAATTAGACCAGCGAGTTTATATGACAGGGCCAGCAGAAAAAGTCTTTAGCGGTATAGCTAATTTGTAGGGCGTTCCTCATCTACTTAGGTACAAAGCCCTGGATGTTTCAACGTTGGAAGGTTGGTAATAAAATTAAATTTGCCTAACTTAAAACTTAAGTAGAAATTACTATTAAGTGATTAGCCTCACCCAATAAAGGGGTGGGGCTATTGATAGAAATATATCTTCACTAAGACTAACTTCATGGGAACTTCACGGAAGCTTCATATTCATTCCTTTTTATGTTTTTTGTATGAAGATTCTTTGATAAATCATGTTTTTAAGGAAAAGTAAGGTTTACGATATAAATATCCTTCAGAGAAAAATTGTTAGTGAAAGTTCAGTCATAGCAGTTTTTACAAAGATAGAGACGAGCCTCTGAAACTATTACTTTATTTAGGTCTTTCTCTAACTCAAATTTACCGAAACGCGATGATTGGCTAATTGGCTACAACTTTTCAGAGTTGTTGTCTAAGATTTGGTTCTGAATTATCAGATTCAGGCAAGACTACAAGCTTCTTGAGGAAGGCAATTTTTTCTGAGCTTGTCATAATTTCGTTCTACAGCTGAGTTAATCGCCATTATTTCTTTTTGCCTGAATCCTTTCCCACAAATTTTTTGGTAATTATCTCATGCTTCTTTCATGAGCTTTTTTTGATGAGCTTTTTACGAACATTCCAATGCAGATCTACCAAGAGCAACTATGACCAATATTAACGACGATTTTACCAATCGCCTTACCCTTAGCAGTTTTAATATTAGCACGACAAGCAGCAATGTTGGCTTTACCGGAGAATCAGGTGAACCTAACCATGGGGGAGTTTCTGGAGTTCTCAACTCAGCTTGGTGGACATGGACCGCCCCGACTAGTGGTGAGGTAACCCTCAATACTTTTGATAGTGACTACGATACCACCC
>JBAUJE010000225.1:0-29558 GCA_049683475.1 Coleofasciculaceae cyanobacterium | reverse complement strand
CATTGGTTGCCTGAGCAATCAACTGAAATCTTTCTTCGCTTTGCCGTAGGGCCTCTTCTGCATGTTTACGCTGAGTAATATCATCAAAATAAACGTACAAGCCTTCATCACTTGGATAAGCATGAACCGAAAACCAACACTCTAGAGGAGGATAAAAGGCTTCAAATGCTACCTTGACTTGTTTTGAGACGGCACGGTGATACCCTTGATAGAATAGGGAGCCTACAGCTTCAGGAAATTTCCCCCAGATACATTTGCCTAGTAGTTCTTCTCTTTTTCTCTGTAATAGAGGCTCTGCTAGGGCATTGATGTAGGTAAACCGCCACTTCTTATCTAAGGCAAAAAAGCCATCTGTAATACTTTCGAGAATCTTGGTAATCTTATGGCGAACTGCTTCTGCTTCAGCGCGTGCTACTTTCTCTCTTTCTAAGAGTTGCAGGCGTTCTTGCTGCACTTGCTTAGAGTTTGTGATGTCACGACCAGTAGCATAAATTAAACTTTCTTCAACTACGGGAGTGGCTGTCCAAGCTATCCAGCGGTAGGAACCATCCAGGGTACGATAGCGATTCTCAAAATAAATTGTTGGTTTGTCAGCAGAGAGCTTTTCTATTTCCTTGAGAGTTGTCGCTTGATCTTCAGGATGAACAAAATTAATAAGGGGCTGAGTGCAGAGTTCTTCTCTGTCATAGCCCAATATTTTTGAAAAAGCTGGGTTCACGCGTTTAAAGTAGCCATCAAAACTTGAAACACAGAGTATGTCGCGGGAAAGGTTAAAGAAGCGATCGCGCTCTTGTTCTGCTAACTTACGCTCAGTTACATCTGTCATAATTCCCACAAAGTAGAGTAAATCACCTTCCTCGGCGAAAACGGGAAAGATTTTCAGTTCATTCCAGAAGGGCTTACCATCTTTGCGGTAGTTTAGCAAGCTTGTTTCAACTTCTTGTCCTTGCCTAAGAGAGCGACGAATCAATGCTATTGTTGCTAAATCTGTATCCTTACCTTGCAGCAGACGACAGTTGCGTCCTTTTATCTCCTCTGGGGAATATCCTGTAATTTTCGAGAAAGCTGGGTTTAGGTAAATAATCGGATTATCTGCTTGCTTAGCATCGGTAATGATTACTCCATTGGAGACAGCGTCGAGTACCCTAACCAGTTTTAGGTTTTCTTGAGTCGCTTGCTCTAAGGCTATCTCTGCCTGCTTGCGTTCAGTAATATCATTGCTAAAGCAGCGAGTGTGGTTGAACTTGCTATCTTCCCACAATACGTTTGAGTTAATCAGGACATACTTAATCGAGCCATCCTTGCTCTTAAGTCGTGCTTCATAGTTTTTTAGTGTTTCGTTAGCAGTTAGTCTTTTGAGAATATCAGCAATTACTGCTTCATCAGCGTGAAACTCGGCAATGTGGTGACCAATATACTCTTCTTGTGAGTAACCGAGAAGAGACAATTCAGCTTGATTTGCCCAAATGATTATGCCGTTGACATCCACCCAATGCATAGCAACTGTGCCATTTTCGATAAAATCTAGCAGTTCTTGCTCACTGTTGCGTAATTTATCTTCTCGCTCCTCACTCTCTTGTAGCGCTTGGGCTAATTTTACTAAATCTTGTCTAAGTTCAAGTTGTTTACTTAACTGACGAGCTAATGCTTGTAAAGCGGCTAACTGTTGGGGACTCAATTGCTGGGGTATGTAGTCCATAACACTGATGACACCTACTACAATTCCCTCTGAACTGACTAAGGGAACACCAGCATAACTCAAGATTGGGGAATCACTAGTAGCTATTTGCTCAGTGTTGAACTTTCGGTCAGCGAAAGCATCTGGAACTACTAATACTTTTTTTTGCTCAATGACGTGCAAACAAAAGTCAATTTCCCTCTCAGCAGCTGTCTGAGATAAACCAACTTGCCATCTCAAGCAGAGCTGGTTATCCTCTCTTAGCACGATCATAGCCATCGGCATACCACAAGTTTGTGCGGCTAGATTAGCAAAATCTTGCCATACTTCTTGTTGATTAGCATCGCTATATTTATGCCGTTCCGTAGGGCTGAATTTAGCCTTTTCTTCGGTAGACTGTAAAGTTTGCATATATTATTTTTTGGACGATACATTCAAATTAATTATTAACAGGTACTTTTTCTTTTCTAATGTGATATTATTGTTTTTGGTTTATTTAGGGAAGTTGTAGCAATCGTTCTGATTGAGAATAATTAATGTCTATTGTCTCTTCAATTAAACATAATTATCCAGATAGCTTGGCAATTACCTCTGAGCCTCTTTCACTTACTCAAGTTTATGCGCTGGCTGACGATCCAGCCAATGGGGCAGTAGTAGTCATGAGTGGCACTGTCCGCAACAAAACTGATGGTAAGCCAGTTATAGAACTAGAGTATCAGGCATATGAATCCATGGCGTTGCAAGTTTTCAGTTCAATTGCTGCTGAGTTAAGGAAACGGTGGACTGAGGTTAATCGAGTGGTAATACACCATCGTATCGGTCGATTAAAAATTGGGGATATTAGTGTATTAGTGGCAGTTGGTTGCCCCCATCGCACGGAAGCATTTGAAGCCTGCAAATATGCCATTGACTATTTAAAGTACAACGCTCCTATCTGGAAAAAAGAACATTGGAAAGACGGTTCCAGTAGCTGGGTGATTAACAGCGCCCAAGCAACTACAACGGCTGAAAAATAAATTCTTCTCTTTTTTTAGTCTGACCAGCTAAGTTGTAACAATTAGCTATTTATACTTCTTCAGTAAACAGGCAAGTACTTTTTCCAATTCTCCCTTACTTAGACAGGTAAGTATAAATACTTCTTGAAATGTCTTCCCTTGCCTTGCAATTAATTTGAATCCTCCGCGAATTGGTACGGATATCTTTATTTGCAAATGGGGACGGTGGCTCTTGGCGCGTCCAATTACAGCAGGTGTAATTGTTTGAATCCCTTCGTAACCACTAAGCCTTTCGAGTATGGGAATTAAACCTGGTAGGTGGGTAGAGTGGTTCCAAACTAGTCTGCCGCACTTGGTCTTGCCCATGAGCTTATGCTGCCTCCAGTGGTGCCATTGTTAAGCCAGCCCGACTCAGCTGTTGGTGGTAAAGTTCTGCCTGTTCTTGAGGGCCTACCCAAACGATTGCCTGACCTTCATGATGAATCCGATTAGTTAGTTCCCAGGCAGAGTCGCTAGTCATGCCAGGAATATATTTCATCAAACACTGGGCAACGTGCTGAAACGTATTTACATCGTCGTTAAGCACAATTACCTTATAGCTGGGATATTTCTTTGGGGTAGTCTGATTAGATTTTTCAGGCGCTTTAACTGGTGAAGTAGATACAGCTTGAACAGCGTTTGCTTTTACCATATTCATAAATCATTTACCGCAATTCTTTATAAAGAATTAAACAACTGGCTTACTATTCTAGTTTACAGAACTCTAGAAAGAAAGCCAATTGGGATGGGGAGGTGGGGAGATCGGGTGATGGGGAAGATGGGGGAGATGGGGGAGATGGGGGAAAAATAGGTTTCTATTCCCTGTTCCCTGTTCCCTATTCCCTATTCCCCGCAATAAAAGCTAGCGCCACTCTTCCCAGGATTCGTTGAAAATTGAGGTATCGGGAAAAGCTGTTTGATTGCCATTTTTGTCTAGCCGTTGCCGTAGGGTTTGTAGCTGAGTTTCTCGTCGTGGCAATTCGTCTACTAGCTGGTAAGGCGCTATTCCCTCATCTATGGCAAAGGCGGCGGTAGTGCCTGCGGCTACACCCGATGACCATTCAAAGGAATGCACCCGATAGGCAGCAGCGGCAATGTGACTAGTTGCAATACTTTTACCCGCCACCAACATGTTATCAATGCGCTGGGGAATCATTGCTCGTAGGGGAATTTGAAAAGGATAGGCTTGACCTGCACCTCGTCTTTCGCCCTCTCTTTCGGTATTGCCAGGTGCTTCCGGGGGAGAGAGAGTCAGACAAGGGTGGAAGTCAATGGCATAATGTCCGATGCCGACAGCATCCGGATAAATAGTAGAGCGAGTGCGACGACTAACCTGTTCTGGTGGAACTTTATCTGTAATTACCGATATTGCCTCTCTACCGGCCAAAGCCGTCCATAAATGGCGATAAGTCTCTGGTGAGAGAGTTTGGCGATAATATTCATCCCGGTATTCCCGGCGGGACATGTCAATTTCTGAGATAGTGAAACCTTGAGGGTAACCGTAGGAAGGACGACCAATAATGCGTCTGCCTTCACGCATGTAAGGGTACTTGGACAGACCATGTACTGTACCCATTGGTGAGTCTAGGCCAGATAAATAACGGTGGTTAGGATGAGGTTCCTTGACCCCGTCTCCTAGCTGGGAGTCGGTAGTACCAGCGACAAGCCAGTAGAAATAACCCTGGGAAATTTCTTCTGCCTTGCGTAATGCCTCTGTACGCAAACCCCCCATCCAGCCACCAGGAGATAACTGACCTGTTTCTTCTAGCTGTCGGGGGGTATAAATTAAGTTATCTTGGGCTGTGCCGGGACGGTAATCATTGCCCCAAGTCCAGTTTTGCATGGAGATATCTCTTGGGGTGGGAGCAGTGAAAGAAATGCCTCTGAACTTTTCTTGCTCACCAGTTTTAGGACTCCAAATACGTCGATAGGTGAAGACCAAATCAAAACTTGCCAGTCGCTCTAATTCATAACTGTAATAAGGTTCATATTGAGAGTAAAAAGAGGGCTTTTCGTGGGTCTGGGGTTTCTTGGTTTGCTCCATAGCAAAGGTGTAAGTGAAACCCTGAGTACAATAAGGGTCGGGTGTCGTGCTAGAGGAAGATGGTTCTAGATGGGAGCGAGGATCGATACCCAAACGATAGGGAACCTCGGCTAAGCCGATAATCTCACCTGTCTCAGTAGCTTCGATAACATACCAGGGAATGCTTTCTGAAGATTTGCTGCTAGAAGCAGGGGGAGTAAAGCGAATAATGCTTTTCTCGAAACGGGGTGAATCTTCGTAACTATACCAATCTTCGATGGTGCGAGAGAGAGGAGAAGTGTTAAGAGGAGGAGCATCCTTTGCCGGTTTATGCTCAATGGCTGTTACGCTTTCAATTATTTGACCAGTTGAGTTCAGTTCTAATTCCTTAACAACCGTTGAGGGAAACCAGTTAAGGGTTCCTTTGCCCCTTTTTGCCGCATCTCGCAACATATCATAAAGTATCTGGTGAGCATCGCGGGGCAAAAAGCAAGACTCACTTACCCAGCAGTCGCCAGGGTTGAGTTCTTTGTATTCGCGTTTGATACGTTGGCGCAGTTCTAGGTAGCCACGGGGGTAGAAAAGACGCGATCGCTGGGTTGGTCGTTCGTCTAGTGCGGAGGTGCCTTGAGCAGAAATCTGTCCTCCTACCCAGTCGGTAATTTCGGTTAGGCAAATGGTTTTTCCTGCCAATAGACCTTCGTAGGCCGCAGCAGCACCTGCTAGTCCGCCTCCAACTATTAATATTTCACACTCTACTGTTTTGTCTGGAGTTCTCGGAGGTGCAGCTAAGGTAGGTGGGGTTAAGGATAGTAAAGAAAATAGACTAGCAGTAAGACTAACTAAGGACTTTCCTAGGGAAACTCTTGGATCACACTTCATATAATTGTGGCAGTGGTAAATTCAGCTCCAAAATCAAGCTGGCTATAAGACGCTACCACCCCTGAAATGTTCTGGGCAAGAGGTTATCTCAATTTTAGATTTTAGATTTTAGATTTTGGATTATCCCTTGCCTCAAGGAGAATTTAGGTTCAAACCAGAGTAACTGAAGTATCAAAGTTTTTTAGCCAGTTGAACTTGGCTTGAGCTAATTTTAAATGTTCCAGAGTAGTCGGACTTAACTTGTCTAATTCTATCTCCTCTGGTTGGGCCAGTTCAAATCCATAGCCTAATCGCCCTACCGTACCCCGCATGCGGTTTGCTAGACACAGGGATATACCATGATAAAACCGCGAGGCAAAGGCGGTATCATGTTCTAGCTTTGTGGTTAACTGTAGTCTGGGAATTACAAATACTAGAGACTCTTCTTTAGCCTTGACTGTGGCTAAAGGAGGACGCTCATCAATAAAAGAAATTTCTCCAACAGCTTCACCCTTACCTATCCTTGCCAGTTCTTTTTCGCCCAAAAAGACGCTTAAAATTCCCTTTAAGACGATGTAGAGGGCATTAATCTTTTGTCCTTCATAGATGAGTGTCTTGCCGGGAGGGAGAATTTCCTTTTTGCCTGTTCTGCTCATCCAATTGAGGTCATCGTTATTTAGCTCACCTAAGATTAAAAGAGCTTTGCTAATCCTGTAGCTCATAGCTTTGTCCCCGCATCGGTTAGTCGAAAATTGCTTATCTATTTCTGACTACCCTGCTTTCCGTGACCTCAAACTCCTTTTTCAGTGGTCACGGAAAAAGGTCATCGTCTTATGACTGTTGTTCCTCTGCGTAAAAGAATACTTCACAAAAGACAGCCAAACCCAAAAGTAATAGACAACCAAATAAAAATACGAATATTTCCATCATCATTATCACCTCTCAGGAAGTCCCCTACTTCTTGAATACCTCTAGTAGAGTTGAAATTGTTCGATTTGATTCAAATCTTAATCATTTAGACTTCTGGCAGAAGTCCCGTTTACAGAACATGAACTTATGACACGCTCTTAACTAGGAATAGAGGTTGATAAAACTGACAATTTGCTTGCTTGTCTACTCGCTCAACGGCGAAAGATAAACCAGCAGATAATAGCTAATCCCAACAAGCTAGGAGTTAACCAATCACCCCAACGTACATATAAAGTCTGAGTTTGCCTTTTGTAAACTGTAGCAGCATGAATCTCATAGGTATTGATGCCAGAAATCCATTGGGTTTTGCCATGGGGATCTACAATGGCGGAATAACCAGTATTTGTCGCACGAACTGCCCATCTATCAGTTTCAACTGCCCGCATTACGTCTTGGGCATGGTGTTGAGCTGGCATTGTTTCGCTGTAATGAGCATTATTAGAAGCTGTGAGAATAAATTGACCGCCAGCAGCAGCCTGACGGCGAAAATGCTCCGGGAAAGCTGACTCGTAACAAATCCCAACAATTGCTCTACCAAAAGGTGTCTCAAAAATTTGGTTGGGCTTGCCAGCTACTAAGTGAGCATCTAAAGGAGAAAGCCGATCAATTAGTCGTCCAAGGAACTGCTCAAAAGGAATATATTCTCCTAGGGGTACTAATTTTACTTTGTCATAGTGGCTGAAGGTTTCGCCTGTACCTGTAACGGTGAACAAACTATTAGTTAAGCTGCGTCCTTCTTGACCTAATGCTCCAACCCAAGCCGGTATGCCTTTAGCCAAAATTGCTGAGTAGAAAGAACTGCGATTACTAACCTGTTCATCCCAGAGAAAAGGTAGTGCGGTTTCCGGTGTTAGTACTGCCTCAACGCCTTCGTCTGCCAATCTTTTGTAACCAGAGGTATAACCTTCAATTGCACGACGCCAGCCAGCCGGATAGAGTTTAATTCTGTTAGGAATATTCCCCTGAATAATCCCTACCCGTAACGTGGTTCCATCCGTTGCTGTCAAGGGTCGGCTATATAAATTAAAACCAATCAAGTGTGAAACAATTAGCAAGCTAGCAGCGAGGCTAAAGTAGGCTGCTGATTTTAAATTCAAAGATGAAGGAATAGACTTGCTCTTTAATTGTTCGTTCTTAATTCTTAATTGAATAACCAATGCTTCGGCAATCAAACCATTGACTGCCACGATTACAGCAGTGACAGTGAGGGAACCAGAAAGTTGACCGAGATGCAAAATTACTAAATTATGAGGACTTTGGGTATAGGAAAGAGAAGTCCAGTACAAAGAACCAGTACTCCAAAGTGCTTCTAATCCACACCAAAGGGCAGAACCAAGTAATACATTAACTAAGGTATTTAAAAATTTAAAGTTTAATGTAAAAAAGGAAAAGTTAGTCTGTTTTTCTTTATTTATTTTTGCCTTCTTTCTATCTAAGAGGATAGCAGACATACTAACTGCCCAAATAGTCACATAGCAAGCTCCCCAAAGAGTAATAAAGCTCCAGCAAAAAAAGGCGATCGCTACACTGGCGAGCCTTGGTACTCCCATCCAATCCATAGGATGAATACCAGTAATCCAAAATAGGGCTAGACCGTGGTAGCCCAAGCCCCAGACGAAACCGTACAAAGCAGAACGACAAATACTCTGGCTAAAGGCAACAGACAACCAAAGGGGAACCAAGGCAATCCAGGCTAAGGGCCATGCTTCAACCGGTGCCGGTGTTAGCCCCATCAGAATGCCGCCGCCCAAAGGTAACAGTAAAAGCAAGTTTGACCGAAGTCGCTCGAAATTTTTCATTGAGACTCAGTGCTCCCCTGCTTAGTATAGATTTGATAGGAAATTTCTAACTATACGGATTTTTGGTCAAGTTCTCAGAACTGTTTATCAGTAATGTGAGACAGAATAGCCTTTCCTTATGGTCAAAAAACTGCTTCCTCGTAACCTCCTTCCGACAGCATTCATAATTTTTTTTGTGTGGCTGTTGGGTTTTGTGTCTCCTATCTCTATAGCTTGGCTTCTAAGTCAGCTCTCTTCACTCGTACAAACCAGTCCTGTTGTCTCTTCGGAGTTATCCACAACATTGCCAGAAGAGGCTGAGCAATCAAAAACTCAGAAAGCCCCGGAACCAGTAAGTAGAAATGGCGCTGGCTTGGGAGACACAAAAGCCCAGTTTGAAAAGATACATGGCCCTGACTTTAGCAGCAATAAATTTAGTGCTTACGAAGATAACTATATTCATGCCTCATACACTGAGGATGTCACTGTTTATATTTCCTTTTTATTAGAAAAGACAGATAAAAGTAGGCGCACTAAGCAGGAAGCCTTGGAGCTAGTCAAACCATTTTTACCTAAAGATGCGGTAAAAACTAAAGAATTACAGGCTAAATCAGATTCTATTTTGCTATTTTACGAGAGTCAAAAACTAGCTAATGCCATGCCAGAGGAGTGGAAAAAAGTATTTTGGAAAGGGGTAAAACCTGGTTCATTTTTAATCATCCTTAATCACGAACCAGGAAATCCTGATGCAACATTTGCCGTAACTTTGGCCGCTGACAACTCTGTATCCTTCTTGGAATCAGGTTTGCAAGAATCTGAGTAAGTTGGGAAGGGAAAATTTAGAATGGCGGAATTTAGAATTTAGAAAAAAAGGCTCTCCTAGGGTAGTTGTGATAAATTAGCATAAAATAAATACTAAAATCTTTTACTATAACCAGTCTAGGAGAGGCAAAATTAATTTTACATTCTACATTCTACATTCTACATTTGCTTCATCCTTTCTACTCTTCCTCACCTGGCACTTCTGTCTCTTCTACCTCCATTGAAGCTTCTGTTTCATCATCATCTGACTCAGAAAGAGGTACTAGGGCAACAGCAGCGATCGCATCATCTTCATCGAGTCTTTGTACCCTGACCCCGGTGGCCATCCTGGATTGGTGGGAAATGGCATCAATTAGCTGACGGATGATAATTCCTCTGTTTGTAACCATCATCAATTCATCCCCTTCATTAACCACTCGTAGAGCTGCTAGTCTGTCTTTACCACCTTTCCCTTTACGGAATTTGATCGACCTTAAGCCCATACCAGCACGATTTTGCAGTCGGAACTGAGAGACAGGAACCCGCTTACCGTAGCCGTTAGTGGTGACAACTAAAACCCATGGTCCTTGGCCTGCAACTGTCTCTACTAACTCTTCTCCATTACCTTCTTCTACCTCTTCCTCTTCTGGTACCAAGGCAAGGTCTGGCTCATCTGTATCTTCTGCTGTGGCAAGACTAGCGACTACCTGACTGGGTAAAATGTCCATGCTGATCAATTCATCTTTGGAGCGCAATTTCATTGCCTTGACACCCCGCGTGGCACGGCCAAGGGGACGTAGTTGCTCACCATCAGTTTTAAAATGAATTGCCATGCCTTGGCTAGAGCCAATGATGACACTGTCTTCTGCCCTAGCCCGACGCACCCAGCGCAACTGATCCCCTTCTCCTAAGGAGATAGCAATCAATCCATTTGCCCGAATATTACTAAAGGCATCAAGGGCAGTTTTTTTGATGTAACCTTTACGGGTTAACATCACCAGATATTCATCCTCACTAAACTCTGATACAGGTACAATCGAGGTGATTTTTTCTGCGTGGTTAATAGGTAGCATTTGCACAATCGCCACCCCTCTAGCCGTCCTAGAAGCGGCGGGGATTTGATAGGCTGGCATACCGTAGACCACACCGCGATCGCTAAAGAACAAAATGCGGTCATGGTCGCAGCAAGTGAGAAAATGCTCAACTCCGTCATCTTCTTTCATGCGAGCCGCTGCTTTGCCACGAGTTGCCCTGGCTTGAGCAGCAAAGGTATTGATAGGCATGCGCTTAATGTAACCCTGCTCGGTAAGCAAAATTACAACCTTTTCGTTGGCAATTAAGTCAATATCTTCCAGTTCGCCTTCTGCTAGTTGAATCTCGGTGCGTCTAGGCGTTACTTGGCTTTCTTTGATTTGCCCAACTTCGGTTTCAACTATTTCTAATATTCGACTTCTACGAGCTAGAATATCTTGCAAATCGGCAATTTGGGTCAGTAAATCCTCATGCTCAGCTTGAATTTTTTCTGCTTCTAGGGCTGTCAAGCGGCGCAGTTGCATCTGCAAAATTGCATCGGCTTGATTGTCCGATAAGCTAAAATGCTCAATCAACTGCCCTCGTGCGGTAGTTGTGTCAGCAGCAGCACGAATCAAGGCAATTATTGCATCTAGATTGTCAAGGGCAATGAGCAATCCTTGCAGGATGTGATCTCTTTCTTGGGCTTTACGCAGTTCGTACTGAGTACGCCTGGTAATCGTCTCGACACGGAAATCCAGGAAGACTTCCAGAAATTGCTTGATTGTTAAAAGCTGGGGTTCATTGTTGACCAATGCCAGCATATTTGCCCCAAAATTGGCTTGTATGGGCGTTTGCTTGTAAAGGTTGTTAAGGACTACCCTTGGATAAGCATCACGCTTGAGTTCAATAACAATCCGCATACCTGTGCGATCGCTTTCGTCGCGAATATCGCTAATGCCTTCTATGCGCTTGTCGTTGACTAGTTCAGCAATCTTTTCAATCAGTGCTGCTTTATTGGTTTGGTAGGGCAACTCTGTAATAATGATCGCGTCTCGCTCAGGACGACCTCGCTGTTCAAGGGTTTCAATATTTGCTACCCCCCGCATGGTAATTGAACCCCGACCTGTTGTGTAGGCTTCTTTGATGCCAGATTTCCCTAGAATCTGCCCGCCTGTGGGGAAGTCAGGACCGGGAATATATCGCATCAATTCACTATCAGTTATTTCGGGATTGTAGATAAGGGCTAGCAAGCCGTCAATTATTTCTCCTAGGTTGTGAGGCGGGATGTTAGTTGCCATACCAACGGCAATGCCAGAGGAGCCGTTGATTAGTAGTTGGGGAATGCGCGCCGGTAAGACAACCGGCTCTTGCTGAGAGCCGTCAAAGTTGTCAATGAAATCTACGGTTTCTGACTCAATATCCCGTAGTAAGGCATTGGTTGCAAGGGTTTGTAAGCGGCACTCGGTGTAGCGCATTGCCGCTGGCGGATCATTGTCAACTGATCCAAAGTTACCATGACCGTTGATCAAAGGTACTCTCATGGAGAAGTTCTGAGCCATGCGCACCAAGGCATCATAAACAGCAGTATCTCCGTGGGGATGATACTTACCTAGTACTTCTCCCACTACACGGGCGCACTTACGAAACGGGCGCTCTGGGGTAAGACCTAGTTCATGCATCGCATAGAGAATCCGCCTGTGTACCGGCTTGAGACCGTCCCTGGCATCGGGCAAGGCTCGACCCACAATTACGCTCATGGCGTATTCCAGGTAAGACCGGGACATCTCGTTGCGAAGATTTGTCGGCACAATCCGTTCCTGGGAGGTACTCATAAAAATAAAAACTCCGTTAAATTAGGAATAGGGCAGATAACAGCAGATAAATGGCAAAAAAAGCCGATTTTACTGGGTATATGTGCCAAAAAATGCTACTTTTTTTCCTAATTTTAGCACAATTCTTACTCTTTCAGCTCATCACCGTCTACCAGGACAAGGTTAATTCATCTCTTCATCAAATATTGTGATATAATTTTTGGCTTCTCGTTAACTGTGGTAACGGTGAGAGTCAAGGGTGCATCGAGTACTTTAGTTCTCGAAGAAGGCGGCGAAAATGGAAATACCCCTGGCTTTAATTGCCTTTATGGTCATGATAATTAGTGTGATACCTAAGCTCATCGAGGATTCTGAAGGTCAAGACGGAGATAAAAAAAGCGGATAATTGTAGGAGCTAATAAGCCCATAACCTACGGCTCTCTACCAAGGAAAGGTTTCCATGTACTTTTAGTGGTGGGAATGTCAGAATGGTAAGGTAATCTAAGGAGTGCATCGAGTCGTAGGAAACAAAAAAATGGAAGTATTCTTTGCCTTGATTGCCTTTGGTATCATTTTTTTCCTTGTGATGCCTGAATTTATGAAATAGTCCACACCTCAAGAGCTACCCCTGTATTGGTGTCAAGCCCTTGGGACTGAGCAAAAACCGAAGTAAGTTCGTCACCCTACTCTATTTAGGGTAGTTTTTTCATTTGTAAGTAGTCAGTTATTTACACCAGAACTAACAAGATGCTGTCTGTTATTTACTCGGATGAGTTTCTTCGGCACGAAACTGGTTCCTTTCACCCAGAGCGTCCAGAACGTCTCAGGGCAATTGTCGATGCCCTCAAAGCTGCTCCTTGGGCAGATAAAATTGAGTGGCAGTTGCCAACACCTGTAGAAACTCGCCCGGTAATGCCCCTACTGCAACAAATTCATAGCCAGCGTTACATTGAGAGGGTTGAACAAATTGCAGTACATGGGGGTGGTCTGCTTGATGGTGACACTCCTGTTTCCGCCCGTAGTTATGATATAGCCTTACTAGCGGTGAACGCTTGGTTAGATGGTGTAGAGCAGGTGATTAAGAGCGGTGAACCAGCTTTTATCTTAGCCCGTCCGCCAGGTCATCATGCTGAAAGTACTACTGGGATGGGGTTTTGCCTATTTTCTAATGCAGCGATCGCAGCTCATTATGCTTTAGAAAGACCAGATATTGAAAGGGTTGCTATCCTCGATTGGGATGTACATCACGGCAACGGCACACAAAGTATTGTAGAAAGTGATGCCCGTATTGCTTACTGTTCTCTACATCAGTTTCCCTGTTATCCCGGAACTGGCAAAGCGAGTGAGCAGGGGGCTTACAATAATGTACTCAATCTACCTATGTCACCAGGTAGTAGTTTGGTTGATTACCAGCCCCTTTTTGAGCAGAAGGTAATGCCATTTCTAACTGATTTTCAACCAGATTTGCTGATAGTCAGTGCTGGATATGATGCTAATGAGGCTGATCCTTTAGCCGGGATTAAATTGCAGCCGGGAGATTACGGCTTATTTACTACTTATTGTCTACAACTAACTCGTCGAATTATCTTTGGTCTAGAAGGTGGTTATGACCTTACCACCCTTGCTCAGTCAGTTGTGGCAACTATTGAAAGTTGTTTATCCAAATAAGTTAGGCTTAGACAAAGTATCTATTAAACAATCAAGAGGCCTCTTGCAAAAGTCGATTTTTGCCCCCCTAACCCCCCAACTTTGATACCGCTGGCGAAATAGTTCGTAATTTTTTGGAACCACTGAAAGCCCCCCAGCCCCCAATCCTGGGGGAGTACGGACTCAAAGTCCCCCAAAGTTGGGGGATTTAGGGGGCGTTCCAGGATTTATGCAAGAGGTCTAAGGAAAGATGATGTCTAACCTTAATTGACGTTCCAAGCTTACACTTTCCTAGTTGTTACAATTTTTTATTAAAAGCCATAGAGATATCTCATTTCTTGCAACTTGTTGGTCGGTAAGTTTTCCCCAACCTGTTACTTACCTTTTAGCCAACAGCTAATAATTAATAACAAAAAATCATGAATACAGTAGATTATCTCAGAATTAGCCTCATTGACCGCTGTAATTTTCGCTGTCATTATTGTATGCCAGAAGGAACAGAACTTGACTATGTTCTACGGCAAGAACTGCTAACTCATGAGGAATTACTAAAGTTACTTAAAGAAGTATTTATTCCCGTTGGCTTTAGGAAATTTCGTTTAACAGGGGGTGAACCCTTGTTGCGTCCAGGAGTGGTAGATTTAGTTAGGGATATCGCCTCACTACCCCAAACTGAAGATTTGGCGATGACTACCAATGGTTTTCTGCTAGCAGATTTGGCAGAGGAACTTTACCAGGCAGGTTTGCGGCGCATTAATATTAGCTTGGATTCTTTGGAGTCAGAAATCTTTGACACTATTATCGGCAATCGGGGGCGATCGCGTTGGCAACAAACTTGGCAAGGGATTCAAGCGGCCCATCGGGTGGGATTTGACCCCCTCAAGCTGAATGTGGTGGTAATTCCTGGTGTTAATGACCACGAAGTTCTCAATTTAGCTGCTTTAACTCTTGAGCGTCATTGGCATGTTCGCTTTATTGAGTTTATGCCCATTGGTAACAATAAGTTGTTTGGTGAACGGGCTTGGATTCCTTCGGAAGAACTGCGGCAAGCTATTTGTCAACGTTGGGGTTTAATAGAATCTAATGTCCGTGGCAATGGCCCTGCTGATGTTTTTCAGATTCCCGGTGCTTTGGGAACTTTGGGATTTATCTCTCAGATGTCGGAATGTTTTTGCGATCGCTGCAATCGCATGCGTTTATCGGCGGATGGTTGGTTGCGTCCTTGTTTACTTAATGAAAGTGGGCAAATTGACCTGAAAACAGCCTTACGCCGGGGTGTGGATACTGATGATTTGAGAGAGCAAGTAAGTCAGTTGCTGAGGATTAAACCCGAAATCAATTTCAAAGAGAGGGATTCTGGAACTGAGGGTAGTTATACCCGCACTATGTCACAAATCGGTGGTTGATCAGGTAGTGACAGACCGCTCTGTTGTCGGGTGAACGAAATTTTGTGTGGGATTTTAATTCCCCGCGTCTCCGCGTCTCCGTGTCTCCGTGTCTGCTTATTGTTCTCCCATACCTTTTTTCGCTCACCCCTCTGTTGTAGGTCGGGCAACCGTTCAGCGCCTGCTTACCAGGCTACCCAACCTTGGTTGATTTTCGGATGCCGTCACCGACATCACAGGAACAGGTCTGGACTCTTCTTCGGCACTCCCGATGAATCTCCCATCCACCAGTTCTGGCACAGAAGAGCGCACGCGGCAGCACACACAACACGAAAACCGATATTGTTGTTGTGCCTGTCGCCCGGATTATTGTTGTTGCGATACGCAGAACGGCAGTTTTCTGGATTGTTGTTCCAAGAACCGCCCCGCAACAGCCGGGAGTGCCTGTCCCCTCTTCACTCTCTCATAAACACGAGAGTAGCGAATATTTGTTTACGTAGCTGCCAAGTGTCACCGTGATCTAGATGAGCTACCCAGCTTTGAATCGATTGAGACACATCTCGAATTCCTATCTTACCTTGAGCATACTCAGTTTGCATTCGTCGCAGTCTGCGCCGTGCCCGTCGTAGATTTTCTGTTCGTACCCGGATGCGGTCTGGTAGGATGCGAAATCCTAAGAAATTGGCTCCCTGTTGTGTTTCAAATAATTGGCTCTTTACAGGATGAATCTTTAGCCTCAATTGAGCGAGATACTCTTCTGTGGCTATTCGCGCTTCTGCCAAAAATCCCCAGTCATCAGAAAATAGAGCAAAGTCATCTACGTAGCGAATATACTTGACAACCTTGAGCTGTTCTTTAACAAAATGGTCAAAGCCATTGAGATAAACATTGGCAAAAAATTGGCTAGTTAGATTCCCAATTGGCAGTCCACGTCGTCTTTTTACAGGTGTTAATAAGTCATCCCCTCTAAAGTAGTCAATAACAGGTTCTTGCTCGTTACTGTTATCAATAATGGTGTCAATTAACCCTAGGGTGTCTGGACATTTCAGTTTGCGACGTAATAGAGACTTGAGAATAATATGGTCAATACTGGGGAAATATTTACGAATATCACACTGAAGAACATAACGACTAGAACGAGCAAATTGAGTAAAGCGACGTAGGGCACGATGCGTACCAAAGCCTACACGATTGGCATAGGAATCAGCAATAAAGGTTCGCTCAATAGGGGGAACAATAACATTACAAAGAGCATGGTGGACAACCCTATCCCGGTAAGGTGCTGCTGAAATTAGCCGTCGCTTCGGTTCGACAATCTCAAAGGTTCTGTAAGCACCTGGTTGATAGGTTTTAGATTCCAGTTCAGCTTTTAATTTAAGCAGTTCCCCTTCCAAGTTATAGTTGAATGCCAAAACGTTATCGCGAAACCGCTTGCCTCGTTGTGCCTGTCTGGCGGCATTGAGCAAGTTTTCAAACTCAATAATTTGAGACCATAGATTACCGTAGCGTTTCATTCCGGTGTCTTGCGCTTACGTTGCTGCTTAATCCAGCCACCTAGGTCAATTCCGATGGCATTTAGTAATTGTCCCGCATATTCGTAACGCTCTACTGAAATTAGCTCAAAATCTAGCAGCAATCGAGTTTGGTGACGTAGGATGTCCAGTTTGGCGTTGAGTAATTCTAACTGGGCTAGCTTTTCCTTGGCGTATCGAGCCAGAATTAAGCTTTCTAAAAGGTCATAGAGTCCTGTGGTGATTCTGTCTCCCAATAAGAATTTGTGATTCCGTGGAAGCTTGTTCAAAATGGGAACGTACCATTTAATCAAGTCATAGGTCTTTTGGATAATTGGTAAATTGTCCATTGTGATTTTCAAAAAAAATTTATCCCGCCTGCGGCGGGAAGAGGAAAGAGAAAAGAGGGTAAAGGGCAAAAGGGCAAGAGGGTAAAGGGCTATGAAGTCCACGCGGCAGCACACACAACACGAAAACCGATAATGCCGATGTGCCTGTCGCCCGGATTAAGGTTGCTGCGATACGCAGAACGGCAGAAAGCTGGATAGCTGTGCCAAGAACCGCCCCGCAACAGCCGAAAATCATTATCATTCTCATTTTTATCCTCCCACACACTGCCATCAGACGGCGCTCCTTGATAGTTTGAGTGCCAACTGTCTGCACACCACTCCCACACATTCCCATGCATATCGTATAGTCCAAAGGCATTAGGGGGAAAACTTCCTACTGAGGTCGTTTGCTCTCGATACTTGCCTTTTGCTGCCTCCCCATAAGTATAGTTACCGTTATAGTTAGCTAATTCAGTCGTTATCGTCTCGCCAAAATGAAATGGAGTAGTTGTACCTGCACGGCAAGCATATTCCCACTCAGCTTCAGAAGGTAGTCGGTATTCTCTTCCCGTCTGCTTCGACAGCCGCGCACAAAACTCCACAGCATCATACCAAGAGACTTGTTCTACAGGTCGGTCTGCTCCTTTAAACCAAGATGGGTCAGAGTCTAGTTCACTGTTAACTTGAGGTAGGGCTGCCACCGCTTGCCATTGCGCCTGCGTGACTGGGTATTTGCCCATGAAGAAAGATTTAACTGTTACCTGATGCTGGGGGCTTTCATTGTCTCTATGCCCCTCTTCAGTATCTGGAGAACCCATGACAAAGCTTCCTTCAGGAATGGCTACCATTTCTAGTTGAACTCCATCCCCCAAATCTTCCGTAAAGCCCCAAGCTTGTTGCTGACGACGCTTGATAATTAGTTCTGTTTTTCTTCTCAACCCGTCTGTTTGTTTCGACTCGATGGTAGCGACGGAAAATTCAAAAGGTTGTAGGTCAATCTCTGGTTTCAGAACTTCTGGTAACACCTTGTCCGGAACAGTCAGTTCTACACCCTCTACCTGATAGGAACGTTGTAGTTCTGTTAGATTAACCGTATCTGGCGCTCTTAAGACTCGCTGCACCAACTTGGCATACTCCAGTAAGCTTGGTTCCTCTTTTAACTGGGGTGATAGTTCTTCGGTAATGCGTGTTAGTCGCGCTAATTCTGCCCGGATGCTTCCATTTGCTGTGGCTAATTGACCACTATCTTGCAACCGTTCGGCAATTTCACGGGCTGCGGCTTTACACGACTCATCTCCTAAATACACCATCGCCGCCCAACGTTGCGCCTCTAATTCCTGCTGTCGTTGTCCAGGATTAATCCGACTCAGGTAGCTGACATAACTAATCAGAACTTGGGCAACTTCTTGCATTCGCCTTTGCCAAAAAGGCTGGTCTTTTATCTCGTCGAGTAGATAGGCTCTTACATGAGTATCCATCGCGTATAGTTCATAGCCCACCTGAGAACATAAATCAGATAGCAATAAGTCAACCTCTGCCACCCAAGGAACATTCTCACCTCGCAAAAACTCATTGCGTAAGTAATTCACCAACTCCGGAGTCAGCACCAGAGGTAGGGCCGCATGATATACAAGTAACCGATAAGACTGATCAAAACGCCGCACAAACCGCTCTACAGCTTGCTTGGCTCGTTCGTGTTCTTGTTCTGCATCAGTCATCTCGATTTTAGATTTTAGATTTTGGATTTTAGATTTTGGTCAAATCTTGTACCTGTTCCCTATTCCCCATTCCCTATTCCCCATTCCCTGTTCCCCATTCCCTATTCCCTATTCCCTATTCCCTATATGCTCTGTTGTCCGCGCACAATATCAATGGCATTACTTAATCCATCATTATCCATCTCATACATCGGCAGCAAATTGGCAATAATTTCTGCTGAACTACCAATCCAGCGTTCTTCTGGCATGGGATTCAACCAGGCAATTAGTGTAGTATGTCGCTTCAACTTAAATAAAAAACTCGTTGTTGCCCGAATCCTCTCTAATTTACGATACCCCCTGGCGGCTCCTGCATCGCTGATAATTAAGATGCTGGTTTCCTTATCGCAGCTTGCTAATACTTTTTCAAGGGCAATGGGTTCTGTTAGGTAAAGGTCTTTGTAGACACTAGTAGCAGGTACGTTGTGAAAATAGAAAACATTAACATTTTCCGGCTGCATCGTGCTTTCATAACGCGCCGTTTCCACCAAGTCACGGGTGAAGCGATGAAAGGGAGTCATTGAACCATTCTGATCCACCAACAGTAATAGACGGGCATGGTTCCGTTCTCGTCTGCGGTAGACTGGAGCCAGATAAAATCCTTGCCGAGTTGCCTGTTCAACCGTGGCATCCTTATCCAGTACGTCCACTACTCCATCAGCAACAGGACGACGCAGGTATCGCCAGCTATAGACCATCGAACGCCGAGAAATAGGGTAGTATGCCTGTAATGCCGAAGTATCCTCATTTTCTGCTGGGGCAAAAGGGGCCCGAACGGGTAGGGATGCTAGTTCCGGTTCTGGCTTAATCTCCCCTGCAACTTCTTGGGGGGATGGTGATAGGGAAGGTTTATCAGCTTCCTCTACCCGTTCTTGACGAGTCTCAGACTTAGGTTTTGCTGAATCAACCTTTTCAGACTGTTTTGATCTAGAACTAACCTGCAAAGATTGCCAAATTGGCTCAAATTGACTTTGCTCAGAACGAGAGTGACACCATAAAATCTTTAATGTCTCTGCTAGTGCCTCTGGAGTCTCAGCAAATCCCCCCGTAACTGCTTGTCGTGCTGCCAAAAGTTCTCCTACACCCAGCTTAAATCCACTTTTGCGCAGACGAAGGAAAGCACGAGCAACCAAGTCTTGGGGGTCAAAAGTACTCACGAGGCTTTAGCATATTTTTTCCAATCTTGTTGAAGTTTAAATAATAACTCTCGATAAGGAAGCAGTTTATCTTTTTTCAGTTGTTCTGCATTATATGGCTCTGACTCAAAAGTATGAAGAGCCTTGAGCCAATCTAAAAATTCGCTAGTTCCGGGTTTCTTGAACAGTCCCCCTTCATTCCAAACATTCAGAAAACGGTCAATCGCAGTTTGTAGCAAATCAGCAGGGGGTGCTGTTTCCTGGCAAGTTTGATAGTGCTTCTCAACAATTTCTTGTAACCGTTTCGAGTCATTGGGGAAATCTACATAATGATACAGACAGCGCCGCAAAAATGGTGCAGGTAAATTACCTTTTTCTTTGTTACTAGTGATGATAACAATCGGTTTATGTGTAGCTGTAACTGTTTCCCCAGTTTCTTTAATTCTAAATTGCCAAGGTTCATCTAAAACTGTCAGCAAATCATTGGGGAAATCTAAATCTGCCTTGTCAATTTCATCAATTAACACCACGGCTGGACAGTTTTCTAATTTAAATGCTTTCCCTAAAGCGCCAAATTTACGATAATGTTTGGGGTTAGCTGGATTACGATTGACTGGTTTCTCGTCTTCTTCGTCAGTTTCTGCTTCATCAACTGACTGAACTGCCGCTACTTTCTGCGTCTGCACGTCATGCAACCGGAGGATGGCATCATATTCATAAAGTCCATCCTGAGCCTTAGTTGTCGAACGCACATCCCAACGATAAAGCGGCAATCCTAATTCATAAGCGACAGCCGAAGCTAAACGAGTTTTACCACATCCAGCATCTCCTTCTAATAGTAAAGGTCGCCTCAGATAAATCGCCAAATTCACAGCTTTTTTTAATTCAGGAGAAACCACATAAGGTTCTGGTTGTGTTGGTGAATCTTGATGGGGATTTTTTGGTCGATTGTTGGGATTATTTTCAAAATTCAATTTAGCAGTAAAATTCATATATTTATTGATAAAAGTTAGCTTAACTTATTTTTTAATGCTTCACATATAAGTTTAGGACTACCTCCACGACTTGATTTATAAATACTCTTAGTCATGGGAGTAATCTTATTTTTAGGTAATCCTGAATGTTTAGTCAACCAAGTCCTAATTTCTCTTTCACTCCAATCTTGTAAAGGGATTTTTAAAGCCTTACACATATCAAAATCCACTTCCTGACAGAAAAATGGTAATCCTAGGCATTCTTCGTCTATATCATCATCTGATATTGCAATAAAGACAAATCTTATCTGCTCAATCTCTTTCAACTGACAAGTCAAAGGTATTCCTTGAATTAATGCTTTCCAAAAATCCTCAATCAGCCAGGATAAAAAATTCTCTTTATTATCTAGTAAATCAAGTTTGCGTAACTCCACCACAACGATGCTTCCGTTTTCTAGAGAGCTGAAAATCTTTTCAATAACTTTTGCATAATGCTCTTGATTCTCGATTTCCTCAATACCTAAATAACCAGCTATCCCTCGCAGAAATCCTATCTCGTCTAATCGGCTACTTACTGAAAAAGCTATTTCATAGTGCTTTAAATCTGTTGTTTCAGATTCCAGCAAATTTATCAGCTCTAAAGTAAATAAGTCTCCAGCCATATTGAAGCTATCATTTATCAGGAAAAAAGCAGCTCCATATTCCTCAAATTCACTTAAAATATTTTCAACTATTCTGAGCGGTTTTTTAAAATCGATTTTCGGTAATTTTTCTTTCAGTGCAATGGAGCGACGATTAGTATCGGTGGTGCTTAAATCCTCTCCATATAACTGGCTTTCTACTTGTGCTATTTGCTGGTCTAATTTATTTAGTTTTCTTTTTAATACAACTTTTTGAGCATCGTCTATTGTTGAACGATATTGATTTTGGCAAGCCTCTCGTTCTTTGAATAAATCTGCATATTCTAATGTAAGTCTTTGACGACTAGGGTCGGAAAGCATTAAACTCAAAATCTAGATTTGATAATAATCAAAAGTTCATCCAACCATTATAATTGACTTTCTATTTGAGCTATTTGCTGGTCTAATTTATCTAGTTTTCTCTTTAATACAAGTTTTTGAGCATCATCTATCGTCGAACGATATTGGTTCCGACAAGCTTCTCGTTCTTCTAGCAAATCTGCAAGCTCTTGTTGAAGTTCAAGTTGCTGACGTGCCGATTTTATCTTTGGTTGATTACCCTCAACGACCTCAATTTCCGATTGCTCTAATCCTGCTGTATTAACAATCTTCAGCAAACGCTGCGCCACAGACAAAAGAACTTGATCCTGTTCATGTTCTGCCATACTATTGAGGGGTTTAGTAGGAGAATTAGCCACCTGAAGCGTACCGAGGGATAATTCCTCTGGCCCATTTTTCGGGTCTGGATACTTAAATTTCGTCTCATTAAATAGACAAGAACGCAAGATAATCGGCAAAATCTTTACCCCTTGTTCTTTCGCCTGTTTCAACAGGAAAGGTACTTCACTATTTCGGATGTATTTAGAAGCTAAAAATGCTGGACTCACTAACAAAACTGCTGCTTTGACCTGTTGGAGAGTATCCTGAATCTCTTTATGCCACTCATCACCAATTTCTAGCCTTTTATCCGACCAAATCTCGGCTTGTTCTTGAAGATTGAGGGGTTCAAGCTGTTCTAAAAGCCTGTCCAACCAACGCTGACTCGGTTCGCTGCTTTCATTATCTCTATGGGCGTAGCAGATAAAGATGCGCGACTTATGATTTTGTGATATCATTTTTAGTCTTGGTAATTTTTTTAACTGGCATTTAGTGCGAGTTACCAATTCTCAATGCCGTTTCATTTATTAAATTCACTTCAGGCATAGCCGAATCAGGAAAAAAGAGTACAGGATTGAAGTTAATTTTCCCTGCTCAAGTAACTGTAGGGTGGGCAAGCTCAACCAACAAGATTATCAACTTTTCAAGTCATATATATATAGCACCACGCGTTAAGGTTAGGACATTTTTACATCCTGAAACCCAATCACAGCTTACTGTTCCCCGTTCCCTGTTGCCTGTTCCCTAGCGCTACAGTACAAGTATTCAACCAAACATAATAGAAAACCAAGGCTAGCAAAAGCCCCTTCTGTATTGGCAAACCTTTTGGTCAAACCAATCAGGAGGGGTAGTTTACTAGGCTTTCCGAGAGTAGTATTCAACTACTAACAGTTCGTTAATTTGCAATGCCACCCATTCACGCTCGACAACACCGTTTACTTTGCCAACTAGTGTGTTTTTGTCAAAATCTAAATGGCTAGGAATATTGGCTAGGCCAGGATATTCCATGTTTTGTTTGACCAGATTCTTAGAGCGATCATTATCCCTAACACCAACAACGTCTCCGGGACGGCACTGATAGCTGGGGATATCTACAACCCTACCATTCACGGTTACATGACCATGATTGACTAACTGACGAGCACCTGGAATAGTACCAGCCATTCCTAGGCGAAATACAGTGTTATCTAAGCGCATCTCTAGTAGTTGCAGCAAAGATTGACCCGTTGAACCTGTTGCTCTACGAGCTTTCCGAACATAGCGAAGTAGCTGTTTTTCTGTAACTCCGTAGTTGTAGCGGAGTTTCTGCTTTTCTTCGAGTCGGATAGCGTATTCTGAGCGCTTCCGGCGACCTTGGCCATGCTGACCCGGTGGATAGGAACGGCGGGGTGTCTTGCGGGTCAAACCGGGCAAATCGCCCAGACGACGAACAACCCGCAGACGCGGGCCTCGATATCGCGACATATAACTTCCTTCTGTCCTGACTAAACTAAATCTTTACCCAAAACTATTATCTTACATCCCAAGGGAGGTAGTCACCAAAAAAATGACTAGTTTGTTCATAATCAACTAACCTAAGTCTTAAGTACAGCTGACTAACGGCAAGTCTTAACTATGAATTCTTCTAACTTGAGAATTGTTACTCTGCTCCCTAGTGCTACGGAAATAGTAGCAGCCTTGGGTCTAACAGAGGCAATTGTAGGTCGATCGCACGAATGCGACTATCCACCAGAAATCCAAGATAGACCGATTTGTACTGAGGCTCAAATCGACAGTAAGCTTCCTAGCAGCCAAATAGATGCTGATGTCCGCCAGCTAGTACAACAAGCCTTAAGTATTTACCAGGTTAAAACTGATGTCTTAGAAAAGTTGCAACCGACCCACATTATTACCCAAGATCAATGTGATGTCTGTGCAGTGAATTTCAATCTCGTCGAGAAAGCCGTTTCTGAACTTACTCATAGCCATCCCCAATTAATTTCTTTACAACCCAAGTTACTCAAAGAAGTTTGGACAGATATTGAGCGAGTTGCGACTCAGCTAGGAGTAGAAGCACAGCCAGTACTAAATCGGTTGCAGTCTCGTTTAGAGTCCTGTAGACAAAAGACAAGGGAACTGCCGGAAACTTCCCGTCCCAGTGTTGCTTGTATTGAGTGGATTGATCCTCTAATGGCAACTGGTAACTGGAATCCTGAGTTAGTGGAAATTGCTGGTGGTAAGTCTCTATTTGGGATTTTGGGTGAACATTCCCCTTACTTCACCTGGGAAGCTTTAATAAAAGCTGATCCCGAAATAATTATTATTATGCCTTGCGGTTTTGATTTAGAACGCACGCGCCAGGAAAGCCAACAATTGATTAAACGTTCTGAGTGGTCAAATTTGCAGGCTGTCAAGCAAGGTAAGGTTTATATTACCGATGGAAATGCTTATTTCAATCGACCAGGACCAAGATTAGTAGATTCTTTAGAAATTTTGGCAGAGATTGTGCATCCGGAGTTATTTGATTTTGGTTACAAAGGTACTGCCTGGGAGCTTTTTTAGGCGAGTGAGGGGGTGAGGGGGTGAGGGAGTGATGGGGTGAGGGAGCAGGGAAATTAACAATTTTCAATTCTCAATTTTCAATTCACCTAAAAACTAATTTGGTCTGATTGATATTCTGTAGGTTCAACATGGATAACAACTCGCACTGGACTGAAGCGTTCTTCTAGGCGTGCTTCTACTTCTTCGGTTATTTTATGGGCAGTTTCGACATCTTCAGTATCTACAATCATGTGCATTTCAATGAAGACTTGACGGCCTAACAGACCACGAGAGGCAATATTATGGCAGTTAACAACACCTGATACCTGCATAGCAACTTCTTGAATTGCTTCCGGTGCGATCGCCATTTCGTCTACTAACCAGGGCAAATTCTCCTGTAATACCTTCGAGCCACTGCGAAAAACTAGTAACGCTACTGGACAAGCTAAAACCAAGTCAAGCCATTGCCAGCCATACCATACCCCAATCAAACCAGCGATTACGGTTATAGTAATCCAGATATCGCTCATGGTGTGTTGGGCATCGGCAACCAGAATGCGACTACCTAGGTGCAGACCTACGCGGCGTTCGTAGAAGGCAACAAAAATATTGACTCCTAGTACAATGAGCATTATCCAGAGGGCCGGTGCTGACATTTTGACCGCCTCTGCATCAGTAAAAATGCGCTTTATCAGGTTTTGGGTAATTTCCAAGCAGGCGAAGCCCAGGAAAGCAGCGATTCCTACTGCTCCGAGTGCTTCAAACTTTTGATGTCCATAGGGATAATTACGATCAGGTTCAGGTGAGGCTAGCTGATTAGTCACCAGTCCCAAGACATTGCTAGCACTATCAGTGACGCTGTGTAAAGCATCGGCAAATAGGCTGAGGGAACCTGTCCACCAACCAACACCTACTTTTAAAACCATCACCAGTAAATTTAATAGCAGGGTGATAATGAGAACCTTACGGACTTTAGGACGATTATCTGTAAACACACCATTTCTCCCAATTGCGTCAAAGTTGACAATCCAAACCCAACAGGCAGCTATTGGGTCTTATCATGGGTTTTATCAGTAGATATAGCTCTGCTATTTCGGACAATTCCTCATGAGTACGACAAAACTAACTCTCAATCTGATGGGTGGCTCTGTTTCTTTCAGTTTCACCGCCGATGCTGCCAGAAAATTGCAAGCTGAGATTAACCAATTGATGCAGAAGATGAAAGCAGCAACTCAGGCGACAGGAAGCGGTGGCAAACCTACTCCTCAAAAATCAATGGAGTACCAATATACCGGAGATATCTTTCTGGAAATTTTCTGTAATCCCAACATTTATCCTAGTCCCTTTGCCGCCAAAGTCCTGGTTACTCTTAGAGATGAGCGTATCCGTCTAAGTACAGAAGCGGAACTAACTCGATTAGTGGAAGACTTAAATCAGTATCTAGAGCAAGTGGGCTAAAAGCCTAATTAAACCCTAATAGCAAATACTTACATAGATGAATTCCGAAAATCTTTGGCAAATATTACAAACTGGATTTCGTGCCACTCTAGGAGCGACAACAGCCCTGGTTGAAAGTGTGCAAGATCCTCAAAAGCGAGAAGAGAATTTCTCCAAACTAACCTCAGATTTTGGTCAACAGGTAACAGATTGGGTGGAGAAGGGAGCAAAAACTGAAGAGGAAGCCCGGAGTTTTCTTGACCAAATGTTGAATCAACAAGGTACTTCGAGCAGTTCCTCAACTACCGTAGAAGTCCGTGATGTCCCTGAACCAATGACCAACACTGCACCACCAGGAGTTCAGCGAACCCTTGAGGAACTAACTGCACAAATTTCTGCTATCCGAACTGAGCTGGAAACGTTTCGTAGTAATAGAGAAGATAATTAGATTTATAGTGTTTCTCTATTTGGCGAAGTACAAATTCCTAGATATTAGGGAGTAGGGAGTAAGTAAGATAAATTAAGTTTTCTTACTTAAATAGGAACTACTATATTCTCCGTTAGCTAAGGTTTTGATTAATTACTCTGCAATTTCCTTTTCTCCTTCTTAATAAGGTGATTATAGTAGCTGTGTAAGATGGTAATCCTGCTCCCTCTAGGGAAGCAGGAGATTTTTTAATAAGTTACTCAAAGTTTGAGTGAGCCAATTTATCTTAGTCCAACCCCTCAATGAAATCGCTCAATAAATTACCTCGTTGGATTACTTGGGGAATGACTTTCCCTTTAATAGTTCTCAATGGTTGGCTGTTGGTAATTGTTTTCAATTATTTTCAGTCCCTAATTACCATATTTATTAGCGCCACCTTTTGACATTTTATTTACTATTACATGGGGAGCAAATTTGGTTGGGAATTTTTCAGTGGTTACCTGCACCCGTTGGTCTTCATGTGCGACCCTTGCTGCGCCAAAATTTCCACAACTACTATGAATGACTGGCATCCAGCTTTTTATCAAACCTTACCAGTTTACCTAGAAGTCTATAAATCTCTATGCTTCAAGGTATTACAAATTGGAGAAGAGGCGATCGCCTCCTTGATTACTTCAAACCCGGAGCTTAATTCGGACTCCTTCTAATGAGTTCTCCTTACCGCCAACGTCTCTCCCAAGCCATTCCAGTTATTGTCGGGTTTGTCTTGTTTGGTTTCTCAATTTGGACAATCAGTCAACAATTTCGCCACTATCATCCACGCCAAGTTCTGGAAAACCTTAAAGCAATTCCTGACCAATCCGTGTTGATGGGGATGACTTTAACCCTGCTCAACTACATCATGCTGACAGGGTATGACACCTTAGCAGTACGTCTAGTAGGTAATTCCCTAGCTTACCGCCAAACCGCTCTAGTGGCTGTGATTAGCTATGCTATTAGTAACAGTATTGGTTTTGCTCTGCTCAGTGGCAGTGCCATTCGCTATCGCTTCTACGCCCGATGGGGACTTTCAGCCGTCAAAATTGCTCAAATAATTGCCTTTTGCAACCTAAGTTTTTGGATTGGGCTATTTGCTGTGGGGGGAGTGTTGTTTCTTGTCAATCCTCCCACAGTGCCTGATCTACTCAATCTGCCCTTTGATTCTGTTCATTCCTTGGGAATTTTGTTCTTAGCCTGTGTGCTGGGATACTTGGGATGGAGTGCAGTTAATACCAAAAAACGACTGCGAATTGGGCGTTGGGAGTTGCCTCACATTCCTCTCAAACTGGCATTAACTCAAATTATAGTTACAGCAGCTGATTGGGCGCTGGCAGCTGGGGTACTTTATGTTCTACTCCCTGCGTCGATACCCGTATCTTATCCAAGCTTTTTTGGCATCTATATGCTGGCTCAGCTAGCGGGAATTATTAGTAGCGTTCCTGGCGGATTAGGTGTGTTTGAAACTGTAATTTTGTTAATTTTATCGCCTCCTGTGACCTCTGCTGATTTGCTGGGAGCACTGCTGGCTTATCGAGGCATTTACTACTTTTTTCCTTTGATGAGTGCCGTTTTGCTGCTAAGTTTATATGAGTCAAAGCAGCGATTTTGGAGATAGGCGGCGACTAACTGAAATTATTAAGGAGCCAGTATTCTGCTCCAAATCAATAAGCCGCCACCCTTTTAAGCCTCTCTATAATCGCTTCACAAGATCCAACTATTGACTTTGCGGCTATGGTCTGACAGATGGCATCTGAGATCTTAATGTTCTTGGCTTATTGAATTCAATTGCTGTTTAGTATCTTGGTCTGTAAGTTGTTCAAGCAGGGAATGTCCATTCCAAAGTGGATTTCAAAGCTTAGCTCCTGGCATTTATCGATTATTTCAATTACATGCTAGAAAAAGCCTGACAGCCTCCTTTTTAGAAGAAGTTACTGACCATCTTCATAGGCTTACTCATGCCTGCCATAAAGAATACCAGCTTGGTTAAGCTCATCTCACTAATTTCCCTTGATGGAAGCAATTTTCCGTGATGGCAGTTGGGCTACTCCAAAGTTAGTGAACCGCTTGACATCAAGTCTAACGACTTGCTCATCGTTATCTAGCCGCGACCTAACTTTCCAGTAAAGTAACCGTATTGACTGACAAGCTAAAATTGATGTTGTTGCTGTTAAGCTAGGTTGCTTTTTAATCTTGGGGTAAAACAATCAGTCGTTCTCCCACTCTTCAGCGCCGATCAAATCAGCAATGCGATCTCTTAGCAAAAAGTCACACTGCTCTAGCTCACACTCAATACAAACCCACTCACGGGCAGGAATATACTGGCAGAGGACGTAAATAGGCTGCTGGCGGGAAAGTGTTCCTTTTTCAACGAGATGACGCGCTTCGTCTCTGATCACATCAATTGAGTAACGGATAGAAGGGGTAGCTTGCACCATTTCAATGCTCATGAGTATCAACCTGGGAAACAACTTGGGAGTACGACTTAAATATAAACGAAGATTCCTTATCCTGGAAAGGTATTTATTTCAGTATATAAAATTACAACTTACTTCAAGTCTTTAATAAAAATTACGAAACATCAAGAAGCTAAACACTGACAAAAATATATCAACGGGAGGAGGGGACACACACAGCAATGAATCAACGCCGCCAGTCTAGCTTGACTAACTGGCTCAGTTATTAAAGAGAGAATTGAGTGCTGGTTAACGAAAGTTAAATAAACTGAACAAAACTACTAACTGGGAGGGTTTGACCAAATAAAACTTTAAGTGCGATCTCCTGAGCCTCTGACATCTGCCCGTAGGAAAACACATAGGGCAGGTCGCTTGGTAAATATGGTAAAAATTTCTCTAGCACATATGGGCTACCATAAATGATTAGAGCTTGTAAATTACCGTTTCTTAAGAGTTTCTTAATTAAATTTTCTGCTAAAGGTGTTAAACCGACGCTACCTCGGAAGGGATTACCCCTAATAAATAACTGTAGCAAAGTTGGTTGGGTAGCAACTACTTCCCCTACTTGTTCCGGTGTCAGGGGTGTGTGGCGATCAATGAGTTGCAGTTGATAACCTAGCTCTCTCGGTTTTGCTAC
>JBAUJE010000224.1:0-12598 GCA_049683475.1 Coleofasciculaceae cyanobacterium | reverse complement strand
TTAGCATGAATGAGTCAAATGACTCGCTGTTAGGCTCGGTTGTCTATGCAAGGGGGAGTCGTTCCCCCTCATGTCTTAAAGCCAGAGGCTCCCAGACTCCCCCTTCCGAACCCCGATTTCCGGTGGCGCTGAAGTATCCAGAGGGAATGCGGGAGTCGGATGCTGAAAAATTCCAAGCGATTAAAAGCGCTTCAACTCAGTTGACAGCTTTAACAGAGAATTTACTGCTGCTAGCTCGCACAAATCAGAGTATTTTGCCACAAGAAGAAATTATTGATTTGCGATCGCTTCTAGAGCATCTACTTAATCTCTATCAGCTTCCGGCCCAAGCTAAGCACATTCACTTGAAAGCTCAACTCAAAGAGGAGTTATGGGTGAAAGGGGACAATATCCAGTTGACTCGGTTATTTACCAATCTAATTGATAATGCTCTGCGCTATACATCAGAAGCAGGCGTTGTCGCAGTTTGTACTGAGCGTGAAAGAGATCACCTCACTGTTAGTGTAGAAGATACGGGGATCGGGATTGCATCGGAAAACATTGAACATATTTTTGAGCGGTTTTGGCAGGTAGATCAAGCTCGTTCTTACCAGATTGGTGGGTTTGGGTTGGGATTAGCAATTTCCCAAAGTATTGTCCAGAATCACGGGGGTAAAATTACGGTTACTAGTGAAGTGGGACGGGGAAGTTGTTTTACTGTTTGTTTGCCAGCGTATCACCCCTAATCGATTGCCTGTGCTATTTTCAAGTCAGTCGCACATAGACAATTGCCTACAACGAAAAAATGAAAATCCTTATTCCTTCTGCCCTCTGCTTTGTCCCTTTTTAGTCAAAACTCGAAATCAGTGGCAATCGTTAAGCTATGAAGCAGCAACCTTCTTCCCTGATCTATTCCCTATTGACTCTGCTTGCTCCTATCGTTGGGATTATTTACTTTAGTCATGCTTCTGCTGAAGCTACTGCAATGGGAACGTCGATGGCTTTACAACGGCGATCCATTCAAGCGACTGAGGTATCGAGGCTTGTTGCACAAGCGCAGTTGCCATCTCGCATCCAGCAAACCGAACCTTTCGAGCGAACGGATGCTCTGTATTCGATCGCAATTGTGTATGCCGAAGCTGGAGCACTCGAACGGGCACGAGAGATGGCAATGCGCCTCCCTCCCAGCTATCCGCTCAGAGATAAACTACTCGTCGATGTTACTCACTCTTGCAATACTCCAACAGGCTTTTGCGATTGCTAAACGCCTCGAAGATGCGCAATGATGTTCGGGTTAGCTCTGATTGTATATGCAGTAAGGTTCGGGTTAGTTCTGCTATCAGCTTTCTAGATAGGAAATAATAACTCTTGTAAATCTTACCAAGTTCTTGACAATTGTTGCCTAGAGTTTTACGTACTTGTTATTTTTCAAAACATAATTAACTCTAGAGAGTTTGGTGCCGTGATTAGTTCAAGGAATAGTCTACTTGCTATAGGTCTTTCTGTTGCAATACTAGGGAGCATTTTGGGGAAGTTGGCAATTGATAATCGCCTCCCTTGGCAAACTGCTCGAACCAGTAGCAATATTGCAGAAGCACAAGAGACAGGTCAATCTTCAGAAGATAACGAAGTTGATGCTACATAGTTCACTGTCTAAATCAATATTTTTTGTAAATAAATATTGCAATCAAAAAACTTGCCAAGTTCTTAACATTCTTTGCCTAATATAAGAGTTGAAAAGAGGAGTTTAGATAAGTGAACTTGCCCCTTGTGTAACGAAAAGATGCAATCTTACAGTTGTCTGTTTTAATTCAAGATAGCGCTCTACTCTGACAAGAAATAAGGAATTACGTCATCAATATACTGCCTCTTTGCATCTACCAATTCCTACTTTTGATTACACCTAATATAAGGAAAATGATCATGCTGAATAAGCAAATTATCTCTGTAGCTTTGCTGACCGCTGTTAGTAGTATTGTTGGTCTTGCTCCTGCTGCCTTTTCTCAAGATGCTATTGAAGTTCCTGAATTTTCTGATGAGATAGGTGCACTCAACACTGGTTCAAATAGTGCTGCTGCTGTATTTATCGAAGATGATGTTGTCTCCGCAGCAGCAGCCTTTGGTAATGCAGGTGCTGCTGCCATTGCTACGGAAGAAGGCGCAGTCGCTCTCGGTTCATCCTTCAACGGAGAGATTGAGATTGAGTTTGGCGAGGGTGGAGAAGCTGAAGGGGAAGAATCAGAGGAACTCGAAGTTGCAGTAGAATTCTTCGAGTTTGAAGAAGAAGATGATGATGATGATTAGGAATTAGCTGAGGCTATTGTCCTATAGCGTTAACCCTTTTCCCTTGCTAGCACGATAGGCTAACAAGGGAATTTTTTATGTAGTAAATCAAGCAATAGCATTAGGTACTAAACTTGTTGCGAGTGACTTACTAAGTTTTCGGTCGAAAGCTTAGTCGTGTTGGTTATAATCGGGCTAATGACCCTATTTAGGTTACACCATTGCCGTTAATGTTATTACAAGCAAGCCATGTTAACAATTGAGCAAATTGAAGCTGCCATCCTCAAACTTCCGCCCGATGAATTTCATCAACTTCTAGAATGGTTCTTTGAGCTGGATTATCAGCGTTGGGATGAACAACTAGAGAGTGATGTTGCTGCTGGAAAACTAGAGGCTCTCGCTCAGGAAGCGATTGCGGATTTCGATGCGGGGCAATATCGGGCAATTTAATGCACTTCACAACTCGTAGATTTTGGGAATGTCATGATGCTTTGCCTGAACCTGTACAACAAGTAGCTGATCAGAACTACGAATTGCTAAAAGCTGATCCATTACACCCGTCATTGCATTTCAAAAAGGTTGGCAGGTATTGGTCAGTTCGAGCGGGGCGAGGTTATAGAGCATTGGGTGTAGAAGTCAAGCCGGGTATTTTGTGGTTTTGGATTGGCACACATGCAGAGTATGACAAACTAGTGGGCAAGCAGTAAACTTATCTTAATTTTTACTTGTTAAGTGTCACTCAATACTTATTACTTAAAAAGGGTTTTTGGCAAACATTTAATTATTTCAGATGGATAATTTGAGACTATTTTGAATCCAGCATCAAACTAATCCAAAGCTCCTCGGAAAATCAGGTTTAGAGCGCGACGAACGTATGCTGTCCAAGATTCAGAGATTGGTTGAAAGATTAAGGCGTAAAGCATAATTCCACTCATCGTATCGAAGACTAAATCGGAATCTAAATTCCCTGGAATTTCATTTCTTGCTTTTGCTCGTTCCAAAACAATAGAAAAGGCTTGTCGTCGAGGTTGTAAGTATTTTTTCCAGTAAATCTCAGCAAACTTAGGATTACTAGAGGCGCTGCTAATAATCATGGCAACAGTTTGCCTACCCAACGGACTAAGGGTAATTTGTGCAGCATTTTGAATCAGCAAATCAATGTCACTCTGAAGATGTCCCGTGTTGGGGATGGTGATTTCTTCTCGAATACTCTCAATTGCATCTGCAACTAGTTCTTCTTTTCCTGCATAGCGGCGGTAAATGGTGGTTTTGCCAACCCTAGCACGAGCAGCGATCGCATCAATACTCATTGCCTCAAAACCAACTTCTGCTAGCAGTTCTAGAGTGGCTTGCAGCATGGATTGAGTACTGCGAGGTCTTCCGGGTGACTTTTTGTTGGTATCGCTCATGAATGCTATTGACAGATATAGGGTAAATCTAAAAAGTCAAGAACTTAGCAAGATTAGTTGAGGCTACGCAAAATTTGAGTAAATTTAAAGTGAAATTTTTAGTGATAATCAGCAGTTAATAAAGAAAGATTACAACTCAAAATTCTTGCCAAGTTCTTGACATTCTCTGATTAAAAGTAAATTAGCAAGTCGAAGGAACGCAATTCAGTCTTTTGACTTAGGCAACTTTGAAGATGTTCTGCAAGTTCGAGAATTCTCAAACCTTGAGCCTGACGAGTTTGAACTAACCTATTATGCTCCTGGTCTTGGTCAAGTTTCAGAACAAGAATTTGATGAGGATGGAGAACTGGAATTTTCCTCTGAATTGGTTGGCGTTTTCAACACTGTCTCAATGAATTTTGATTCTTTAACATCAGGAAGTCCATTGAGTGCGGGAACGGTGATTACTGACCAATTTGCAGCCTCTTTGGGTATGACTATTTCGACTCCTACTAATAACTTTAAGGATTCTGGCTTGGATATTGAGGGAGGAAGGACAAAGGAATTAAGAAAAATCTTTTTTCCTTGCCTTCCTCCATTAGACTTCCTGAATGAAGCTTTAAGGGCAACTAGCTGGCATTTAAGACACAATTGCAATAGAAAGGAAAATTCTCGTTAGAGTTGCCCGGATGAAACTACCAGATGGTCCACGTCCTCCCAAATTTTTCAGAATTGCACGGAGGCTCAAGCTGATTTTTAACCCATTAAAATACGTTGAGGACTATGCCCAACGCTATGGAGATATCTTTAAGATAGGAGGAGAAAAATTCCCACCCTTTGTCTATGTGGCTAACCCTCAGGCAATTAAAGAGATTTTTACTGCTGAGCCAGAGTTATTTGAGTGTGGCAGGGGAAATGGGATTTTACGATTTTTGCTGGGGGATAACTCGCTGATTTTGCTCGATGGCGAACCTCATCAGCGCCAACGAAAGCTACTGATGCCTCCTTTTCATGGCGATCGCCTGCGTGATTATAGCCAGATTATTTGTGATATTACTGAACAGGTTACTAGGGAGTGGAGTCCCGGCAAACCCTTTAAAGTTCGTGACTACACCCAAGAGATTACCCTGCGAGTAATCCTCAAAGCAGTGTTTGGTTTAGATGAAGGGGAACGTTTCGAGCAACTGCGGCGACTGCTCAGTTCCCTACTGGAGTCTTTTGGTTCTCCTCTGACTTCTAGTCTGATCTTTTTTCGCTGGCTACAAAAGGATTGGGGTTCTCTGAGTCCCTGGGGGCGTTTTTTGCGCCTTAAGCAGCAAGTGAAACAACTTATTTTTGAAGAGATTCAAGAAAGACGAGAAAAAGGTGACTTTTCGGGCAATGATATTCTTACTTTGCTAATGTCGGCGCGAGATGAAGCAGGTGAGCCGATGAGCAATGAGGAGTTACACGATGAATTGATGACCCTCTTGATTGCTGGTCATGAAACCACTGCTTCTGCTCTAGTTTGGGCACTCTATTGGATTCATTATCTGCCGGAAGTGCAAGATAAGCTACGCCATGAGCTAAATACTCTTGGAGAAGCAGCAGATCCTCTGGCAATTTCCCGACTACCTTATCTGAGTGCTGTTTGCCAAGAAACACTGCGTATTTATCCCATTGCGATAAGTGCTTTTGTCCGGGTTCTAAAATCACCGATGGAGTTGATGGGTTATCAGTTTGAAACTGGTACAGCACTAATGCCTTCTATTTACTTAGTTCATCAAAGGGAGGATATCTACCCAGAACCTAAGCGTTTTAAACCGGAGCGTTTTTTAGAGAGGCAATATTCACCCTATGAATACTTACCCTTTGGGGGAGCTAACCGTCGTTGTATCGGAGCCGCTTTGGCGCAGTTAGAGATGAAACTGGTACTTGCTACTCTTCTTTCGCGTTTTGAACTAGCCTTAACCAATAACCGTCCTGTTAAACCTGTGCGTCGGGGTCTAACGGTAGCTCCTCCTAGCAGTATGCCGATGGTGGTGACTCAGCTTAGAACTCAGAAAAGTCCAGTTTTAGTTTAATCAGTTGGCTTTTTACTGAAAATATTCCCGGTAATCTCTACCCGGTATCCTACTTATGATTATCGGGATTTTTTCTAATTGTTCCTGTCTATCTGGTTCAAAAATTGACAATGGACAATGAACAATGGATAATTACCTCTTCTTAAAATAAGAGGATTGAGTAAGCTCCGAACATATTTTCTTTGATTTCTTCGTAAATGATAGCGTTAGCGGTAGCGACAACGGAGCGTCAGAGGTCTTATACCGAATTAAACAATTATCAATTATCCATTGATAATAATTTACTAATTTAGCTTACTAAAATCTAGTCGCCCCCCTTGATGATGAAAGCTAAGAACCAGACAACGAAACAAACAACCATTAGCTCTGGGTTAAATGTAAACAAAGGGTGATTAGCTGGAATAAAGTAGGCAACTTCAGCGTTTACCTCGATATTTTGAGTAATTGGGGAGTTATTGGTCATCTTTACAAGCCACAAGTAAAGGTTATCTACTTTGACCTACAGGCTTTTCTGGGCATAATCAGGGAAGCTCAAGTATGAGAGGATTATCAACTCATTCCATTGGGTGAGCCAGTAGTACGAAGTTTTTTAGTAGGGTTCCTATTTAAGCTAACTAGATGACGACAATGGTAATTAAGGATAGTTCCTTGGATGCAGTTTATGTAATTTTTCTACTGATCGGGATACTAATCTGGGATGAGCTTATTAATGGCAGACGTTAAAATTAAAGCTTGCAGAACCAGAACAGCTAGTTTTTTAGCTAGGATGATTAACTAGTTAACAAGTTAGTCGGAGCTTTTCACTTGCTGGTTTTCCTAGATTTAGTTTGAAGACTTTATTCTTGTCTTGGCTTTTTATCTTATTGGAAAAAGCAACTTGATGATTTGGTTATGATCATTGAAACAAAGAGAATTGCTACGCCATTTTTACAGTAAAGCTAGGTACGGCAAACTGAACTATGATCTGTTCGGTTAACCCCACCTAGATTTTGTATAGCAATATATTTACTACAAATAGTATTAATTTGACGTTAATAAAGATTAAAAAAGCTAAAATAAAATTATACGAAAAAGGTTAAATAAGCAGCTGCAACCCTTGTTTTGTATTTCGGATTAAAAATCTGTTGAATTAGGGAGTAGTAGATCATGAAAATTTTTAGTCAATTAAGACAAATGTTCCAATACCTTTGGGGAGGAACCTCAAGGCTTTTTAGACCTAGTGACGATGAATATCCTAAATCAGGTGTTCAGCCATTTTCCGGTGAGCCTTTTGAGGACGAGGGACACACTTATTAGTCGTTCCTAGCTAGGTAAGCTGTCAATAAAGCTGAGCGGTAAGTCAAAAATGCGTAGCTGCTCAGTTTTATCTTTATATAGATGCATAATTCGGTGAAACTATCAATATTGGCAACTTTCTGTAAGATTGAGCCAAAGTAGTGGTTAGTGTTATTTCACTCACTACTACTATGACCTATGACCCAACAAGACTTGATTCACTGGAAATCCTCTCTTTACTGGCTAGAGGACTGATTGATTATCTAGAGAGGGTAAGAGCTGGGGAAAAAGATCCTTTTCCTTACCCTGAATACTTACTCAGAGGTTTTAACCAGCTAGGCATTGCCTGTGTTTTGCAAGGAATAGATAGGGCAAAACGACCTAGTAGTATTCCAGAATTTGTGACAACCTGGGGTATACTGCCTTTAGGGGCATGGCCTTTGAAGTTAGAGATTGATAGTCCTGGTTTTAGTAGCGATGACTATTTGATTGAACCGGAGCAACAAGACAGACCAACACGATTATGCTACAAGTTGGCGGGAATTTCTAAGCCAGTTTCTCCTTAATCCCCCAATCAGCTTGAGTGGCTATAGTGACATTGACCACAAGTCTACTTCTGATTGATTAGTCTATCGCAATCGCTACAGTGCTTCTACCAAAACTGATCTTTTTAATCCAGGTAAAACTTGGGATTTGCTAATTTGCTTACTCTCATCTTCAACAATAGTAAAGGCAAGAATTTGCAAGTTTTGCACAATCAATAATTCAATATTCAAAATTACTACCGCCTTGAGAGATTAGCCATTGAGGTGATCATATATAAACATTAAGTCGGAGGTATTTCAGGGGATAGAGTCCCTGAACTTTTTTCCGGAACAGTAATATCTGGCATTTGTAAAACAAACGGAAGACTAGCGCCACTCAAACCCCGACTAATCCGTTCCGGTGTCTCTGGGAAAATTACAAATAGAGGATAGATACGGTCAACTCCCTCGCTTAAAACATGTTCGTAACGAGGAGGCATTAGCCATTCGTAGTCTTTGTCTAGTAGAACTTGGGTCTGACGCCAGCGACTAAGTAAGTCAGAAAAATCTTCTTGGGGGCGATGAATAAAGATTAAAATCTCCACACCCATTTTGATTTTCCATTCTGGGTCACACATCAAAATTGCTACATCACAGGGTAAGCAAACCGTTTCTCGAAATTGGCTAAGGTTAAGGCTAGTTACTACTGATTGTTTAGAATGGCGAATCCTAACAATCGGTAAGGGAAGAGTAATTAAACTCTCATCTGCTCTGCGCAGACTGGGGAGCATCTCTAGGTAAGGTCGATATTGCTTGAGTAGTGCTATTGCCGCCTCGCGGTTACTATACTCTGCTAGTAATACTTCGTAATTAGATTGCTTAACAGGCATTTTCTGAAGCTAAATCACAACAACTCGCCAGCTTATGGCGGGAAAGCCCACTTCTTGTAGAGATAAAAGCAGAGCAACTCTGAGAGCTTATTTAATGTTTTGATAGGGAATTGCGAAATAAGTCTATTCCGCTTTTGGCTTGTTCAAGATTAACCCAGATCTTCAAATACTTTGAACATGGGTAAGTACATTGAAAGCAAAATTAGACCTACCATACCTCCTAAAACCACAATCATAATTGGTTCTATGATACTGGTAAGTGCTTTGACAGCTTGCTCAACTTCGTCCTCATAGAAATCAGCAACTTTCATCATCATAGAATCTAGCTCCCCTGTCTCTTCACCGATACTAATCATCTGAATTGCTAAGGGAGGAAACACTTGTTCTTTTTGCAGAGCAAGACTAATCATTCCACCTTGCTGAATTTCTATTTTTGCCGCCTCTACTGCGTTAGCAATTACCTGATTACCGGCGGTGTCACGCACAATATCCAAGGAATTAAGAATTGGCACACCTGAGCGAGTTAATGTTCCAAAAACTCGACAAAAACGAGCAACTGATGATTTCTCTACCAAATCGCCAAACAACGGTAATTTTAATAGCAATGCATCAAGTTGTAGACGACCAACAGGTGTCTTATAGTACTGTCTGACGGCAAAGCTAATGATGATAAAAGGAAGCGGGATGAGATACCAATAGCTTGTTAGTATGCCGCTCAACCCAACCATAAACTTAGTTAAAGCTGGCAATTCAGTTCCTATATCCTCAAAAATCGCAGCAAAGATAGGTATGAGGAACATTGTCATACCCAGAAAAACCAGAACGGCAATGGAGCCTACTACTACAGGATATGCCATTGCTGATTTAAGCTGGTTCTGGAGCCTGGCCATATCCTCAAGTAACTTGGCTAAGCGGTTGAGAACCTCGTCCAAGACACCTCCAACTTCGCCAGCTTGCACCATACTGATATAAAGCCGATCAAAGCAAGCCGGGTGCTTGCGCATAGAGTCAGAGAGGTTTGTACCTTCCTGTACGTCGGAGCTAATTGCTAGAAGTGACTTTTTCAGCTTAGGGTTGGCACACTGCTCGGACAGAACACCGAGACATCGAACCATCGCCACCCCAGCGTTGACCATAACCGCAAATTGACGGGAAAAAATGGCTTTATCTTTTACCGTGACTTTGCTCAAGAATTCCTCAATTGAGGATAAGTCAAACTCAAGACCAGCTTTTCTGATGCGACCAATCGTGGCATATCTATTTTGTAGAATACCACGGGCTTGTTCTGGAGAAATTGCTTCAACTTTTGCTTTAGAAGCTACTCCTCTAGCGTCTTGAACGTCAACAATGAAGGTAGGCATGGCTTGTGTCTCTTAATTTAGGAAACAGGTAATTTAACTATTTTTACTTGAGTAAAAGCGAAAGCTGACCTCGCCAAAACCAATGGCTTTTGTGAAGTCAAGCTTTCTCTTGAATTTGTGCTAAGTTAAGTTGCCCAACTTACAGCTAGCTTAGCGGCCTGCCCTAGCAGTAGTTTTGGGATTAGCCGCAGCTATACCACCGGCACCACCAAGTATACGCTGCAACTCTTCAGGCTTAGAACTCTTGGAAATTCCTGTTTCAAAGGAAATAACACCAGTTTTAACAAGATTGGATAAAGACTGTTCCATCGTTTGCATGCCCATTTTCATACCCGTTTGGATTGCTGAGTAAATACCAGGTACTTTACCTTCTCGGATTAGGTTAGCAATCGCGGGGGTTACTACCATGATTTCTTGAGCCATAATCCGACCAAATTCACCCGGTTTGGGGTTTTTCTTGGGTGCTAGACATTGACTAAAGACAGCAATCAAGGAGTTAGATAACTGAGCACGGACTTGAGGTTGTTGTTCTGAGGGGAACACGTCAAGGATACGGTTTATCGTCTGAGCAGCTGAGCTGGTATGTAGAGTACCCATTACCAAGTGACCAGTTTCAGCAGCAGAGATTGCCAAAGAAATTGTCTCTAAATCTCGCATCTCCCCAACCAAAATCACATCTGGATCTTCCCTTAGTGCTGCTCTTAAAGCATTAGCAAAGGTTTTGGTATCTTCACCCTTTTGACGTTGGTGAATTAAGCTCTTGATGTTGGCAAACACGTACTCGATTGGGTCTTCTACAGTCAGAATATGTTCTGGCCGTGTCCGGTTAATCAAGTCAATCATCGCCGCCATGGTGGTGGTTTTACCAGAACCAGTTGGTCCTGTCACCAAGATTAATCCCCTTGGTCTTTCGCTCATCTCCCGGACAATATCTGGCAAACCTAGTTGGTCAAAGTTGGGAATCTTGGAAGATAAGGCCCTCAAACAAGCTGCATAGCAACCACGCTCTTTGTAGACATTGACACGGAAGCGAGCTAAACCCTTAACACCATAAGAGCAATCAAGTTCCCAGGTTTGCTCTAACTCCTTGCGCTGGGTGTTATTGAGCATACTAAAGATCAGTCTTTGGGATTCTTGGGGAGTCAGTGGTTCTTCACCGAAGGGTTGGAGCTTACCACTAATGCGGAAGTAAACTGGTGACCCAGCCTGAATGTGCAGATCCGAACCTCCCATCTCAATCATCTGCTCCATCAAGTCTTCAATCATTAATTCCACGATGCTGTCTCCTTATTTTTAACGAGTTGTCTTTATGCCGTAACTAGTTGTTTCTTTTGTTAGTTGCTGGCTGTTTATAGCGTTTCTTGAATAACCGAGGTACATCTAATTTTCTTCTAAATGACAAATGCTACAACTGACAGCCAACAATCAACAACTAACAACCAAGGTTTCTCGTAGTTCACCAAATTGATTTTGACAGGTTGTTCTCTCTGGGTGTCCCCGCCTCTTCTGAGACTGTCAAATTTGTGGTGGTGGACTACTAATCTTGAAAACGGGGTGTCATGCAGTAAGGGCAGTCGAACCACTCCTGTTGTAATTCGGCACCACAACAGCTACAGGAGAGAGAACTCTTACGCTTAGCTTTCAGTTCGGCCTCTAAACCTGAATCGGTGAAAGTGACGCGCTCTACCTCTTCAAAAGTGGTGTGACCTTGTTGCACCAGATTCAAGCTATAGGATAGTAAGGTGATCATCCCCTCTTCAACAGCTGCTTCCTTAATCCTCTCTGTGGGTGCTCCTTGGTTAATTAAAGTTTGGAGACGCTCAGTGAGACGCATCACTTCATAGACACCTACTCGACCTTTGTAGCCGACACCATTACATTTTTTGCAGAGTATCCCTCTGTTTCTTGCTTCCTGGATTTCTTCTGGTAACAGTGTGTTGGCTTGATATAGAGTTACTTCTCCTTCGCTAGAAGCCGATAGACCAAACCGAGCTAGTTCTTCTGAGCTAGGCAGGTAGGGAATGCGACAATCAGTACAAACCCGTCGCATCAGGCGTTGTGCCAAAACCCCTAAAAGGGCACCAGAAACCATAAAAGGTTCAACACCCATTTCATCTAAACGGGCGATCGCACCGGCAGCATCATTGGTGTGTAAAGTTGTCAGTACTAAGTGACCTGTCAGCGCAGCTTCAATCGCCGTTTTTGCCGTTTCTTTATCCCGCGTCTCACCCACCAGAATCACATCCGGATCTTGCCGCAGGAAAGAGCGCAAAATCGAGGCAAAATCCATGCCTTTTTCCCGCAGCACTTGTACTTGGGTAATCCCGGGGAGAGAATATTCAATCGGGTCTTCTGCTGTGCTAATGTTTACCCCAGGACTATTGCGCTCTGCCAGCATTGAGTATAATGTGGTGGATTTACCAGAGCCGGTTGGTCCTGTCACTAAAATTAGTCCAAAGGGACGACCTGACATGTCCCTAACTAACTCTAGTGTTTCTGGGTCGGAAATCAAATGATCCAAGCCTAGCTGGGTAGCAGTGTTATCCAAGATTCGCAAAACGATTTTCTCGCCATAGCGACTTGGCAAAGTGCTAACTCGAAAGTCTACTTTGCGACCTTGGAAAATTCTCCGAATTTTTCCGTCCTGGGGTAGGCGACGCTCAGCGATGTCGAGTTCCGCCATAATCTTGAAACGAGCCGATACAGCTGCTGTAATTTTCTTTGGTAAGGGTTCAAATGCTTTGCGCAGCACCCCATCCTTACGAAAACGTATCCGTAAGTGGTCTTCTTGTGGCTCAACATGAATATCAGAAGCTCCCTCTTGCAGTGCCTTAG
>JBAUJE010000223.1:0-47621 GCA_049683475.1 Coleofasciculaceae cyanobacterium | reverse complement strand
CTGCCAAGTTTTGCCCCCAATGGTTTAAATTAAACAGTACCCATTGTAGCTGTAGCTAATATTTCCATAGGACTTACGCACTCAGACATTAAGAATCGCTGTAACCCTCAGTTAAGAGTTCCCTGTTCCCTGTATGCCCTAACGGCCATGCTACGCAAACCCTATAGCCTAGAACCCTGATTTTTCCGTTTCACTGCGTAAGTCCTATTCCAGTCGGGTGAACATTGCCCACCCTACTTTTCTCCTAAGTTGTTGCCCTTACAAAACGATTAGCAACTTCATCCCAATTAACAACATTCCACCATTGATTTAAGTATTCCCCTCGCTGATTCCGATATTTAAGATAGTAGGCATGTTCCCAGACATCGTTGCCCATAATGGGATACATTCCCTGTAGTAAGGGGTTGTCTTGGTTAGGAGTATTAATGACTTGTAATTGACCTTGATTGTTACGCACCAGCCACACCCAACCACTGCCAAAGCATTTACTACCAGCTGCTTCAAATTGCTTTTTAAATTCATCAAAACTGCCAAAAGTTTGATTAATAGCAGCAGCCAGATTACCTGTCGGTTCTCCACCTCCATTAGGACTCATAATTTCCCAAAACATCTTGTGATTTACATAACCGCCACCGTTATTACGAACTGTCTTACGAATATCTTTTGGCAAATTGGTTAAATTACGTAATAAATCTTCCGCACTCATAGTTTGGAAACGCGGATATTTGTTAACTGCTGCATTGAGTTTGTTTGTGTAACCAGCATGATGTTTATCATGGTGGAATCGCATCGTTTCAGCGTCTATGTATGGTTCAAGAGCATCGTAATCATAGGGAAGAGTAGGTAGTTGGAAAGTATCAGTTATTGATTTTTCTTCAGTCTTAGAAGGTTTTGCCAATGTTTCACCGGCAGCAGGTAAAGTTCCCAAGGTCACTGAACTTGCAGCAGCGCCTAGTAAAATAATAAAATTGCGACGATTCACGGACATAAACCTGAGATTAAATGCTCACTATCAACACAATTAGTATAAGTTCAGAGGAGATTTTGGTAAATAAGCTAATCAGTTAACAAGATTGCCGGTTGGATGTACTCCACTAAGGGAGAGAAAGGCTATACTTTTTTACTATATCAGCTAGATTATGGATATTTTGGCTCAAGCCTGGGCATATTCACTTAACAATTATGACCAATTACTAGAGGCTTTTGGGCAACATTTGCAACTGGTAATCGTACCGCTGACTGTTGGTTTAGTGCTAGGTCTACCCTTAGGACTTCTCTGTTCTCGTTCTCAGCTAGCATCTACCTTGTTACTTAATAGCTTTAATAGCTTACGGGTAATTCCCAGCCTAGCCATCTTATTTATAGCTATCCCCTATTTTGGTTTAACCTTTACTTCAGCAGTGATTGCCCTAACAATTCTAGTTATACCTCCGATTCTAATTAGCACCGATGTTGCCTTTCGCAGTATTGATGGGGCAGTTAAAGAAGCAGCCCAAGGAATGGGCTTGGCGCCAGGGCAAATCCTCTGGCAAGTGGAAATTCCCTTGGCCGCACCAATTATTATCGCTGGTATCAAAACCGCAACTGTAGAAGTAATTGCCAGTGCTACCCTGGCAGCTTTTATTGGTGCCGGAGGCTTGGGTAGTTTTATTGTGCTAGGTTTTGCCCTTTACGACCAAGCCATTCTTTTGGTAGGGGCAATTCCCGTTGCCATGTTGGCGCTATTAGCTGAAGTTAGTTTAAGTACCTTGCAACGCTCTCTTAGAACTTCTTAGTCAACCTTTCTAAGACCATTAAAAAAGTGTTAACAGCGAAGGCTAAGAAAGTTACTGCTATTGCTCCTACCCAAATTTTGTCGTTGCGAACCTGGGAAATCCCCTCAAACAGTAGCACACCTAATCCCCCGGCCCCAAACTTGGCTCCGATAGTGGCAATTGCGATCGCGACTATTGCAGCTAAACGTACCCCGGCTAAGCAAATAGGTATAATTAAGGGAACTTGCACCCACCACCAACGCTGCCAGGGGTTCATACCCATGCCTTTTGCTGCTACCAAAATTGCTGGATCAATTGATTGCAGTGCTACGGAGAAATTGCGCACTAAAATAACTTGGCAATAGATAACCATAGCAACAATGACTGACTGACTATTCAGCCCAAAAATTGGCACTAGTAGAATAATCAGCGCCAGGCTTGGTACGGTATAGATTGTTCCTAGTACTCCTAGTACTGGGACACTGAGCCAATCAAAATAAGTTATAAGTAGGGTTAAAGGTAAGGCGATGGCAATAGCAATCAGCACTGCAACGCCCGCCATTTGTAGGTGTTCTAGCAGTAGACGAAAAACTTGTCCAGGATTTTCCTGGAAATAAATCATGTAAGAACCCTAAAATAATTTGAGAAATCTTTCATTCCCTGTATACCCTACAACCATGCTCTGCAAACCTAGTTAAGAGTGCCCTGTCACCAAATTCTACAAAAAGTCTACTCAGCCCCAGCCTTAATGGCGTTGAGAGTTGTTCATATTAGATTTATTTTTGCCACAATAGTTGCCAGGGGCATTATCATCCTTGAGCTAAATGCGTCATCTTGACCAAAGGGAGGAGCTATTGAGCATAAGTCCGGTAGCATTCTAACTTAAGATGAACTAACCGGGTGCCATAGGACATTTTATCGCAAACGCAACTTGGTTTTCTGAGGGCTTTCCAGTATGAGCTATTGCCTCAATCCTGATTGTCAGAACCCTCAAAATATTGATGGGGTAGAGTTTTGTCAGAGTTGTAACTCCAAGTTACTGCTCAAAGAGCGCTATAGAGCATTACAAGTAATTGGTCAAGGTGGGTTTGGCAAAACCTTCTTGGCAATAGATGAAGATAAACCCTCAAAACCCAAATGCGTAATTAAACAGTTTCTACCCCAAGCACAAGGGCTGAAAATCCTCAAGAAAGCAGCCGAGTTATTTGAACAGGAGGCTGTGCGCCTAGATGAGTTGGGTAAGCATCCCCAGATTCCAGAACTGTTTGCCCATTTTGAACAGGATGCTTTGCTGTATTTGGTGCAAGAATTCATTGACGGAAATAACTTAGCTCAGGAACTGGCGGAAGTTGGGGCATTTGACGAAACTAAAATTCGGCAATTACTAAAAAGTTTACTACCTGTCTTAGAATTTGTTCACTCCCATCAGGTGATACACCGTGATGTCAAACCAGAAAATATTATTCGTCGGCGTCAGGACGGACAGCTGGTTCTAGTTGACTTTGGCGCAGCCAAGTTAATGACAGAAACAGCTTTGCTTGAAACAGGAACGATGATTGGTTCTCTTAAGTACGCAGCACCAGAGCAAGCAGAAGGTAAAGCTAATTTTGCCAGCGATGTGTACAGTTTAGGCGTAACTTGTTTGTACCTCCTCACCAACGTTGACCGCTTTGAACTGTTTGACACTAGTGAAAATAAATGGGTATGGCGTAATTCCCTAACCACAGAAATTAGTGATTCCTTAGGGAAAATTTTGGACAAAACGGTGCAATTGGCAACCAAGCGACGTTATCAGTCGGCGACTGAAGTGTTGCAAGAACTTGACCAACCGACCATTCCTACACCAGTTTCGCCCTCAGCTTCCTCGGCAAGCAAATTATGGCCTTTGAAGCTAGACAAAAAGTGGGGCTACATCGATGAAACAGGAGAAATGATTATTGATCCCCAGTTTGGTTGGGCCGATGGTTTTTCCTCCGGGCTTGCCTCAGTAAGAATGAGTGGCAAATGGGGCTATATTGACTCTAAAGGTGGAATAGCTATCCAGCCCCATTTTGATGGAGTTGAGCCATTTTCAGCTGATGGAATAGCTGCAGTGAAGACAGGGGAGAAGTGGGGCTATATTAACTCTAACGGAGAGGTAATTAAACCACCTAAGTTTGATGAAGCTGAAAGCTTTTCGGCAGGTCTGGCAGCAGTCAAGTTGGGTGGTAAATGGGGTTATATCGACCAAACTGGTCGTGTAGTTATTAGGCACCAATTTGAGGTAGTTAGAAGTTTTGCTCAGGGGCTGGCTTGGGTGAAAATGCCTAGTAAGTGGCTAGGCATCGTGCAAACTGGCTGTAAATGGGGTTGTATTGATACGACAGGACGACTAGTCGTAGAGACAGAGTTTGATGAAGTCTATAGCCTCTCAGAAGGTCTAGCAGGCTTCAAAATTGGCGAAAAGTATGGCTATATTGACCAAATGGGGCAAGTGGTAATTGAGCCCGAGTTCGACATCAATAGTTTTTGTTTGCTACCGCCGAACTTTTCCGAAGGGTTCGCTATGGTCAGAATGGGCAGTAAGTGGGGCTACATTAATAAAACAGGAAAGGTAATAATTGAACCGCACTTTACCCAAGCTGGTAGTTTTTCCGTCGGACTAGCAGCAGTCAAGCTAGACGATAAATGGGGCTATATTGACCAAACAGGGCAAATAGTCATCCCACCTCAATTTGACCAAGCTTACCTATTTTCTGATAGTGATAGCCTTCAACCTAACCATAGTCAAGCATCAGTCTCAAATGTTCTAACTTCAGTTCAACCGAAGTTAGGGTTAGCAATGGTTAGAATTGGTAATGAGTGGCGCTATATCGACAAGACAGGTAGGTTTATTGGCTCCTCATGGCGTTGGTAAACTATTTTAAGAGTCGGGAGTCGGGGGACAATGTTCAATTCTCAATTTTCCCTCAGAAATTTTCCTAATTCCCAAATACAGGAATATTACGCTCCGGGACTGGTGGTAGAGTGTCAGAGTCATCTTCTGACCATTCTCGCGGAACATTCGTCTCACCTTCTGGCCTAGTAAAAATTAATTCCCTCTGAGCAGGAGGTGGTAAAGGTTCCCTAGCAGAAGCTGGTGGTAGAGGTTGAGGACGAGAAGTGGGACGAGGCTTGCTAGTAACTGGAGAAGTGGTATCACTAGTGAGATAGAGATGCCCTAATACTCTTCCTGCATAGGTTCTCCTGGTTAGCCGCCAACCAGAATCAAGGAAAATTTTCTGAAAGCCGTTGCTTATACCTCTGGTTCTACCTATTTCAATCTCTGGGGCATTGCGTTCTCTGACAGGAGTACCAACTAGGACTAACTCTCCTCCACGTTTAACCAGTCTGAGCATGTAGTCTAAACCGAGGTCTTGACCTTCCATACGGATTGAGTAGCCGTTACTATCAGTACTGCGTCCACAAATACCCGTAAAGTCAAAATTCAGGAGTAGAGGCTCGATAAGTACCGGGTTTTCATTACTTTCTCTCCAGCAAGGACGTTGATTAGAAATTTGTTCGATAACTAGCAGTTGATACTTGTTATCGCCGAAGGGAGCTGCTACAGCAACAAAATTATCAGCGTTGACTTCTCTATGGTCAAAAGTACTCGCAGTTGTTGAACTGAAAGCACTAAAACTAAAGAAAGACGCTGTCGTGAACAAAGCCACTTGGAGCCATTGTGTTACCTTCATAACTTAAAGTAATAACGCTAATTTCTGCATCTTAAAATAGACGCGCTGTTATCACAATTTGCTCCCCTTACTAATAGATAATCTAATCGGTATTAATACGACCCTGGCTTGCCAACCTGACTTCTGCAAGAAATCTAGTCAGCATTTGGTGGAAGGGAAAAGGTGAGAACAGTCTCATCAATACCTTTAAGCTTAAGGGGGGCACCCTTGGTAATAGTATAGTCTTCTAGCAAGTCGGCAACAGCGGCTGAAACCAGGATGGTGTTTGGTTCTGCTGCTTCTTGTAGCCGTGAAGCAATATTGACACAAGGACCAATAGCTGTGTAATCTGAGCGCTTGCTACCTCCAAACATCCCCACAACAACGGTTCCTTGGTGAATGCCGCAGCGGAACTGCACCGCAGGGGCCCCATCCCCTCCAACCATACCTCGCTTTTGCCAGTCTTGGTTAAGCTGCTCTAGGGAACGATACATTTGCCGTGCTGCCGCTACAGCCCTCCGCACTTGCTCATTAGGGGGTAGTTGTTCTGGCGCACCGAAAATCGCTAAAATCCCGTCTCCAATAAATTTATCAATAGTACCGCCGTTATCAAAAACGGCATCGGTCATGGCAACTAGGTACTCATTGAGTAACTCTGCTACCCGGCGGGCGCGTAAGGTATTTGATAATTGGGTAAAGCCGACAATATCGCTAAACAAAACTGTCACTGAGCGGGTTTCTGGACTCCAGTCGAGCCCTAGTTCACCTCTAGCTGCTTTTTGTACCATTGCGGGTGGTAAAAAGCGCTGGAGTACCGACTCAGTTAAGTAACTATTCAACTCAATGACTTTCTGTTCATTTGCCTTAAGCGCCAGGAGATTGCGCACTTCTGCTAGCAATTCTCGATCATTAAAAGGCTTAGAGAGATAGGCATCAGCTCCTCCTTCGGTTCCCTGAATCCTTGATGTTTCGTCAGCTTTGGCTGTAAGCAAGATAATGGGTATACCTTTCAACTCTAATTCAGCGCGGATTGTCGCAATCAGATCCAGACCAGATACCACAGGCATCATCAAGTCTGTCACAATTAGTTGAGGGCGACGCTTTTGAGCAACTTGGACACCTTCCTCTCCATTTTTGGCAGTCCAAACTTGGTAACCTTTCTCTCGCAGAATGTGGGCCACGTAGCTACGTAAATCTGAATTATCGTCTACTACCAGGACAGAAGCAGAAGGCGGAGAATCCGCCGAAGTGGAGGTTGAAATTGAAGTACTTTCTTCATTTTCTTGTTGACTTGTTTCGTGATCCTCTCCTTCCTCTGGCAAGGGTGATTCAAGCTCTAACTCAGCTAGTTCTACAGCTGCACGACTGTGCTGAACTTCTGTGGGGACTTGCAGCACTTGCTCCAAGGGTAGGTGAGAAGTACCTGTGTGTAGCCAGACGGTAAAGGTAGTGGATTTTGAGTAAATTGAATCGACAGCAATTTGACCACCGTGGAGTTCTACTAGTTCTTTTACCAGAGCTAGTCCCAAACCACTACCTTCATAGCTGCGGTTAACTGAGCCTTCTGCCTGACGAAAACGCTCGAATAAATGGGGAATTTGCTCTTTGCGAATGCCAATGCCAGTGTCGATCACTTGTAGCCGCACATGATCCCCAGCAGGTTCAGCAGTAACAGCAATAGTCCCCCCAGAGCGAGTAAACTTCATGGCATTGGAGAGAAGATTGTAAATTACCTTATCAAATTTTTCTATATCTAAATAAACTGGTGGGCAAGGGTTCAGTTGGGCAACCAGATTGAGATTTTTTTTCTCACAGTAGGGACGAAAACTCTCAACAATTTGACCAACAAATTCTACTAAGTCACAGGGGCGGAAACTCGATTGCATCCGACCAGCATCAAGTCGTTGTAAGTCTAGTAGTTGATTAACTAATCGCAGCAGTCGTCGGGAATTGCGTAGAGCAATCACACTTTGCTCATAGGGCAAATCTTTTTGCTGCTCTACTACTGACTCAAGCGGTCCCATCATCAAGGTCAAAGGTGTCCTGAACTCATGGGAAACATTTTGGAAAAACTCGGTTTTTTGCTGGTCTAACTCCAGTAAACGCTCGGCTTGCTGCCGCGTTTTTTGATAGAGTCGTGATTGCTGAACGGCGATCGCTGCCTGGGACGCTACGGCTTGGGCTAAGTCAACTTCTGAACGACTCCAGTGGCGAGCATTGTGGATTTGGCGTAGTGTTATGCTACCGATAATATTACCATCAGCAAGTAGGGGCACTACCAGTAGGGCCCTAGCAGGCAAGCGTAGTGGTAGATCTAACCCACTCATTTCTGAGTTGGCAGCTAAATCGTTAAGTACCACCGGCTGCTTACTTTCCAATAGCTGATTGAGTACTGGATTCCCGGCAATAGGAACAATTGATTGGGGTAAAAGATTGGGATTGGAGCTAGGAATTACTGTTTGCCCTGACTGTTCTTGATTAAGCTCATAACCAGGTTCTGTAGATTGACCTAAAACTTGTGCCGATTTACCATCGTACAGACCTACACATTGTACAAATTCATCTTCCTCTGTCCAAAGGGACAAAGCACAGCCATCAACCTGTAGTGCTTGACCTAAATTCTGGGTAATTGCCGTAAAAATTTCTTGAGGGTCTAGGGTGGAACGAATAGCGTTGGTGATGGTATTAATAAGTTCCTGTTGTTTTGCCAACGCACGAACTCGCTCGTATGCTCGTGCCTGGGAAAGAGCAAGAGCGGCTTGATCAGCCACCATCATTACTAACTGAATTTCATCCTCTGGCCAGACGTAGGCTTTTCCACAGTGGTGCAGTGCAAGTACTGCCATCAGTTCTTTTTGGCTAATTAGTGGCACTACCAGGCTAGAGCTAATATTTGCCTGTTGGTAGGCTCTCACCCGTTGTTGAATTTCTGGGATATCGTCGTTAAATTGTGCGTCTTTCGATACATCGTTAATTACAATTACCTGACGAGTTTCCCAAACCGTCTGTTCTAAGGGTGAGGTTTGAGGGGTAGAAGAGTAGGAGTTGCTCTTATTATAAGAATTTGAGCTAGGTCTAGGTGATGAAGCTTCACCAAATGAAGTCTGAGAGGCCCTCAACTTTTCTGAGGCTGCGATGGATGGTTCTGGTTCTAGAGAGGGGTTAAGGCTAGTTGGGGAGTTAAGAGTTTTGCCATTTTCCCTACTTTCTTCCTTGTTGTTGGCTGCCTGAGATCCCACTGACTCTTCTTTCTGGTAAACTAGCCCAGAATCTATCAATTGACCATCCTGAAAAGAGCGCAGAATGCAGATATCTGCTTCTAAAACCTGACCCACTGTTTCGACAATGGTTTGCAGAGTTTCCTGGAGAGGGGACTTTCCGCTTTGCCCAGATTGAGCGTTATGAATCGCATTGGTGACGCTGTTGAGTAGTGTCTCTCGCCGTAATGCTTGACGCAGTTGACTTGTGCGGATCTTGAGGACGTTGTGGGTATCCATAGCCTGCCGCACCACTATCCTCAGTTCTTCGGCATTCCAAGGTTTGGTAACGTACTTAAATACCTTACCGGCGTTGATTGCCTCTACCAGGTCTTCAACGTCAGTATAGCCGGTTAAAATAATTCGGATGATATCGGGATACTGGGCAGCAGTCAGGCTCAGAAACTCAGTTCCGCTCATCAAAGGCATTCGTTGGTCGGAGATAATCACGGCTATATCTCCTTCTCTTGCCAAAACCTCAAGGGCGGCAGGCCCGTTCTCTGCTCTTAGTACTTTGTAGTCTCGATGGAAAGTTCGGTAAAGCAAGTCGAGATTATCTGGCTCGTCATCGACAACCAGAAGTTTGGGCTTGCTTTTTAGTTGAGATTTCATGCACCGCTCTCCTGCCGCCAGGGCTTGTCGGATAAAAACAGCTTGCACTGATTCACGGATCATTCCTGCTCAGGATGGCTGGCTTGGTAATAGTTCAGGGCTAAAGTTCTCAATCCTAGTTTGGATAATGGTTTTAAGCAGCATACGAATTGTTCCGAAACAGTCCGGAGCTGTGGGTACGATTGGTTATGCACCCCGATTGATCTTAATTCTTGTCCAACGCTACAGTTGTGTCCAATGACCCAGATTAGTGTGACAGAGCTAACAGTTATCCTCCTCCATTTTTTACCTCAATCTAGCAGAGGCTACTTCAGGCTGAGGAGAAGGGCAAATGCGTAACTATTTTCTCTAGCTACTCTTAAAAGCTGATAAATCACTAACTCTGAGTTCATGAATTGGCTGGGCTTAGACTGTCGGGGGTCGATGCACTACTTGTACAATACTATCTTTAAGCAGATGAGAAATGAAGGTAGATGGCATTGACTGCAAGTTGACAGTCATCAAGATTGGGTGAAAACCTTGCCAATGGCGATCTGACAAGTTGGTTAATCAGTACCCAGATCAAGCCGAGTGACCCAATTCTTTGGAAATCACCAGACTATCATATCCTCTACTCTGAGTTTGTCTTGGTTAAAAGCATGTAAAAACTTATATTTTTGCTAATTTTCATCAAAAATCATAAAGTTCTCTTCTTAGAAGAGTCGAGCAAATTTACACAGTCACATTTTCAATTCAGCTGCTTTTGCAAAAATAAGCGTTTGGGAGTACCTAGCCAAAAAAAACTATAGTTAGGTTCAACTTTGTGTATTGTGTACCCTGCCTTGAGATAAAGCTTCCTTGCTTGGTTATTGTTCTCAAGAACATGGAGGTAGATGTGGCGAAAGCCCCACTCTCTTGCAGCTTCCTCACAACCAAGAAGTAATTTTTGTGCTAACCCGTGCCGTCGCCAGATCTTGCTGACTGCCAGATTAGAGATGTAAGGGTATTGATAGTTATCTTTATGCCAGTAAGAAGGAGAGCGTAGTGCAATTTCTACTGTACCGACAATTTCTTCGGGGTAGCTATTTACTTTAGAAGCAGCAGCCATGGCAACTAGACAGAAATAGTAGGGAGAATCTGATCGGAGACGACTGTGTAAATCTTCGTAAATTCCCAATCTCAATATAGGATAGAGCCAACCCATGTAGCCCGTTTTGGAGTGGAAGCTGTCGGTCAGAATTTCTGCCAACGTGTTCAAATCCCTGGTTTGAGCTGCACGGATAGTGAAGTAGCACGATTCTCTTTTGCTAGCCACACTATTGGCAGAGGTAGGGTTGGGTTGGTAGGGTGTCAAGAAAGAAAAGCAGCTTTTCACACCACAAAAGTATTTTGACAAAGAATAAAAGTAAAAATTCACGACGAACAAAGCTCAAATATTGACGACTAACGATTTGAGAAAAATTAGTTTTTCTTCGCTCTCAAAGTCAGGCAGAAAGCATCTAAGCCTCGGTGCTTCGACAATTGTATCGAGTGTAGGTGATCCAGTACATTTGAGTTGTCCATAGTTATCAAACTAAAAAAGTAAGCTGTCCATACATTCTAAGAAAGCCTATTGGGACAGTCCCCTAGAAGGTAACTAGGGTTTGGGGATTTTTTCACCACCGGTAGAAATTTAACTTAAATGACTATTAGCTTATCTCACCTGGCAATTGCACCTATATCCAAGCTAAATGCCATAAAATAGAGTTACACGGGATTATCAAGTGATTTCAATGATCTCGAGCTGAGGCAAGTTTGTAGTAGTAACTAGAAACAGATGGTACACTGGAAATTTCTCGCTGTGCTTTCTTAAGAAACTACAAGATTAAATTTTTCAGTGGTGCTTTAGGTTGGGGTGCGTCCCTGCTTTCGCAAATTAAGCAATATGAGTTGAGATGGAGAGCGAAAATAGACAGCGTTGCCAGACAGCTCTTTACGAAGAGGAGGTACTTGCCCGCAGTAAAGGTTTCGCTAACTCTCTAGGCTACAGTGCCATGAAACAGGAAGACCCGAAACCGGGCAAGGAGCAAACCCAAGACTCACAAGCACTAGCAATCCTGGGGTTGCTGCACGATAAACAGCTGTTGATTGTCAATAGTCGGCGTAGGAATGGCTTAATTCTCTATAAACCCTATCATGCTGAATTTGCCGGACCAGGATCGGCTGTAGGAGGGTTGTTTGACATTGATTGCCAAAAAGTATTGCCCGTTGGTAACCTCTCTCTTATTCGTCCTGAAGCCTCTGAGGATAGGCAGAGGGCTTATTTGATTCGACGGCAGTGGATTCGACTAACCAAACAAATTACAGATAATCCAGATTCCTTGCAGAGAGCCCAAAAGATACTCAATCAGTTTGAGGGCTTCTTTGATGCTGAAACAATTGCCCAACTACCAGACCAAGCCTTTGCTCTGTTAGTAGGTGTTTTGCCCCATACAATTAGTAAAGTCCGCAACACCGATGACCGTGTTGACGTAAGTGTCATTCCTTAAACTAGGGTAATGATGGTAACTTCCGGTGGACAAAAGAGACGACCGGGGGGATAGGTTCCTAAACCGCGATTGACATACAGCTGGTTGGCACCTACTTGATGCAATCCCTTTGCCCATTGCCAATTTTCAACTACTCTGGCGCATTCCTGCATATAAGGTATCCGACGTCGCCAAGCTTTAGGGCAATTCTTTCTTAACTTTTTCAGCAGTATTGGCGCAGGTCCAAATCCGGGGATAAAAATTTGACCACCGTGAGTATGACCAGATAGTTGCAAATCTACTCGCCATTGTTGCAACAACTCAGCAGTATCAGGATTGTGGGATAGTACGATACGGGGTAGTTTGGCATCAAGTTGGTTAATTGGCACTGCTCGATTAAACTGAGGTGAAAAGAAATCAGCCAATCCCACTACAGGTAACTTCAGACCAAAGGGATAAGCTATCTCGTTCCATAAAACATGTACTCCAATGCTAGCCAAAGCCTCTGTAATGATAGCTTTGGAGCGGCGGTAGTAAATATCGTGGTTGCCTAAGATAGCATAGATCCCAAGCCGACTTCGTAAGTTCTTCAGCTGCTGCACTAACTGATAAATTGGATTAGGATCATCAGTTACGTAGTCGCCGGTTAAAACAATTAAGTCCGGTTCGGCTTGATTAGCAGCTTTAATCGCCTGAGCTAGTAAGTTTTCTGATAATCTCAAGCCATCGTAATGCAAGTCAGAAAGCTGTACAAGTTTTGTGCCTCGCAGTAAGGTGGGTAAATCGGCAATTTCTACCACCACTTTGTCCACGCTTAACGGACCAGAAAATATCCAATTCATCTGGCTTAGTTTCAGTTCCTTGACAAGGGTAATTCCAGCATAGCTTAAGCAATTTCATTAGTAGTATTGGAAATTGTCTATTTAAAATTGCCAATTGAAGACTAGCTAAGCTATTCATTGCCTCTTACAGTTAATGCTGATTTTCCTTTGATAACTGGTAAAAAACTCAGTTCCTATAACCAATACCTATATTCATATCTTTATGCTCCGAATAAATAAATTACTGGTGCTATTGTTATTAACATTTTTTACCACACTAACTATAATTGCCTGCAATGGCTCCCAGTCAGGGAATGACGGAGCCATTAGAGTCGGATCTAAAGATTTCACTGAGCAATATATTTTGGGAGAAATGTATGCTTTGATGCTTGAAAATAAAGGATTTGTTGTAGAACGCAAGCTCAGTTTAGGTGGTACTCCCGTCGCTCAAGCCGGTCTTTTAAAAGGTGAAATTGATTTGTATCCAGAATACACAGGCACAGCTTTATTAACCGTCTTAAAGCTACCCAGCAGTAGCGACCAGGAAAATGTATATAAAACAGTAGTAAAAGAATATAGAGAAAAGTTTAATTTAGAGTGGCTTAAGCCTTCGCCAATGAATAATACCCAAGCCCTGGTGATGACAAGAGAAGGGGCAACACAGCGAGGGATTCAGACAATTTCTGATTTAGTTAGCCAAGCTAGTGAACTAACAATGATTGGGCCGCCAGAATTCCAAGCTCGTGCAGATGGATTACCTGGTCTAAAAAAAGTATATGGTGATTTTGCCTTGAAAGAATACAAAGCAGTTGATGCCGGTTTAAGGTATCAAGGACTGATTAATGGGGAGGCAGATGTGGCTGTTGGATTTTCTACAGATGGAGAAATTAAGGCTTTTAATTTACTAATACTCAAAGATGACAAAAATTTATTTCCACCCTACCAAGTTGCCCCAGTAGTGCGTAAAGAAGTTCTGGAGAAAGAACCAGGTATCCGCGATGCTCTCAATACTTTAGCTCCCAAACTAACCGATGAAATAATGCAAACTCTCAACAACGAAGTAACCGGAAAAAAACGTGAACCAGCTGAGGTAGCCAAGGAATTTCTCCAACAACAGGGACTGTTAAAAGATTCTTAGAGGAAAAATCATGAGTACAATCCGTTTTGAGGAAGTATTTCTGAAATTTCCCGGTGCATCCCAACCAGCTGTCAACGGCGTTAGCTGTGAGATTGAATCTGGTCAACTGGTAGTGATTTTAGGACCATCCGGCTGTGGTAAAACCACCTTACTGAAGATGGTTAATCTGCTGTATAAGCCAACGTCAGGCAAAATTTACCTTGATGATAGCGACATTAGTCAGCTTAAAGTAACTTCGTTACGTCGGCAGATTGGTTATGTTATCCAGCAATCTGGCTTATTTCCCCACATGACGGTAGCTCAAAATATTGCAGTAGTACCAAAGTTACTAGGTTGGCCCCCGGCTAAATATCAAGCCCGTATTGAACAGTTATTGATGCTAGTTGAGCTACCACCTAAAGTCTACCGCCATCGCTACCCTCGGCAACTGTCAGGGGGTCAACAACAACGAGTTGGCTTAGCACGGGCTTTAGCTGGTGAACCCAAGGTAATGTTAATGGATGAACCTTTTGGGGCCGTTGATGCCATTACCCGCCAGACTCTACAGGATGAGATTTTGCTTCTCCAGCGTCAACTTCAGAAAACAATTCTCTTTGTTTCCCACGATGTTGAGGAAGCGCTACGCCTCGCTGACAAAATTATGATTTTAGACAAGGGTCAAATTGTCCAGTTTGATACGCCTTTTAAGATTCTCACGCAACCAGCCAATTCTTTTGTACACGACTTAGTTGGCGCTGACGATATGGTACGTCGGCTGAGTCTGTTGACAGTTGAGATAGTAATGAGTAAGGTGCCAAAAGATTATCAAGGGAGTAAAGATACAATCTCACGACACAATAATTTGCGCCAAGCATTGTCACTTCTACTGCGAACTGGTACCCAACAGTTAACGGTAGTTGATGCCAAGAAAATAGTCGGTGTGCTTACTCTAGACAAGATTCGTGAGGCTGCGGCGAATCGCTAAAATGTTTGCTGCCAATACTTTTTAAGTAATAAGTGAGAAGTAATAAATATGCCTGTTCTCACTCATTACTCATTACTCATTACTCATTCCCTTCCTACCCTTAGCTGCTGCTTGGAAAAATACGCTGTACTCTTCGTAACCACCCGGAAAGACAACATTAAGAGTTAAAGGATCATCAACATCTTTTGTATCACCAGGTCCTTCTAACACTTTAATTTGCCCTTCATTAGCGTCAGATTTATCGTCTTTGACAATACCAATTTTTAATGGTTTGCGATTTTTTACTTCGCCATTACTACTATCAACATAGACAATGATATTACCATGATTTAACTCCCTGCCTATGTCTTGAATTAATTGTAAAAAGTTGCGATCACTACCACCTCTGCGCACCTCTAAACGACCATCTATCTCTTCAACTGTGCTATTAACGGTATCACCCACCCCAACTATAATGGGCATACCTTCAGGGTCAAACTTTTCTTTAACTAAGCTCAGTAACTCTTGATGAGTTTTGGGCGCTTGCCGAACACTAAAGTCCTCCCCTAAAGGGTGCTTGCCTGTTCTTTGGTAATAATAGCGGTTTAGTATTGCTAATACTCCTGCCTCTTTAATTGCACCTCGCAGCATAAACTGAAAATCCGTAGTCCCGGAATCACCAGGCTTAGCTGGTCGCATAATTTCTTTGCCCTGGGAGTCTTTACCTAAATTGGGTGCATAGTGAACAAAGAAAGAATCTCCTAAACCTCTCTGTTGGGCATCTTGCAACAGTTCATCCATCAAACTTTGCATTTCCTGCTGCAAAGACATGTAGACATCGGTGTTATTGTGCAACTTTTCATACAAAGTATTTAAATTGGCAGTTGGTGATGCCTTATTATCCAGGGTAGAAGCCTGAATGCCCTCTTCAACTTCTTTCGGTGCTAAGACATGCTTATGCTGCTCAAAGAATTGTTTTAACCTATCCTTAATCCGACGAGGAACTTCTTCTAAAAATGCCATTTCTTCGTCACTGACACCAGGATGAGAAACCCTACCCTGACGATTCTGCCATTGCACACCACCTGCTGCTAGACCTGGTAAATAAAGATTTTTTTCTTTAACATGGTTCTGGTCACCAAAAGCCCTTTCAATAATGCCATTGACACCCCGCAAGCCAATGTGTTCTCCGTTGGTTAAAACATAAAAGTGACCATTGAAGGCTTGGGTTGCCTCTACGTAGTTAACATCAATTACTCGGGTTAAGGGATCTTTCACTAATCCCATACATACTCCATCCAAATCCTGGATAATTAGCAGATTTTCTGTGTCTGTGAAAACTTGTTTTAGACTTTTACTGTCTAAAGATAAAGAAGATTCATGTAGCAGGATTTGAAGAGGAAATGTCATGATTACTAAATTGAATGCCCCAAGAAATTGCTTCAGTCTTAACTCTTATAAAATACCTCATTTAGTGAGTTGATTGATACTCCCTTTCGAGAGTCTTCTTTGACAACTTCTCGCCAACCTTGACAAATTTCCCTAACCCTACTAGGCACCTAGATAAAACGCACTAAATCCACTCCTGGCATAATTGAAATAGCGTCATCACTACCGCTCTGCCTCTAGAGAGAGCATAAAGTCAGGTCTGCTGATACGCTGGTGTCATTTCTGGAAACTTCCAGAGGCGAGGTTAGCGTGATTGAAGTAGAAGTCCATTCCTCTCTAAGAGCCTTTCTGCGAGAGCAGGGTAAACCTTCCTGGCCCCATCATTTGACGATGGGACGGATGGTAGCGCGGGCTTTGCGGCTGGGTCGTTCTGCCCTAATTCAAACTGGTATAGAAACCTTACAAGCCAATTCTCCTCAAAAATCCTATCGTCTGAGTTACTTGGCACCAGCACTAATTTTGCCAGATCCCGTGATTCTAGTAGCACCTGCACCAGTACAACAGTGGTTGCTCCAACTAGAAATCCCCAGTCTGCAAGAGTGGATGGGTACTCATAAGGCAATTCATGTTGGCGATCGCTTTCCTGATCAATACTTTAATGGGTTGCTGATTACCTCACCAGAGTCTTGGCTTTCAGATCGCTTTTCCGGTTGTGGGCGTTTTCCTAAAAACATTCCCACCCTAATTGACGGTGCTGATGATTTGGAAGAATGGGCAAGGAAACAACTGCAATCTAGCATCGAACCCTGGGACTGGAACGAGCTAATGTTAGCGCTTCCTCAACAAGCTAACTTAATTCGTGATCTTCGAGTACGGCTGACCAAAGCAATTTTCCAACATCCAGTCAATCCATATCAGTGTTGCTTGCTTGACTCTACCGAACAAGAAATTCTCAAGCAACTATTTCAGATTTTAAGACCGAGTGATCTTAGTAACCAAAATCTTTATTTACCCCAACCCTGGCAAAATTTTTGGCGCTGCTGGCAACAATCTGGTCAACTCCTCTGGGCGGCAATGATACCTTCATCGGGTCAGTTTTCTTTGTACTGTGGTCCTGTCGAGGTAGGGACAGCCTTAAGCCCCATCTGGTCTCAACAACCAGTAGTATTGATTGGCGGGGTACTAGATTTGGAAACTTCAGCATCTGTTTACCGACAGCAACTGGGCATAGGAGACTTAACTTGCTTGAAGTTCTACCCAGACCGGCAGAGTGAACTAATTCAGCTATATTTGCCTGATGGGCTACCGATGCCCAATACGCCACGCTTCCAAGAAGCCCTAATTCAACAAGTTCGCTCCCTTTTGAATATCAGTAGCACCATTAAAAAACCAGCGGTTCTACTAGTGGGTGATGTACCCCTCAAGGCTCAGATGGGGGCAATTTTAGCTGCTGAATTTGGTTCACGGGTACAGGTGGAAAAAACTAGTCTTGACGAAGCAGGTGTCCTCGTCTGCGGTTGGGAATTTTGGCGGCATCATCAATCTGAATTGCCAGCTCCCCATCTGTTAATAATTGCTACATTACCAATTCCTTCCTTGGAAAATCCTCTGGTTGCTGGTCAAGTAGCTTACTATAAACAGCGCAGCCAAGACTGGTTTCGCTTGTATTTACTACCAGCTGCCTTGAGAGAATTGACAAGGGCAGTTGGACCTGTACGAGAATCTCAAGGCTTGATTGCCCTACTAGATAATCGTGTCAATCACCGCAGCTACGGAGGTCAAGTTCTCTCTGCCCTTAGCCCCTTTGCTCGGAGCAACTATTTAGACACAAGTCTGTTCACTACTTTTATTGAACAAAATTGACAAGTCCTCTTTTTTGACAAAGGACTTGTCAATTCGTAAACAATTTACCAACAATTTCTGTCAGGAGAGCTATGATCTTTACTCAATGAGTCGAGGTAATTGAATCATGGGTGAAGCTAAACGCCGTAAAGATGCGCTCGGAGAAAAATATGGTAGGGAAAAAACAATCCTACCTTGGCTACCAGTTACCCAAAATCAAGCTCAACAGTTTGTTAAGTTGACAACTAGGGGTGCCTGGATCGGCATTGGCTTGATGGTTGCTTTCTGGTTAACTGTCCGGTTTATTGGACCTGCTTTTGGTTTCTGGCAAGTTAACTAACTGTTTAGTGTCAGCCACTGATGTTAAATTTTGCTGGTGATCAGATTCTGTTCAGAAATTACTGAAAATAAATAGATATTTGATATTCTTATCCCTTGGTCTAGTTTAGTAATTTTCTGCACTAAAAATCTTATATGAGCAAACCAACAAGTCCATCTTTGGATAGAGCTGAATCATGATAATTAAGCTCTAGCATGCAACGGTAAGCTACTGATTTTGCTAGCTAACAGCCCGCTGCCACTGCTGAGTAAGTCAGTCCAGGGTTAATTTGAGACAAAGCGATCGCTCAATACTATCCCCTGCAAGGCTGACCAATACCCGAAAGCATTAAACTTAATTCCTGCCCTAAAAGCGTTAAGCTTAATTCTTAAGAAAGTATAAAAGTCTAAAATCTTAGGCGTGGTGTTTGGAGGAAAAACGTGTTTATACGACTTGCAGAGCAACACCGTCAATTCGTCCAGGACTTGGTGATGAATCTCCAAGCCTTGGCAGTGGTTCTGGAAAACAGAGGCTATCTCGCTTCCTGCTACACCTGCGGCGGTCAAATGAATAGTGCTTCTTTTATGGTTAGTCTAGGGGAAAACCACCTGATTCGCTTTTTGGTGTCAGATTACGGCATCACCTGGACAGAAATGCGAGATGATCGAGAACTAATGAAGTTAGAAGGTGCAGAAGCTGTTAGCCAACTGCAAGATCTAGCTAATCTGGTTAAGTACAACACTCAGTCTCAGTCTTCTCTGACTGAACCATCTCTGATCAAGCATCTTATCTAAGTCAAGGTTGAGCCAATTGCTGGAAACTACCTTAGAGAATCCGCCTCCCCCAGCTGATCAGGTTTGGGGGTTAGCGCTAGTCCTTAGATGCGAACAACGATCCGTTAGTCAGCTGTTCGCATCTAGATCGATTAATTTTCAGACAGCAGAAAGCTTAAATCCCACTTAGTCCATGCTCAACTGGCAAGAGAGCTAAAACCCTAAGTTATCCTCAGCAAAAATATAGCGGTAAAGCTCACTGGGTTTTGGTTCAGGACTTTCTTCTGCAAACTTAACCGCCTCATTGAGTAGAGCTTGTACCTTTTCCTCAATTGTTTTAAGTTCTTCAGGAGAAGCGAGCCCTTGTTCTGTCAAGTAAGCTGCCAGCTTTTTGATTGGATCGCGTGGGAACCAAAATTCTTTTTCTTCTGGAGAACGTAGTTCGTCAGGATCGGCAAGGGAGTGACCTCGGAAGCGGTAAGTGAGGGCTTCTATGAGAGTTGGTCCTTCCCCTGCCCTAGCCCGGGCAACTGCTTCGGTAGCAACAGCACGTACTGCTAGAACATCCATTCCATCTACTTCTACACCGGGCATGCCAAATACGCTAGCCTTCTTATAAATTTCCGGCTGAGATGTTGCCCTGTCATGAGCCATGCCAATTGCCCATTTATTGTTTTCTACAACGTAGATAACGGGAAGTTTCCAGAGGGCTGCCATGTTCAAACATTCAAAAAACTGTCCGTTGTTGCAAGCCCCGTCTCCGAAAAAGCAAGCGCTTACCAGATCAGCACTAGCATCTCCTAAAGCATCTCGTCGGTATTTACTCTGAAAAGCTGCTCCCGTAGCCACAGGGATTCCCTCTGCCACAAAAGCATAACCCCCCAGCACGCGGTGTTGAGCAGAGAACATGTGCATAGAACCACCACGTCCTTTACTGCAACCAGTCTCCTTGCCAAACAACTCAGCCATTACCTCCCGTGCTGGCACCCCAGCACTTAGAGCATGGACGTGGTCACGATAGGTGCTGCAAACGTAATCTTCTCCTTGGCGTAGAGCCTTGATCACCCCAGTTGAAACTGCTTCTTGACCGTTGTAGAGGTGTACAAAGCCAAACATCTTACCCCGATAATACATCTCAGCGCATTTGTCCTCGAACATGCGCCCTAGCTGCATATCCTCGTAAAGAAGCAATCCTTCCTCTTTACTAATCTGAGCATTAGCAACTTGAAATTCGGGTAAAATTCTTTCCTGCACCATAGATTTGTAGTATGCTAGTGGTAACAATATAGTGTAATTTATCTAAATACTTATTCACGTTCAGTCACATAGATAGTTAATAAGCAGAGTAGGGTTGTTCAAAGCTGACGACAGCCTATGGAAAGACAATTGGTTTAAAATTAAACTATCCATAATAGGGAATAAGCTGTAGACTTTGCTAGAGTTAGTAGCGGATTAAAGTAAACGGAACCATAGGAACTCAGCTTATCGTTTGACTGACTAAGGTAACAGAAATTTTAACGCTACTGGCTAATACTACGTCAAATTAAGTTGCTCTGCGCTAAGGAAGTGAACCGTGCGAATTCCGCTCGATTACTACCGAATTTTAGGACTACCCATTCAGGCTAATGCTCAACAGCTTAGCCAAGCCTATCGTGATCGCGCATTGCAACTACCGCGTCGAGAATATTCCGAAGCCGCCATTACTTCGCGTAAACAACTCTTTGACGAAGCTTATGCAGTTCTCTCTGACCCAGAAAAGCGCGAAGTCTATGATGAGAGCTTTCTGACTACTACCTATGAACAGGCAGCAGAGCGTCAGACATTGCCTAGGTCTGCCACTGCTAACCAAGCAACAGAAGGAGTAACCACCGAACCCCACACCCCCAGCATCGAAATTAAAGATGAGCAATTTGTCGGGGCTTTGTTAATTCTGCAAGAACTTGGAGAGTACGAACTAGTTCTCAAACTAGGGCAACCGTTGCTGAGTAGTCGTGACAGCATCGGTCTAGACAAAGGTCGCTGGGGAGATCCCCAATTAGTCAGACCAGACATTGTTTTGACCATAGCTCTATCCTGTTTAGAATTAGGTCGGGAGCAATGGCAACAAGGTCAGTACGAAAATGCAGCTAATTCCCTGAGTAAAGGTCAAGAGTTACTTCTACAAGAAAGCGTGTTCCCTGCTGCGCGAGGAGAAATCCAGGCAGATCTCTACAAACTTCGTCCCTATCGTATTCTGGAATTACTAGCACTACCAGAAGAAAATATAGCTCAGCGGCAAAAAGGCTTACAGCTGCTGCAAGAGATGCTAGAGGAGCGCGGGGGAATTGATGGTAACGGTGATGATCAATCAGGATTGAGTATCGATGACTTTCTCCGCTTCATCCAGCAGCTCCGTAGTTATCTGAGTGTAGCTCAACAGCAAGCTCTCTTTGAAACTGAAGCGCGTCGTCCCTCGGCAGTAGCAACTTACCTAGCGGTTTATGCCCTACTAGCACGAGGATTTGCCCAAAGGCAGCCAGCTTTGATTGCTCGTGCCAAGCAAATGCTCATGCGCCTAGGGCGGCGTCAAGATGTCCATTTAGAACAAGCCGTTTGTGCCCTGCTCTTAGGTCAGACAGAAGAGGCTTCTAAAGCATTAGAACTGAGTCAGGAATACGAACCTCTCGCCTTCATTAGAGAACATTCCCAAGGCGCTCCCGACTTATTACCTGGACTGTGTCTGTACGGAGAGCGTTGGCTGCAAACTTCGGTATTTCCACACTTCCGAGACTTAGCAGAGCAGAAGGCATCTTTAAAAGAGTACTTTGCAGACGAGCAAGTTCAGGCGTATTTAGAGGACTTGCCAGAGCCATCAGAAGAAAATGGTAGTGAATGGGCTGTTGTGCAATCAGGTAAACCAACCTATGCAAGCACTAATTCGATAGGTGCTAGTGAGCCAGCAGCCTATGCTCAGACGAACCCAGCTCAGGTTAATGGAGAAGGGGCAAAAAATTCGCAACAAAATTCCTTTCCAGCTCAGGCATTAGCTGGTTCAAAGTGGGCAGGTCGAGAAAAAGCCAGCAGCGCAGCTAGTCGGAGAGCAGCAGCGGATAATACCACAGGGGGCAGATTCTCCAACGGTGTATCAACTTTGCCCGCAGCCCAAAGGATCGCCCCAACCAGCGAAGCAGTTGATTCAAAAATCTCAGGTCTAGTTAGTGATCCTTCTGCTCGTTCACGGCGCAGAAAGATTCAGCCTAGGGGTAATACTGAACCTTTACAGAGGGCAGACTCTTTGCCGGGAGCATCATCAAGTTCCGGTGAGGCAGATTTAGGCTTACCACCTAATCACAATCCAAGTTTAGCGAGGAAATCAAGTTCTAATCTTAAAGTCAAAAACCTGGTAGTACTTGCGATTTCCGGTCTGGTAGGATTAGTACTTCTCGGATTAATGATTAGCTGGCTACAGAAAACTCTAAAAAGTCTCTCTGCTCCGGTGCTAGAGGGAGAACAGCCTCTAGTTGAACTCGCGCGACCTCCAGTAGCAATTCCTGAGCCTGGAAGTGGGATGGTTTCTCCAGACGGTCTTTTGACGAACGAAATTGCTCAAGAAATAATTCAAACCTGGCTTTCAGCAAAGTCCCTAGCCTTTGGTCGTAATCACCAAATTGATCAGTTAGAGAAAGTTTTGGTAGAGCCAGCTCTCTCTGCTAGAAGAAAAAGTGCTCAAGCAGCTAAGCAAAATAATTCTTACTGGCGATATAAGCACAATGTTGTTATCAACTCTGTAGAAACTAATCAGGCAAACTCAGATATAGCTACGGTCGAAGCAGCCGTGACTGAGGAAGCAAGATTCTATCAAGGGGGTCAGCTTAGCCAAGGTAATTCCTACAGTGAGAACTTGGGAGTTCGATACGACTTAGTACGTAAGGATGATCAGTGGTTCATCAAAGATATGGCTGTTATAAGGTAACTAGCCGGTTGAGATTCATTAGTCGTTAACAACCAATGATTAATGAGTAATAGCAAATGGCTAAAGTTGACGGAAATCTTGCTCAATGCCTATACTCCCCTCATCCTTTGGACAGGGCTGGGTCTACTACTTTTTAAATTCATTCCGCAGAACTTGCCACGACTGCTAGGACGTGGTCTTTACTGGCTGGGAGTACCCTTAGAAATTCTAGCGCTGGCTCGTAGGACAAAATTCTCCGAAGGAATTGCTTGGTCTACGACAGTTGTATTAGTAAGTCTGATGGTTAGTCTGACCCTTGCCTGGTTAAGTTTACAGCTAGGTAAACGTCTTGCCTCAGATAATTCAAGCTACCAGCATCAGTTACAAAAACTCTCTTTTCAGGGGAGCTTTATTCTCTCAGCTACCCTAGGGAACACAGGCTTTATCGGCTTAGCGATCGCTCCTTTATTAGTAAACGATCAGGCACTTAATTTAGTTGTTTTCTACAGTATTAGCCAAAATATTCTTGGCACCTACGGAATTGGCGTTTTGGTGGCAAGTTACTTTGGGCATTCTGACCAATACCATCATTGGTGGGTTCAGATCAGGGATGTCCTATCTGTTCCTTCACTTTGGGCTTTCATAGTTGGCTTCTTCACTCGTTCTGTGGCGCTACCTGCTTCTATTGAATCGGGACTACAAGCTTCTGTGTGGATTGTTATTCCTTGTGCCTTTCTTTTAATGGGTATTCGACTCGGACAGATTCAAGGGTGGAAAAGCTTTCAGATGGCACTTTTGCCTAGCCTTTTAAAAGTTGTGATTTTACCTATCATAGTTGGCTTTGGGACAACCTTACTTGGCATACCTCGTACCTCTCAATTAGCATTGGTGTTGATGTCAGGTATGCCGACAGCTTTTGCCAGTTTGATTCTGGCAGAAGAGTACGAACTTGAGCGAGATACCATTGCTAGCAGTATTGTTTTAACCTCGACAATGCTTCTACTAATGATTCCTCTTTGGTTGGCTTTGTTTGGTGAGCCTTGGTAAACTGTCACCTCTTCAGCTGTCACGTATTCAAATTGGGTGTAAGTAGGAACCAAGATGGTCGCACTGTAAGAATTTCGCAATTACTAACAATAGGGTTTAAATAACGAACATCTTAGTTAGCTCTCTACAGTTCAAACTTACTAAGAGCTTGACGGCAGAGATTCTACTCAGTTCAGAAAATTTGCATCTTTTTCTCTCTAAAGTAATAAACTAATTTGTCTTCAAAACGTTAACCTTTGATTGAACGTGATGAATCTCTAATAACGAAGTTATGAAAAAAGAAACACCTAAAACAGACGAAATTCAAGCCTCTTTGCCAAAAGATGAACAAGTTGATCTAGCTGAAGCGGGGATCGTAGATCGCAATACAGGCTTAGGGGAAGTCATTGAAGAGGCAACAGAAACAATGGCAAGCACTGCCACAACAACGGGAGGGGATCTAGACGCAAATCAATATCAAGCCAAAGTAGTAGGGGAAGAATCCGTGGGGGGTACAACTCCCACACCCGACCAAAATGTGACAGAACAGTTGGAAAAGGCCGTCGGCATTGAAGGAGCAGAAAAAGAACCAGTTCAAGTCAAAGACACCCTGGACAGACGGGATCAACAGCGCTGGGAGTTAGACCCTAAGTCAAGTGAAGATTATCAGCGGCGTCGCAACTAATCAATAGTTTCTAGCTCCTGTTTATCTTCGGTCAATCCAGACAGTTTTTCGATTTCTCTTACTACCCGCTCTAACTCTTCAACTAGAGGTGTTGTGCCGGCAGCATGAAAGGTTTTGATTAGCTTCCTATAATACCACAGGGTTCCATCTTTACCGCCATGAAAGCGCTCCCAGACAGCATCTTTAATCTGTCGATAATCCTTGAGAATTGAGCGAGCATTGTACAACTTATCCGAGGCAGAGACTAAAAGCACGGAAGCTGATGCTTGGCTCAGGTGAGCGATATAAGCCTCTTTACGCTCACGCCAGGGAGGCTTAGGTGTTTGATCAGAATCAGTGCAACCGTCCACAATGGCTCCCCAAAGCGGCGACGAATTTCTTCCCTAGTGGCAGCACCACCTTGGTCTTCTATGGCATCATGGAGTAGGGCAGCGATCGCTTCTTCCTCGTTGCCTCCGTGTTCCAAGGTAATACTGGCAACACCTAGCAGATGAGCGATATAAGGCACCCCTCCACTTTTGCGAGTTTGGTTAGAGTGGAGTTCGGTGGCAAAAGTTAGCGCGTCGATAAAGCGTTCTGAAAGCTTCATGGAAAATTTTGCGATAGACGGCAAAGTGTTTTCATCACTAAAATGGGCTAGTGTTTGTTGAAATCAATTTATATAAATTACAAAGTTCCACTTCTATGGCGGGAGGTTTGGCAGTAAAATGGATATAGAAACTACCATTTTCCGTCGGTCTGTCTAGAACCTTGGCATAGATATCTTCACTAGCTTCTGTTTGGGTCGAGTCTAAAAAGTTAATTTTGATATTACTTAACTCAGGCGGTAGATCGTCTTTTCTTCTGTGATTAGAGTCTATCTTCGCACCCTTAGCTGAAAGCTTGACGACACTACCGTTAAAGACATTTTCCCCCACACTCTTTCCTTCAAGGATTGTATATTGTAAAGGGATGGCTTCAGGTAGAGGAAAGAATGTGTCTTTTTCCTTAGACAGAAAAAGGTTGTATATTCCGCCAATACCCACTACATCATAGATTGTAATTGGTTGGGTTACACCTTTTGGTTGTACCTGTCTATATCCATCAAATTTAATGCTCTCTTCAACCTCTTTAAAGGTAGACTCAGAAGCAAGAATTTGGCCACCAATTGTGTAAGATTCAATACGATAGGTGAGGTTAACTTGATTACCGACAACACCGTACTTCGTGCGTTTCTCCGAACCAAGATTTCCCACTACCACTACTCCGGTGTTAATACCGATGCCCATTTCTAAGGAAGGTAATCCCCACTGCCTCATTTTACCGTTGACTTCTTTCATCGCTACTTGCATAGAAATTGCACAAGCAATTGCTCTTTGAGCATCATCTTCTCTTTGAGTAGGAGCACCGAATAAAACTAAAATGCCATCTCCCATAAATTCATCAATGGTTCCTTGATAAGAGGTAATAACATCAGCCATGCGTTCAAGGTAGAGATTGAGAATCTTAACCACTTCTTCCGGTGGTAATCTTTCAGAAAAGCTGGTGAATCCTCTCAAGTCAGAGGTGAGAATTGTAATTTTACGTCTTTCACCACCTAGCTTTAGACCTTCCGGATGTTCCAGTAAATTTGCTACAACTTCATTACTCAGATAACGCCCAAATATTTGGCGAATTAGTTCATTCTTACTTTCCAATTCTTCTAAATAATTTTGTATCGCTAAATAAGCTTCGTTTCGTTCTAAAAAGTTAATATAAGCCTTAGAGTGATAACGAATACGAGCAATCAGCTCAAGCTTATCTGGTAGTTTGACTAAGTAGTCGTTGGCTCCCAGGCTAAAAGCCTCAGCTTTAACTTTTGCCTCTTCCTTACTAGAGAGGACAATCAGCGGAACATTGCGGGTAGGCGCATCTCTAGATCGTAAAAAACGCACCAACATTAAGCCGTCAATATCCGGCATGACTAAATCTTGTAAAATGACTGTTGGTGAAACTTCCCTGGCAATTTTTAGAGTTTGAGTTGGATCACTACAGTAGTGAAAAATAATATCCTCTTCTGCCTTGAGCATGCGGCGAATTGCCTCACCAATCATCGGTTGATCATCAATGAGTAGAACTGTAATAGGATGCTCTGGCAAAGGTGAATAAATTTCAGTACCGGAATCATCCTGTCTACCCATGCTCATAACCTTCGAGAGTCAATAACACCTTGGAGCCATAGGAATGTTACATGGTTAACCTTTTAATGATGGCTGGAGCGATCGCCTCAATTGGTAAAACTTGGCCTGCTGCATCCAACTGCACTGCTGCTTTGGGCATACCGTAGACAACACAGGTCTCTTGATTCTGAGCAATTGTATACCACCCTTGGGCTCGTAACAGACCCAAACCTTCAGCTCCATCCCTACCCATACCTGTTAACAATACAGCAGTTCCTTTACGAGGCCAGTACTGGGCTAAGCTCTTGAAAAAAGCATCCACTGAAGGACGGTAAGGATAATTGCGTGGCTCAGGAGTATAGGCGAGGGTCAAATTAGATTTTAAAACTAGGTGATCGTTTGTACCTGCAACTACAACTTTTCCTGCTTCTAGACAACTCCCTTCCTTGGCTAGCTTAACTGACAGGGGTGTTTGCTTATCCAACCAATCAACTAAACCTTGGGAAAATTGAGCGTCCACATGCTGGATAATCACAATTGCTGCTCGTAAATTACCCGGTAAGTGGGAGAGAATTGTTCCTAGAGCCTTCGGCCCCCCGGTAGAAGCACCAATTGCTACTAGGCGAGGAACATAGTATTTGACAGTTGGTAGTAAGCCTTTAGGTGCTTGAGTCGGTTTGAGTGGGTGAGAAGGAGCTGATTTACCAATTAGTTTACCAATTGTGGCAATTTTAGTGAGCAAAGCTTGACTGGCTTCGGAGTTACCTTGAATTCCCAAAACTGGTGTACTGACAACATCTAAGGCACCGTATCCCATCGCTTCAAATACTTTGGCTAAGTTACCTTTGACACTAGCCGTCACCACCAAAATTGCGCAGGGGAAATTTTTCATAATCCGACGGGTAACTTCCACACCATCCATCACGGGCATGAGCAAGTCCATTAAGATTAGGTCTGGAGTATCCTGGGCACATTTTTGCACGGCTTGGCCTCCATCATGGGCCACCCAGACTATTTCATATTCTGGGACAGTACTCAGAACGCGCCGCATTGCCTCCACTGCCATTAGCACATCATTAACAATAGCGATCCTCATCAGTTATTAATTATTAGTAAAAATTATAACAAGTCAGTTATCTTAGCAATTAAAGCCTTAAAGAACTAATCAAATAAGGACTAATGACCGATTAAGTCGATTACAGCATTGAGTAGACTATCATCATGAAAACTGCTTTTAGTTAAGTAATAATTAGCTCCAGCTTCTAGACCTTGTAGACGGTCTTCCTCTCGATCTTTATAAGAAACAATGATCACAGGAATTGACTTCAGATTGGGATTGTTCTTGATCTGACCTACTAGTTCTATGCCGTTCATCCGAGGCATGTCAATGTCGCTGATCACTAAATCGTAGTGATTGGTGCGAACAGCGTTCCATCCTTCCATGCCATTTACTGCTACATCTACTTGATAACCATTATTTTGCAGTAACTTACGTTCCATTTCCCGAACGGTAATCGAGTCGTCAACGACCAGAATAGTTTTCTGTTGCTTGATTGAGGTAACGTTTTTATTCTGACTAACCTGACTCAAAAAGCCTCGGTTAAGTAGTTTATCAATAGAACGTACTAAATCTGCAACGTCGATAATTAAAACAGGCGAACCATCCTCCATCAAGGCAGCAGCACTAATATCAGGAACTTTACCTAGTCTTGGTTCTAAAGGTCTAACTACTAAACTGCGCTCACCTAAGAAACGATCTACCACTAGACCATAGCGGTTTAAGTTGTCACTGATTACAACAACTGGTAATGCTTCTAAGTTAAGATTAGATTCTTTTAGCTCCAACACTTGATGAGCAGTTACAAGACCAATATTTTGCTCATTCAAGCTAAAATACTGACGATTTTCTACCACTGATATTTTTTCTTTGGCAATCATCAGCACCTGATCGACACGAGTAAGAGGAAAAGCATAAGGTTCTTCTGCAATTTCAACTAATAGAGTACGAATTACTGATAGTGTCAGGGGTAATTGGAAGTGAAAACTCATACCTTTTCCTGGTTTAGAAATGGCTTTTAAGTGACCACCCACGTCATGCACCATGCTTTTGGCGATATCTAAACCAACTCCACGACCAGAGATTTCTGTCACCTGACGACTCGTGGAAAAACCGGGCAAAAAGATAAATTCCATCAGCTCATTTTCTGTTAACTGACTTGCCATTTCCGGATTTACCAGTTGCTTTCTGACAATTTTTTGACGCAGTTTCTCTAAATCTATACCTTTGCCATCATCAGAGATAGTAACTGATAACATCCCACCTCGATGACTTACTTCTAAACGCACTTTCCCCTCTTCTGGTTTACCAGCAGCTAAACGTTTCTCTGGCAACTCAATACCGTGATCGATGGCGTTACGCAGAATATGAGTAATGGGAGACTTTAGCTTTTCTAAAATATCCCGATCCACTTGGGTATATTTGCCAATAGCCTCAAACTTAACTTTTTTACCTAACTGCTTTGCTAAATCTCTAATCATGCGAGGAAAACTCTTCATCCCATCAGCAAAAGGGCGCATATGAGAGGCAATAACTTCGCGGTAGAGACGGTCAGAAAGATTGGCAAAACGACGGGAAAATTGTTCTAGTTCATTCAGTCGTTCTGATAGAATGTCACGGCATTCATGGCTTTTTTGCTGAGCAGCATTTAAATGTTCTTGACCTAGCTGATTTAACTGCTTTTCTTCCAGGGATTCTTGTAATTTATCGAGAATACTAGACAACTCCCCTTGACGTTGCTTGAGTTTGAGTAAAGAATCAGCAAAAGGCTGTAGCCAATTTGCCTCGACTAAAGACTCACCAGCTAAACCCATTAAGCTATTTAAGTTTTCTGCGTTTACTTTAACAACTCGATTTGTAAGTTGAGTTGCTGCTTGAGAGTTTAATTCTAAAGAGGTAGTTTTATCAGAAAAGCTTAGCTTGTGAACATCAGATTTAGTAAAAGGTTCTACTGTTGTTTGTTCTGAAATATTTTCTAAAGGTAACTGCTTCGTTTGATTTGACTCTTCCGTTTCTTGCTCGGGTGTTGTAACTTCCTCGAAAGAAACTTCAGTCTCTCTGGTGGCTGAGGGTAACTCTTGGCTAGGTAATTCTAGTAAATTTATATTTTCTTGCTCTGAAATTATTTGGCTTGTAATAGTTGGCGTTTCTTCAGCCTCTCTAGTTTCTGATCCAAGCATGCCAGCATAAGCCGTGACTAAATTCTCAATTTCTCCTGCTTGTTGAGATAACCAAACGTTTAAATCTGCCTCTTTAAGCTGGCTAATACGTAATAGAAGATCCACACCTACTAGTAACAGGTCAATTTCATTTCCTCTCAGGTGGATTCTCCCTTCTTGGGCCGCAACAAAGCAGTCTTCCATAGCGTGGGCTATTTTAACTGCTGCCTCAATTTCAACAATGCGAGCGGCACCTTTGATAGAATGAGCGGCACGCATCAGGGATTCTAATTCTTGGGGGGACTGGGGGTTTTCTTCTGCCGCTAACAAATTTTCGTTGAGAATTATTGCCTGAGTCTCTACCTCCATGCTAAATAAATCCAACATGGAGAAATTGCCCATATCCTGTCCGCTGTTAGTCACAGAATTTTCCTATTGAGGGTATAGAACAACAACTCTTCATCAAGGCAACTAACTTTTTTATTTTGCCAGTTAATTATTGCTTTGGTATAACTTTCTGTAGCTTTAGTAATCACCACCGGTGCATCTTGTAATTCATGAAATGAAAAGCCGCAAATACCATAGATTTCATCAACACTAAAAACCCATAGGTCTTTTTCTTTTGCAATAACTACCATTCGTTCATAGACAACAGGATTAATTTTTTCAGAGGAGGCAGTTTTTTCTTCTATCCCCAAGAGCGCTTTCAAAGAAACGCACATCATAATTTGTCCCCGCATGTTAACTAAACCTAGAAATATTTTGTTACTACGGTGAGGCAATGTGTGAATAACACGGGGGGTTTTAATTTCTTTAAAGCATTCAGTGGGTAGGGCTAACCATTCCTTAGCAAGCCGAAAGATAACTAATGATATTCTTTCTTTACTGACTTTATCTTCTTTTTCCTGAGCCAGAATATTTGTCCATTCTTGAAGGTAACCTGCTGGTGCTTCACGTTCCAATAAATTGCGCCCAGCTGTAGCATAGACAGGACAGTTATGACAGTGAATAACTGTTTCTAGCTCCCGACAAGAAAGGTTTCCTCCCACTCCAATTTCGTTCCAGCAATTGTTAGTAGTTGCCGGTTGTTCGTAATCATTCACCATAAGCAAAGCGGAATATTTATATACTAAGTATTTTTTGCTTCAAGGCACAAGCCGCCTCGTTTAACTGTTCAATAGCATGGTTAATTTCCCGTAGGGATTCGGCTGTTTGCTGTGATGCCTCAGATAATTGCTCCATAGCCTGACTAATTTGTACAGCACCTTGAGATTGAGCTTCCATCCCCTGATTCACTACTCCAAAGCGTGGTGTCAGGTTTTGCACTTGCTCAATTACCTGCACCAATTGCAGACTAATATTGCCGACATCTTCTACACCACGGCTTACTTCTTTGCTAAATTTATCCATCTCCATTACACCAGTAGAAACAGCTGATTGCATCTCTTTGACCATCTGTTCAATTTCTAAGGTAGCCACAGCAGTTTGATCTGCTAAGCGACGAATTTCTCTAGCAACAACGGAAAAACCTGTCCCATATTCTCCTGCTTTTTCAGCTTCGATGGCGGCATTGAGGGAGAGTAAATTGGTTTGGTCTGCTACCTTTGTAATGGTGGTGACAACATTATTAATCTTATTGGCTTTTTCACTAATTACCCCAAGTTTGGTGGAGATAGAAATGGTAGCTTCTGATAACTGGCGCATGGTTTTTTCCATCCGAACTAGTTCTTGTTGACCATTGTCAGCGGCATAGGCTGTGCTTTGGGACAGGGCCGTAACTTCCTCCATTGTTTGTACTAGTTCTGTAGACGTGGCTGAAATTTCCCTGGCTGTGGCAACCACTTGATTTGTTGAAGCTACTTGTTCGCTCATCATCCCTTCTAATTGTTTGCCAGAGGCAGCAATTAGGGTAGTTGAGCCAGTAATTTGAATCCCAGACTGTTGAACTTGGGTTTCCAATGGTTTAGCGATTGTCCGGCTAAAGTAAAGACCTAGGAGTAGGGCAGTGAGAGGACCAATAGCCATACCTAGCATTGCCCAAAATCTGCTTTGAGACACATCTCCTGTAGCTGCATTCTGGGTTTCTTGTATTTCCCCAGCGTTGAATTGTAGGATTTGTTGGGTTGTTTCATCAACTTTCCTAAAAGCAGGTCTTTTCTCATTAGAGCCAACTTCACTCATTTCTTGACGCAAGGCAATTGCTGTTCGCACTCTCTCCATAGCTGGGGAGTTCCCTTGATCTTGTCTGAGCAGTTGTGCTTCTCTTTGCCAAGGGTTGGGTATCTCTAAACGATAAAATTGCTCTTCTAGCCCCAAAAACTTATTATGGGCATTTTTCCAGGTAAGTAAAGTTTGCTCTAGTTGTTGATAGAGTGCCTCTTCTTCTTGTCCTTTGGGAGTTTCTTGATATTGTTCAAACCCTTTGTTGAGTTCTGTCCAAGCTTCATCTTTTTGGGTTAAAGCGTTTTGTCTTTCTTCTGCGGTTAAGGTAGGATCTGCGAGAAGTCGGACTGCTGATTCTGCTTTATTTTGCCCTTCACTGATGTTGCACAAACTGATAGTACTGCGCAGGTGGTCATTACTTAGTTCATTGACCGAATCAATTAATCTATTGCTAGTATGCCAACCGATAAAAGCCACAACAAAAACAAGTAAGCCCATGAACATAAATGCACTAAGCAACCTGTTTTGTAAGGTCATTTTAAACATTAAATCTGTCCTTTACCCGAAAAATTGAAATACTGGGGCATAGTCTATTCTTGCTTGGGCAATCTTTGAATTCTGGCACGTATAATTGCAGCCCCTTCGAGATCGCCACTATTTTCTTTTAGAAGAGCCATGTGAACTAGTGCTTCATAGTAGTTGGGTTCTAGGTAAATTGCTTTCTGGTAGCAATTCTCGGCCTCTTTGTTATTATCTAGCCCTTGGTGTACTTCGCCTAACAAGACATAAGCCTTAGCACTGGTGCGATTTGATTGCAGGTAAGTTTTGCAAAGTGTGACTGCTTCTGGCAAATTTCCTTGATTGGCTAAATTTCTCGCTGTTTCTAGCAATGAATCTTGCTCTTGTTTCCCTTGGATATGCTCCTTGCTAGTTTGTAGTGAGGCAGGTAGCAATTGAGGGTTTTTCTGAGCAGTACATCTTTGCTGTGCAGTAGTGGCTCTTGGCAATTTTCGAGACTGGGGTACTGCTGGAGCTGTTATTGATTGATTAATTTCAAGATTTAACTTTTCCTTTCGCTTTCCTACTTTCCGGTAAGCAAAGCTAAGAGGGAAACGAACAGAAACCAATTGGTTGCTCGTGATCTGTCCCGCTTCAGCAGAACCGACAAACAACAGACCAGAATTTATTAATGATCGCTCTAAAACCTCTAAAATACTTAAGCGTGCCGAGGCTTCTAAATAAATCAGTAAGTTACGGCAAAATATAATGTGCATTGGCTTTTGAGCGCTTAGGAACAGAGGTTCTAAGACATTGCCTTGCCGAAAATTGACTGAATTTCTAACCAACTCGCATAACCGAAAACCATCGGCTGTCGGCTGAAAATACTTCTTTTGAAAGTCAAGGTTTTCCCCTCGAAAGGAATTTTTACCATAAACAGCAGCTTTAGCTTTGAGAATTGCTTGTTTGCTAATATCGGCAGCATTAATTTGAAACTGATTGGGCTTCAAACCTGCTTCTAGTAGTGTCATGGCAATTGAATAAGGTTCTTCACCAGTTGCACAAGGTACGCTTATTACCCGTAATACACTGTGAGGCTGGTTAGGTAACCACTCAGAGGAGACATGGCGAGCCAGAAAATTAAATGGGTGCCTATCCCGAAAAAACCAAGTTTCTTGAACAACAATATTTTCAATTAGCTCTTCTTGCTCTTGAATTGAGGTACGCAATTTTCTTAAATAGCTATGCATATCGGCTAAGCCACTAGCTAAGAAGCGTTTCCTCAAGGCTCTAGCAATCTGATTAGAGCCTATAGAGTTCGGCTCTAATCCAATTTTTTTCCTCAACCAAACTTCTACATCTTCCTGTGCCATTGCGATTAGTCTTCCTGAGCTGGCAATAGACAGGTAACCTGTAGATCAGACAATAAATAATCTAGCCTCAGGCTTTGGATCATTCCTCGCTCATCTGAGCTTATTTGTCCTAAATAGGGAGCGTTATTGAGCCCAAATTCAGTCCCAATTAACTGACTATCTGGCCTTTCTAGGGTTTCTGTCACCCGTTCTGCCATCAAACCAATAATCTGACGGCAACCCTCTTTACCCAGATAATTAACCATGATAATTCGATTACTTAAAGCCGAAGGGCAGGGATAACTCTGAATTAAATTGCACAGATCGATAACTGGTACAATCATACCTCGGTAGTTAAAAACACCAGCGATATACTCAGGAGCCTGGTTAAGTTTTCTGAGCATTACTCTGGGAATTATCTCCACCACCTGAGAAATTTCCAGCCCATAACGGTTATTCCCTACGCAAAAGAGCAACATTAACATCGTTAAACTCTCAAAACTCTATAAGAATTTATTCTGCATTCTTTTTTTCCTCCTGGCTCACGGAATCATAATAATCAAAAAACTGGGTAGCTTTTAACAGCTACCCAGTTAGTAAGTGTGTCTATCTTAATTTAGACCAGCACCAAGCTCAGCTTGAGCATCTCAAAAACTTAGGCAGTTACAGCCTTCTTGGTTGTTGCGCTCAATTCTCCGCTAGCATACTTAGCTGCAAACTCATCTAGGGTGGCTTGCTTAATCTTGCTAGCATTACCAGCACTCCAGAATGCTTCGTAACGCTTCAAGCACACTTGCTTCATGTACTTGATAGAGGGCTTCATGAAGTGACGGGGGTCAAAGTTGGCAGGATCTTTGAAAGCCGCTTCACGAATTGCTGCGGTGATAGCTAGACGGTTATCTGTGTCAATATTGACCTTACGTACACCACTCTTAATACCCTTTTGAATTTCTTCTAGGGGTACACCGTAGGTTTCAGGAATCTTACCGCCGTACTGGTTAATCATGTCTAACCATTCTTGGGGTACAGAGGAGGAACCGTGCATTACCAAGTGGGTGTTGGGTAGACGGTTATGGATTTCTTCGATGCGGCTGATGGCAAGAATTTCACCAGTAGGCTTACGGGTAAACTTATAAGCACCGTGACTAGTACCGATAGCGACAGCGAGAGCATCAACTTGGGTGCGCTCAACAAATTCAACCGCTTCGTCAGGATCGGTCAACAACTGCTCTTTACTTAAAGTGCCTTCAAAGCCGTGACCATCTTCCTTATCACCTGTCATGGTTTCGAGAGAACCAAGACAACCTAGTTCACCTTCAACACTAGCACCAACAGAGTGGGCAACTTTTACCACTTCAGCAGTAACATTAACGTTATAGTCAAAGCTAGCTGGTGTCTTAGCATCGGCTTCAAGGGAGCCATCCATCATGACGCTGGTAAAACCATTGCGAATGGCTGAATAACAGGTTGCAGGGCTGTTACCATGGTCTTGGTGCATAGCAATGGGTATGTGGGGGTAAGATTCCACCGCAGCCAGAACCAAATGACGCAGGAAGTTTTCACCTGCATATTTACGTGCTCCACGAGAAGCCTGTAGAATCACAGGGCTATCAGCTTCGTCAGCAGCCTGCATAATTGCGAGGATCTGCTCCATATTGTTTACGTTATAAGCTGGAATGCCATAACCATTTTCAGCCGCGTGATCCAACAGCAGTCGCATTGGTACGAGCGCCATAAATAATAATCCTCCTAATCTTTTCTAAAATCCGTTAGCTAGCCAGTTCTGGACTAGCTGGAATTCTTACGACAATATTAAGGTATTTTACTGACTTATAGTAAACAATCTTTGCAATCTTCTCAGAAGGACTTTCTGGTTTGCTCAATAACTTGTTCCCATAGTCACTATTTTCTAGATTTAGCAGGAGCGGTATATAAGGCTTTCAGCCTTAAATTAGCCTTCAAAAAATTGCTTGCATTACTAATCTGGAGGGTCTAAATTTAGGTAAATATGGGTCGCCTGGGATTCGAACCCAAGACCGATCGGTTAAAAGCCGAGTGCTCTACCGCTGAGCTAGCGACCCAATAAAAAGAGGCGCGACAAACGCCAGTTATTACTGTAGCACAGATAAATAGCATTTGAAAAAAGAAATTACAGAAATGTTGCTACTAGCCTGACGGATGCCTCTAAGCTATCTCCAGGAGCCAAATGAGTAAGCTGTTCTCCAGTATTCAGGGCGTTACGGGGAGCGCTCCAGGGTTCGAGGCAATAAAAGTCTTTGCCCTTTACTGTCCAAAAAACTAGGGTCTGATAGATATCACTGTAGGTTAAGTCAATTTTTAACTGGCGCACTCGATCAGTCGCGCTGGCAGCATTATCAGTAGTTTGCTTAAAAGCAACATCAATCTCATCTCGACTCAAATCAAAATTTCCTGAGAAAAAATGAACTTCTTGGGAGTTCTGGTCTTGGTACTCCCCGGCCGGAATGCCAAATTCTAATCCACTCTTATCTGTAGCTAAAAAGTAGGGATGCAAGCCAGTTGAAAAGGGCATCGGTTCGGGAGAATTATTTGTGTAGCGCTGCTTAAGCTCTAAGGTATTGCCCTGAAGTTGATAGGTAAAAGCTAGCTGGAAATCAAAGGGGTAGACAGCAAGGGTTTCGTCGTTGCTGTTGAGAACAAGGCTTAGACTAGCTAGACCATTGGTACTTTGCTCTGTAACCAACCAAGGTAAGTTGCGGGCAAAGCCATGCTGTTTGAGCTGATACTGTTTTCCTTGATAGATGTAGGTGTTGTCAGGCAAATTACCGCAAATGGGGAAGAGAATGGGAATTCCCCCTCGCACTGTTAAGCTGGGATCTGCAAAACGTTGAGCGTCTAGGTATAAAATCTCTTGACTTTGGAGAGTCCATCTAGTGATAATGCCACCACGCTCAGGGACTACTTCTAGTTGAGATTGAGCAGTTTTGTCTTTGAGGGCATAGGTTTCGTACTGCCCTTGCTTGATGGTTATCTCGAACACAGACATTTTCCTACCTTACAAATTCTAATGTTAGTTAGCTGCAACAGCACTTTAACAAACTCTTTTGACAAAACTACTCTCAGGTTTATAAAGTCTTAATGGCAGTTGCCTTTTCTGCACATTGTCTCTTCATAACTTGACACGCGCTCCCCTGCTTTCCCTTAATCGCTATACTTTCAGGCTAAAGTTCTAGCTGAATGTAATTTAGATCACCATTAGCCAGTGTCAGACATCACAAGTAACAACTGACCTGTATCAGTTTTTTTTTCCTGAAAAATCAGATAATACAAACTACCTACGTAGGAAGGCACTCTGGTAGAATGATTCGCAATCTTGTACTGTCAGCTATAAGAACTGGTTGCCTCAGTGTTGCCTCTGAGGGACTAATCCGGCAGTTATTAGAAATGAAAGGTTACCAAAGTTCTGACCTGGAAGCTTTGACTGTTCTTCATAAGGCTTTAAATTCAGGTCAAGTCACACGGGAAGCTCGTTGCGATAGCATTACGACCTTGGTCGCTATGAAACCATGATTGTCAGAGTTTATTGATCTCAAGATGGCTAGGTTATAGAGTCGAAGGGTATTTAGTTAAGGCTGAAACACCAAACCTGACCAAGTGATTGAGAGATAAGGTGTTGTGACTCATAGTCTCCTAACATCTCTATCTGAACTGCCATTAATTAATGATTGCCATTGTTACCGTGAAACCTTGCGTAAGCTAAGTTAATGCAAATTTAATGAAGCCTATTTGGCGTCTCGGCTTCGCTCGACGCTAGCAGATGATGGGAGAAATTCTCAAACCGTCTCCCCGTCTCCCTGTCTCCCTATCTGCCCGAAGAGTCAAATTAAATGTGTGACAGCTTAGTACTATTATTAGCAAGGGGTTGTAGAATCCTCAGATATCCATGATCGGCATAATTAAAGAGTATATACTGTTGCACAAAGCAGGTAGAGAGGGTAGTATGTCACAATATTACTAAAGCCTGGATTGTTAAAGTCTGGAAGGTCAAATTGAAAAATGCAAATGACCAATCAGAGTCTATTACCTAGACAAAAGTGAGCTAGTCGCACTGGCTTAATTGCTTTATGCTTTGCTTCGGCAACTGCCGATACTAGCTCAGCTTATAACTTTCCTCTCTCAACAGGGCACATTTCATCCGTCATTCCCTTAAGCCAAGCTCAGCCAGCTGTACGCACAAAGGAATGAATATGTCAAGGGTTGCTTTCAGCCATTGAAGATGATCTCAAATCTCTCTTAAGATTGCCGTGGGATGCAAGTTAAACTTTTAAACATAGAAGAGGAAAGATCAGGGCGATACCCTCCAATTGAGGAGGTGGGCTATGTAAAAGTTAGCCCTGCCCTAGGTTTGCAAGTCAGTTGTGTTCCTTTAACAAGGAGCCGTTTGCTTGACAAGTATTGGAAGAGTTATCTGCTCAGGAGAAGCCAAATATGCTACATCGCAAGATTTATCAACTCTGTTGCGATGGTCGTGAGGTATGTGTTTTCTTACGTGATCAGCAACGTTGGATTGAACGTGCCCGCATTGTTGATATCGAAGGGGATTTAGTCACAATCCGTTACGAAACTGATGAAGAAGATGAAGTTAGTTCCTGGGAGGAAATGGTTCGCCTAGAAAGCATTGGTTCTGTAACCCAGAAATTGGCTTCTGTACCGAGAGGAAATATAGAACCCTTAGTTTCTGACGACTGCCCAGAAGCAGAGCAAATCCATCCACGTTCCCAAGATTCTAATCAAGAATAGATTCAGTTATCTGGAAATCTTCAGAAAAACTCGGCAGGCTGCTGCTGCGACAGTATGCTAGCCTGCCGTAGCATCAGGGCTTACGCACTCAGACACTTACGAATGGCTATGACCTCTTTTCCCTGTGTGTCCTACAGCCATAGCTACGGCTTGTCCATCTGCTCTGGTAGCTCAGGCTGAGGTTCAACTGGTTCAAAGACTGGACAATAGCCTTCTGGTGTGACTTTAAAACCATAAAGGGGGGATGCCCGATTCCAGCAGCGTTGCCCTCTCTGATATAAGCAGTTGCCGCAACATTCGATATTCAAGGGCAATTTGGCAATGCTCTGGGAAAGGATTTCTCGTTGTGACAATCCTCGCAACACTAGTTCTTCCCCCTGCCAACGAGCTTCTACTAGTCCGGTATCGGCAAAATTTGACCAGCGAGGATCTGAAGCGATCGCTTCAGATAGGGTGATGTTCATTACTGTACCTGACTCTGTAAGTTCACCTTCGTAGTTTGTTTCCAATGGCGGAGCTGGTTGCATAAACTTTTCGCCAAAGGTCAGTTCTACGAAAAAGCCTGCCGCAGGGCAATGTAGATGGTAGCGATTTTGTAACTCTTCTAAGCTAGTTAAATCTGCTAGATAAGTCTGAGAACCATGAAAAAAAACTACGTGTTGGGGGCGAAGGTTATGAATTAACTGAGTAGTTCCTAAACAATCACCATGTTCTGCTAGTAGATAAGTCTCAAAACTCGTTGCTATCGATCTTTTTGTTTTGAGAGAATATCCTGGTCGTTCAGGTAACATGACCAGAGTCGAATTGGGTTCTAGTTGCGGGTATTCCCTCAAGTTAACGATTTCGTCGCACAGGACAATACAAGGAGATTGACCAATAGTACTACGTTGTCTTTCTTCGAGACGACGTACACGGGGGCGTACTCGCTCATCCCAAAACAAAGGTTGGTGTCGAGCAAAGTTCTGTACTGATGCTGGTAAGTAAGGTAGCACTTCTAAGTAAGCGTCACAACCTGCAGCGACACTACCATCTACCCAAATATCCAAGTCGCGCCCTGTGAAGTGGTGATGACTGCGCAGAAGCATAAGAATTTCTTGACCTAGACCTAAGGTAGGAACAGGTAGCAGCACCGACTGGTTGTAGGTAAGAGCAAGCTCAATCCTCTCCATCAACTGTTTTTCCTGTTGACGCCGATGAGGATGTCTTGCTGTGCCATAACTGCCTTCGACAATCAACACATCGATTTGTGTACCCCGAAGAGATTCAATAGATAATCCTTCGACTAGGCGCAAATTAGAGCGGAAAAAGTCACCCGTATAAAGTAACCTGTAGGTGCGATTAGCTGTTGTGTAAGTGAGCAAAATAACGGCCGCCCCAGGCAGATGTCCGGCAGGGAACAACTCAGCGCTAAGACCTTCAAAGAACTCAATGGGTGTTCGCCAAGGTAAAGCATGGCAGAATTGAGGAATATCCTCAGCCGGCAATTGTGACCAGTTGAGGGGTAATAACTGAGTTGTCACCTCACTACCATAGATCGGCAAATGAGGAAAGGCTTGATGGAGCGCCAGTAACCCACGAGCATGATCGGCGTGGGCATGAGAACAAAATACTAAATCGACGGGAGGTTTAGCGGCTGTTCGTAGAGGGGAAATATCTGCTAACCCACAGTCTAGAAGGACACGATACGGCCCCATCTGTACTAATAAACAAACTCCTTCCTCGCCATGACCGACAGCATAGGGGAAACAGGTCAATCGATCATCATCGGCAGGAAATGCCAGTGGGCGTTGATTGCTCATGAACTGTCAAAGAGGGCTAGCCACAGTCAGCCCCTAACACAAGATTGGTAAAGGCTGTAGCTATGGGCTATTGTTTTTTATTGCTATCTAGTGATGTTTAATCTGGACGGTTAGAGGCTAAAAGCGATTGGTTAACAGCTCAGCTAGCTAAGCACTTCCCACTACTTAATGAGTAATAAGTTGGTCTAGCTAGGGCATTCCTGATAACTGTTTACTACCTCTAACTATTTTTTTTGCTAATACAGAGCATTTGGAATACTTCTAAATCCGAGGTGCCATGCCGCGAACTGAGTAGTCCTGCTACTTGAAGACTTAGAGAAATGACCAATCCTTCAACTCTTCAGCCACCCTAATGGGCAGAACCGTTGCCATGATAATTGTCCGAATCGTAAAATCCGTTTTTGGTGCCAAAAATTAAGCACAATACACTAAAGGCAACTGTCAGTATGACTAAAACCAATTTTACATCCATTTTTACTCTTAACCTAATTGACTACTTTTAGTTATTTTAGTGGGTATAGCTAGTTTTCCTAGCACTGCTTTTAATCTCTAACAAAGCTATGGTTATTTCGGTTAAGCAGTTCCAACTTCTGTGTTCAGTAGTTAAGGTAACTAGCAAATACTCAAGCAAGACTAGCCTAGCACCACACTCAGTAATCTGCTCAATACCTCATCCAAGTTAGTTATGGTTAGGATCAGGTTAGTTGATAACTACTCTAGTTAAGCATAGCCCCATATATATAACTAAAGATAAAGCTCTTTACCCTGTTCAGTAAAGCGAACATCCTTAATATTCAATTGAGAATTACCTAATAGAGTTTTGCGTAGACTCCCGAATAAAGCAAATTGTTCGCAGTTAGAGAGGGAGACAAATTGTCGCCTTGAATCAGGTGATAAACGTAAATCAATGTTAGCAGTACCAGTTTGGGTATTGACTGAAACGCGATACCCAGCTATCTCAAAGTCGTTAGAGTTTCTTTCCTCTAGGGCGATGCCAACAGCCGAACTTATAGCATTTGCCGTCGGAACAGTAACCGTTTCCGGTACTAGGTTCTCACACCGACTGTCAGCTTGATAGATACTGACAGAGAGAGTGTCTACTTTGCCAGAAGAAGAACCACCCTTGTCAATGATGGTACTAGTAATTTCTTTAGTAACTGGCTCTCCGGTAGAGGCAAGCAAACCATAGCTACCAAAGCCAACAGCAGTCGTCCCTATCGCCAGAAATACCAAATATTGCCTAATACTTTTCATCTTCGTTTGAGTACAATTTTTGTTCTCGCTGTCGCTCACTAGCAGCAGTTACGTCATGATCATTCCCTATCTTTCCCTACTCATCCGGATAATATCGAGAGTGTTGAGTTCTGAATTATCTCTATGGCTACGACTACTTGGAACCGCCACAATATTCTTTCGCTGGTTGACTTTACGCCGCAAGAATACGATACAGTAATACAAACAGCTGCCAGTTTTCGACAGATACTCTCTGGACGAACCAAAAAAGTGCCAGCATTACAGGGGCACGTCGTTGCCAATTTGTTTTTTGAACCCTCTACCCGTACCCGTAGCAGTTTTGAATTAGCAGCGAAGCGCCTATCTGCGGACACGCTTAATTTTGCACCAGGAACTTCCTCCTTAACCAAAGGAGAAACTATTCTCGATACAGCCAAAACTTATCTGGCTATGGGAGCAGATCTGATGGTAATTCGCCATCGCGAAGCCGGAGTACCTCAAGCAGTTGCTTCTGAGATGGAAAAACTAGGTGTTCGGGTTGGTGTTCTTAACGCCGGTGATGGTCAACATGAACATCCTTCTCAAGCTTTGCTCGACATGTTTACCCTCTGTTCTGTCCTAGACTTTGAGCATCCTCGTTCAAAACTTCTGGCGGGGAAAAAGATTGCAATCGTTGGGGATATACTCCACTCACGAGTTGCCCGCTCTAATATCTGGAGTCTTACGACAGCTGGTGCCCAGGTGCATTTGGCAGGACCACCAACTCTTGTACCTCAGTTCTTTGCTCAGTATTTCAGTAACCATCAGCAACAAAGTCAAGGAGTAGGGGAAAAAGCCTCTCCTGGGGGGCTATTTATTCACTGGGATTTAGAACCCGCCTTGAAAAATGCTGATTTTGTGATGACCTTGCGCTTGCAAAAAGAAAGGATGACGGCAAATTTGTTACCAAGTTGGCGAGAGTACCACCAGCATTACGGGATTACACGCGATCGCCTTCAGCTTTGTCAACCTGAGGTCAAAATCTTACATCCAGGCCCTGTCAACCGAGGTGTTGAAATTAGTTCTGACTTAATGGATGACCCTAAGTTGAGCTTAATTTCTCAGCAGGTCAATAGTGGTGTTGCTATACGCATGGCTCTCTTGTACTTAATGGGCAGTGGCAAGGATTAACTTATATAAAAGGGAAAAGAGAGTACTTAGGTGCCTCGACAAAAATAAAGATTGTGAGTTGGGTTGGTTGTAGGGTGTTGAAAGCCTTGATAATTGCTAGTTCAATTAACTCTAATAACTTCTTGCAGAGCTTGTAGTAATTCCCTACTTGTATAGGGCTTACATAAGAATTTTTTAACTCCAAGGTTAGTCAGTTGAGACAGGTTATTGTTAAAAGACAAGCCGCTAACAGCAATAATCTTGGCTTGTGGCTGGATTTTTTTTAATGCCTGGATGGTATTTGAGCCAGTCATGGCAGGCATCATCATATCCACTAATACAACACTGATTTGAGCTTGATGTTGAACGTATAAAGCTAAAGCACTAATGCCATCATTAGCAGTTAAAACCTTGTAGTTATACGTCTCTAACGAAGTTTTAGTAATTTTGCGAATTGCCTCTTCGTCATCGACAACTAGTATTAACTCTCCTTGACCTAAGGGTAAATCAAGTTGAACTAAATCCTGACTTTCTTTTTGTTCTAGTGCTGGTAAGTAAACTTTAAATTCTGTCCCTTTACCTAATTCGCTATGCACTTTGACGAAACCACCATGACTTTGGATAATGCCAATGACAGTAGAGAGGCCAAGTCCGGTGCCTTTTCCCAGTTCTTTAGTAGTAAAAAATGGCTCGAAAATTCGATCCAGAATTTCCGAAGAAATTCCTGTACCTGTATCTTTAACAGTAACTAAAATATAAGAGCCGACTTTAGCCTCAATGTTGCTGTCAGCATAACATTCATCAAGAAAAATATTAGTAGCAGAAAATCTTAGGCTGCCACCGTTAGGCATTGCATCACGGGCATTAACAGCGAGATTCATAAACACCTGATGCAGTTGAGTCATATCTCCCAACACCATCCATAACTCTTGGGATACATCTGTCGCAAATTCAATTGACTTTGGGAAAGTTTCCCTAACAATTTGTCTAATTTCTGAAATTATATGTCTGATTTGTATCTGAGTACGTGCCCCATTAATCCCTCGTGCAAATGAGACTACTTGCTTGACTAAATCAGCACCTCTTTTCGCATTATTTTCGATAATTTCCAACCACTCTTGCGAGTGTTCATCGGTGAGTTTGAGTTCTAACAGTTGAGCTGCCATCATAATCGGGGCAAGCACGTTGTTTAAATCATGAGCTATGCCACCAGCCAGGGTACCAATGCTTTCCATACGCTGGGCGCGTAAAAACTGTGCTTCGAGCTTTTTCTTTTCGGTGATATCAGTATTGACGACTAAGATAGATTTAGGAGTGTCCCGAAAGTTTTGTACTAGTGTCCAACGACTGGCAACAATGATTTCTTTTCCATCTTTACCGATTTGATGTAACTCACCAGACCAATTACTTTGGTTAGTAACCTTGTTTTGGGCTTCTTGGAGTTGAGGTATCATGTCTTCATGAGTTAGAAGCTCATCAGCCTTTTTACCAAGCACTTCCTCCATCTTCCAGCCATAAAGACGTTCTGCTCCCTTATTCCAAAACAGAATTTGCTGATCTAAACTCTGCACAAGGATGGCATCTGTGGTAACATCCAGTAAAGCTGCCTGTTCACGTATTTTTTGCTCGGCTCGCCTACGTTCGATAGCGTAACGGATAGAACGCTCTAACAAAGGTGCCCTAATTTGGCTTTTGTCCAGGTAATCTGCGGCTCCCGCTTTCATTGCTTCGATATCAACTTCTTGATCTCCTCGTCCAGTCAGTAAAATAACCGGCGCTCTACAACCGTTGCTAAGAGCTTTACGCAGAAGTTCCAGCCCATTGTATTCTCCGAGGCGATAGTCTAGAAGATAGATATCATGATTATTGTGAGCCATTACCTCTAGGGCCGCATGATAAGTTGCTACCCATTCGAGCTCGAAAACAGCTCCTTTGCTTTCAGAGAGTAAGTCTTGAGTGAGAATATAATCGTCTTCGTCGTCATCTACGAGCAGAACTCTGAGTGGGTGGTTGTCCATCTAGATCTCCAGCTTCCTCCTGAGGCAATTCAACAATTTCAAACCAATATTTGCTCAAGGTTTTCATCAGCTCAACTAAGGAACTAAATGTTACAGGTTTAGTGATGAAAGAGTTTGCACCAAGATGATAACTGTGATGGATGTCTTCTTCAGCTCTAGAAGTGGTCAGCACTAAAATAGGAATATTCCGCAACTGAGGATCTGACTTGATTTGTTTGAGGGCTTCACGACCATCTTTCTTTGGCATGTTTAGGTCAAGCAAGATTAGAGCCGGACGGGGTGCACTTTCGCGCTGAGTATATTTGCCGCGATGATAGAGATAATCAAGAAGTTCCTCACCATCACCGACAAAGCGTAGATCGTGGCTCTTGTGCAGTTCACCTAAAGCTTCATGGGCTAACATGCAGTCGTCGGGATCGTCGTCTGCCATTAAAATTGTTAGGGGATGTCGGTGTCCTTTCATCTTTATATCTTCTTATTGAGATTGCTTGAGCGGCAATGTGACGATAAAGGTCGCTCCCTCCCCTGGTCTACTCTCAGCCGTAATGCTGCCACCATGACGTTCGGCTATCTTACGGCAGATTGCTAAGCCCATGCCTGTTCCTTGGTATTGGCTACGACCATGCAGCCGTTGAAAAGCTTTAAAAATACGATCTAGGTACTTTTCTTCAAAGCCAATGCCGTTGTCTGCTACAAAAATTTGACAAAGCTCAGCATTATTATTTACCCCCTCAATAACTTGTCCTGCTTGCTCTTGAAGCAGTCGGCTATAAATCTTAATCACTGGTGGCTCCTCATCTCGACCGAACTTAAGGGCGTTAGCAATCAGATTTTGTAGTAATTGGCGCATTTGCACAGGATCGGCTTCAATAGTTGGCAATTCCTCTACTTCTATCTGTCCATAGGTTTGCTGAATGCGTATCTCTAAGTCCGAGACTACTTCTTGTACCACCTGATTCAAAGAGCAGTCTACAAATGGTCGTGCTTTAGTAGTAATACGAGAAAGGCTAAGCAAATCTTCAATTAAACACTGCATCCTTTCTGCTGCATTCTGCATCCGCTCTAGGTAGTCACGCCCCTGATCTGTGAGAGAATAGGCAAACTTGCTTTCGAGGCGATCGCCAAAGGCTTGAATTTTACGCAATGGCTCTTGTAAATCATGAGATGCTACATAGGCAAACTCTTGTAGTTCAGCGTTAGAAATAGCCAGTTCCTTACGCTGGCGGGTTTCTTGCTCTAAAAGTTGAGCTTGGGACAAGGCGATCGCAATTTGATCTGCTAGCTGCTGTAGTAAATCGGTTTCAAAGCGGCTCCAAGGTCTAGGACTAGCACAATGATGGGCGATTAATAAACCCCAAAGTTGTCCTGAGAGCAAAATCGGCACCACCAGCTTTGCCTTAACACACCAAGGCTTAAGAAATTGCAACAGACAGGGAGTCGTCTCTGCATAGGCAAGTTCTACATCAGCAATTGCCTGCACTTTGCCTTGTCTGTAGATTTCCTGATACTCTTGAGGGAACACTTCTTCTGGAAAAGACCGATCAAGTATGGAAGACCAGCCAGGGTTAACAGCCTCAGTTACAGCACGACCTGTAGCATTGGGCCAAATGCGATAGAGTAGAACACGATCAACCTGGAGAATCTTTTGTACCTCCGTCACCGTAGTTGCTAATATTTCTTCTAGATTGAGGGATTGACGGATTCTCAGGGTAATTTCAGCAAACAGTTGAGAGCAACGGTGCTGACGCTGTAATTCTTCTTCGGCAAGTTTGCGCTCAGTGATATCAACACAGCAGCCAACAACTTCTATCGGTTCACCCCGATCATCTCGTACCAGTTTCAACTCATCTCGCAGCCAGCGGTAAGTCTCATCTTTATGCTTAAAGCGGTACTCCAGAATCTGGGAACCCTGCTCAAAAATGCGGTTTGGTTCCGGTAAGATACGTTTCAGATCTTCTGGATGGAAATGTTTTAACCAAAAATCCTTGTCTGCCATAACTTCTTGACTGTCATAGCCCAGCATTAAGGAAATATTCTCACTGATAAACGTGGTTTGGTAACTTTCCCCCGGCTGGCAAGAATAAATTACCGCCGGACTGGAAGTTAATAAATGACTAAGCTGTTCTTGGGCTATTCTTAGCCGTGCTTCTGCTTGCTTGCGCTTGGTGATATCCATCATGCCACCAATCATACGCACGGGTTTACCTGACTCATCCCGCAAAACTTTACCCCGGTCAAAAACATAAGCATAGCTGCCATTAGCACAACGATAGCGATACTCGTCTGACCAAGAGGACTCATTGCTGTCAATGACTGCTTGAATTTGTGAGGCAACTCTTTGGCAATCCTCTGGATGGAGATTTTCATACCACCAGTCCACATCTGTTCCTACTACCTCAGGCGAGTAACCAAAGATGGTATGAATACCTTCATTCCACCAAATAGAATTGGTTAGCAAATCCCAGTCCCAGACAGTCTCATTGGTTGCCTGAGCAATCAACTGAAATCTTTCTTCGCTTTGCCGTAGGGCCTCTTCTGCATGTTTACGCTGAGTAATATCATCAAAATAAACGTACAAGCCTTCATCACTTGGATAAGCATGAAC